>NZ_JBHWIW010000051.1:0-51014 GCF_042731955.1 Streptomyces sp. NPDC059828 | reverse complement strand
GCCCGGATGCGTACACATCCGGGCCGCCGTCATCGTCTGTGGTGTGCTCAGACGTCGAGTGGGGTGTCGGGCGACGAGGCGCGCACCGCGGGCCTGCGGCTGGCGATGACCTTCTTCGCGAGCGAGCGCGGGCTGGTCAGGAAGCCGAAGCCCCACGACATGTGCATGGTGGCCAGCGCGACGGGGATCTGAAGCCGGGCCTTCAGCGGCAGTCCGCGCCCGGCCGGCACCGATCCGGCGGCTATCGCCGCCAGGTAGCCGCCCGGGATGACGAAGCCCAGCGGGGTGAGGGCGGCGCCCACCACGGTGCCCGCGGCGATCGCGCACAGCGCGGTCGGCGGGGCGAGATAGCGGAGGTTGATCGAGCCCTGGTGGTAGCGGGCGACGACATGCCGCCAGCGGCCGTAGTCCTTGTACTGCTTGGCCAGTGCCCTGACGCTCGGCCGCGGGCGGTACTGCACCTTCAGCTCGGGCGAGAACCAGATCAGCCCACCGGCCTCACGGATGCGGAAGTTCAGCTCCCAGTCCTGGGCGCGGATGAACTCCTCGTTGTAGCCGCCCTGCTGCTCCAGGGCGGCGCGCCGGAAGACCCCCAGGTAGACGGTCTCGGCGGGGCCGGCCTCACCGCCGGTGTGGAAGACCGCGTTGCCGACACCGATCTTCGAGGTCATCGCGGCGGCGACGGCGCGCTCCCAGTCGTTCTCACCCTCGGCGTGCATGATGCCGCCGACGTTCTGAGCGCCGGTCTCCTCCAGCAGACGTACGGCGGTCGCGATGTAGTCGGGGGACAGCATTCCGTGGCCGTCGACCCGTACCACGATCGGGTGACGTGAGGCCTTGATGGCGGCGTTGAGCGCGGCAGGCGTACGACCGGTGGGATTCGGCACCGTGTGCACGCGGGAGTCCTCGCGCACCAGCTCTGCGGCGATCTCGTCGGTGCGGTCGCCGGACGGGCCGAGCGCGATCACCACCTCCATCTCACCCTCATACTCCTGCTGAAGGATGTGATGGACGGAATCACGCAGATGCCGCTCCTCATTGAGGACCGGCATGATCACGGAGACGGCGGGTGCAGCGGTGGACATGGCTTCCTCGGGGGTCCGGGGATTGTCCCCGGGAGACTTCGGCTTCGCACGCCACGTTACCGCGAACGGGCGACACCGGTGCGCGCCGCCCGGTCCGCCTCCCGCTGGCGCAGATCGTATGGGCCTACGGTTCTGAGGATCCCCCGAACGCCCCCGCCCCCGGCCCCAGCGAGGTGCCCCTCGTGCCCACACCGCCCCGCTCGTCCCGCCCGAGGCCCGTGGCCCCGGCGCAGCCACCGCGGCGCAGACCACAGGAACGCGGTTCGCAGGGTCGCGGTTCACAGGGTCGCGGCCCCCAGGCAGGGACTGTGACGCGGGCCGGGGCCGGGGCCCGTCCGCCCGGCTGGCGGATGCGTGCGGTCACGGGTCTGTCGATGCTAGTGCTCGGGGTGGGCGGGATCGGGCACGCGCTCGTCTCGGGCGTGGACGGCGGAATCGGCCGCGTCGACCCCTTCAAGGACATGAAGAACCGCCCGGAGTCGGGGCTCGGCACGAACATCCTGCTGGTGGGCACCGACGGGCGGGACCGGATCACCCCGGTCGAACGCCGCAAGTACCGGCTCGGCGGCGCCCCCTGCCACTGCACCGACACGATCATGCTGGTCCATGTGTCGGAAGACCAGGAGCGGGCGAGCGTGGTGAGCCTGCCGAGGGACACCTATGTGACGCTTCCCGCACACACGGACATGACCACCGGGCAGCCCCACGGCACCCATCCCGTGAAACTGAACGCCGCCTACGCGGAGGGCGGCCCCTCGCTCACGGTCCGGACCGTCGAACGCCTCACCAAACTGAAGGTCGACCACTATCTGGAGATCGACTTCACCAGCTTCATGAAGACGGTGGACGCGCTCGGCGGGGTGCGGATCTGCACGGCCCGTCCGATGAAGGACACGTACACCGGTCTGAACCTGCCCGCCGGCACCCATGAGCTGGACGGCGGTGAGGCGCTCCAGTACGTGCGCTCACGGCATGTCGACGGGGCTGCGGACCTGGGCCGGATGGAGCGCCAGCAGCGCTTCATGGCGGCGCTGATCCAGCAGGCGACCCACAGCGGGGTGCTGCTGAACCCGGTGAAGTTCCGCCAGGTCAGCCAGGCGATGCTGCACTCGGTGCGGGCCGACCGGGCCTTCGGCACCGATCAGCTGCTGGCCCTTGGCGGCGCGATGCGGGACTTCACCCCCGCCTCGTCCGAGTTCACCTCGGTGCCGGTCCGGAACTCCAGCCATCCGATCAGGGGCATCGGCTCGACGGTGCAGTGGGACTCGGTGAAGGCGGGGGCGCTGTTCAAAGCGCTGCGCGAGGACAAGCCGCTGTCACCACCCGGATCCGCCGGCAAGCGCCGGGGTGCGCCGAAGGTGCTGGTCGACGTGCCGCCCTCGCAGGTCAGGGTGGAGGTCTACAACGGGACCGGCATCGACGGACTCGGCGCGCGGGTCGACTCGGGACTGCGTGCGACCGGCTTCGTCACCAGCGGCCGACCACGCAACGGCGACCAGCGGAACCTACGCCGCACGGTCGTGACGTACGACCCTCGTTGGGACCGTTCGGCCCGCTCGCTTGCCGCCGCGCTGCCGGGGAGCGAGCTGCGCCCGGTCAAGAAGCAGGGACCCACACTGCGGGTACTGGCAGGCACGGACTTCACCAGGGTCACCCCTGTGCGGGCGGAGGCGCTCCTGGCGGGGCGCGGGGCCTTCCGCACGACGACGGGGGACGAGGCCGTGTGCCCCTGAGCGGCTCGTGCACTCAGGAGAGCCCGCAGGATCAGCCCTCGTCCTGGTAGCCCTCCGTGACCCGCTTCTCACGCAGCTCCTTGATCGCGCGGCGGCGGGCCAGCCGGTGGGTGCGGCGGATCTGGGCCTCCTGGTAGCGCCGCTCGTCGCGCTCGGTCTCGGGCATCACGGGGGGCACCGTGCGCGGCTTGCCGTCCTCGTCGACGGCCGCGAACACCAGGTACGCGGAGCCCACGTGGGTCGCCGGGTCCGACTCGTTCCAGCGCTCGGCCAGTACCCGTACCCCGACCTCCATCGACGACCGGCCGGTCCAGTTGACCTGGGCTTTGACATGCACAAGGTCTCCGACCCGTACGGGCTCGAGGAACACCATCTCGTCCATCGACGCCGTGACGGCGGCTCCACCGGAGTGACGGCCGGCGACCGCGCCGGCCGCGTCGTCCACCAGCTTCATGATCACACCACCGTGCACGGTCCCGAGGAGGTTGGTGTCCATGGCCGTCATGATGTGGCTGAGAGTGGTGCGCGAAGCTGAGGTGGGCTTACCCGAAATGGTGCCCTCCGGGTCCTGGGCCTGCTGTGTCATGGCGTCCACCTTATGCCCACCCTGTGCGACGACCTGCGGCCCTTCGCATTGCATCAGCTTCGCTACAGGGGCGGTGCGATTCGTCACCCACCCTGTTGGCAGGCCGGAACCGGACTGCACACTGTTCCGCATGAATGATTGGCCCGATGGATACGGACGCGGCAGCCGGGGCGCGGAGCCCGAGGGGCCCCGCGCGATGCGCCATGTGCAGCGACCGCCGGTCCCGCAGCAGCAGTCGCAGGGGTACGAGGACAGCTACGGCACCCCCTACGACAGCGGCTACAACACGGGCCAGGTCTACGGGAACCCTTCCGGCCACCGAGCGGGCCACGGCGCCCAGGGCGGCGGTTACGGTGGCGACGGCTACGGTGACGGAGGGTACGGGCCCGGGGACGGGTACGCGCCCGGCCGCCCCGCGCCGGACTGGCGCCGGCGCTTCAAGGTCGGGTTCATATGCGTGCTCGTCATCGTGCTCGGCGTCTCCATAGGCACCTATTTCTGGGCCGACTCCAAGATGCGCCGTGAGGTGGACCTCTCCAAGGTCATCGAGCGGCCGGAGGAAGGCGACTGCACGACGTACCTGATCGTCGGCTCGGACAGCCGTGAGGGGCTGAGCGACGCGGACAAGAAGAAGCTGCACACCGGCTCCGCCGAGGGCAAGCGCACCGACTCGATGATGATCCTGGCGGCGTGCGGCAGCGGGAACACGATGGTCTCGCTGCCCCGGGACTCGGATGTGGAGATACCGAGCTTCGTCGGCTCCGAGTCGGGCAAGACGTACAAGGGCACCGGCCGCCATGTGAAGCTCAACGCGGCGTACGCGGAGGACGGACCCGAGCTGCTGGTCCGCACCGTGGAGTACAACACGGGCCTGCGGATCGACCACTACGCCGAGATCGGCTTCGCCGGTTTCGCGAACATCGTCGACGCCCTCGGCGGTGTCGAGATGGACATCCCGAAGGCCTTCAAGGACAAGAACTCCGGCGCCGACTTCCAGGCGGGCAAGCAGACCCTGAACGGCGAGCAGGCCCTCGCCTTCGTCCGCACCCGCTACGCCTTCGCGGGCAGCGACCTGGACCGGACCAAGAACCAGCAGAAGTTCCTGTCCGCCCTCGCCAACCAGGCGGCGACGCCGGGCACCGTCCTCAACCCGTTCCAGCTGTACCCGACGCTGGGCGCGGGCCTGGACACCCTTCTCGTCGACAAGGACATGTCGCTGTTCGACCTCGGCGAGATGTTCTTCGCGATGAAGAGCGTCAACGGCGGCGACGGGAAGTCCATGAACATACCGATCTCCGGCAGCCGCGGCGGCAACCTGGTCTGGGACAAGGACAAGGTCAAGCAGCTCGTGCAGCAGATCAAGAACGACGAGCGGGTCACGGTCACCTCGGACCGCTGAGACGCAGACGTCGGAGGGCCCCGCCGTCGGCGGGGCCCTCTGACGTCTTCTGCGCGGGTCAGCCGGTATCAGCTCTTGCGGCCGTTCTCGCTTCCACTCTCGTCGTGCCCGCTGCTTTCGCGCGGTTCGCGGGCCCCGTGGTGCTCACGGCCCTGGTCGTCGTCACGGGCCTCGTCGTCACGAGCCTCGTCCTTGTCGCGGCCCTCGTCGGTGTTGCCACCGTTGTCGTCGGAGTCGTCGTCGGCGTCGTCCCCAGGCGCGTCGGCGGCCGCGGGTCCGCCCACGAACGTCACATGGACGGAGCCGTCCCCAGCGATGTTCGGGTTGGAGATGACCGGGACGTCCGAGATGGACGCGGTGTTCGGGGCAGCCCAGCTTCCACCGCCGCCACCGCCGCCACCGCTGACGGCCTCGCCGCCACCGCCGCCACCGCCGCCACCGCCCCAGCCACCGCCGCCGCCACCGCCACTGCCGTAATTGACGGAGTTGACACGCCACTGACCCTCGCCACCCTGTCCGGCGGGGCCGAAGAACAGCTGGGAGGCGGTGATCCAGGACGCACCCGCGTTGGGACCGTTGGAGGTGTGCACCGGGCCGCCGAGACCGCCGATGCCGTCCTGGCCATCCGTGCCGTCCTTGCTGCGGGTGCCGCCGCCACCACGGCCTCCGTCGCCTCCGTCGCCATCGGACGCGCCCTCCCCGCCACGGCCGGTACGGGTGAGCGTGCCTCTGATGGCGAGGCCGTCCTGGCCGTCGGCACCGGCGTGGACGGTCCGACCGGACACGGCGACACCGCCGTCACCGCCGGCGCCGCCATCACCGTTGGCGTTGCCCTGCCCGCCACCGCCGCCACCGGCGGCGTCGGCCAGCAGTGTCGTGTCCGTGCAGTCTCCGAAGTCGTCGATGCATGGGGCCTGCTCGGTGAGGTCGACACTCGAGACCAGCGTCGAGGCGCCACCGCGGCCACCTGGGGAGGTGCCGCCCAACTCACCTACGTAGTAGTACAGAACCGGAGAGCCGTAGCTCTCCTGGTACTCGCTCACGGTGGTGACCGTCTGGGCCATGCCACCGGCACCGCCGCTGCCGCCCTGGTAGAGGCCGCCGCCGTTGTCGCCGTACCGGCCGGCTCCGCCGAAGGCGGTGATGACCATCGGGGTGGCGGTGGTGAGCTGGGCCTCCGTCGCGTCCTGTGCGGCGCTCAGCAACGAGGTCGTACTGAACTCGGACAGGCCATCGGGGAGCAGGCAGGAGACCACTCCGGACTCGATCTCGGTACAGCTGACATTGGTGGTCGACGCGGAGGCCGCGGGCGCGGACAGCGCCAGGAGCGAGCCCAGGCACACGCTGGTGCCCAGTACTCGTGCGGCGCCCTTGGATCTGGACATGCGAATCCTTTCAGCGGGGGAAGAGGAGGGGGAACGGCGCCGCAACGCCTAGGCGCGCGAAGCTGAGGGCAGGTCAGGCCCGCGGCTTGCCGTGGCCACGCTCGGCCTTTTCCTGCTTGTGCGCGCCTTCCTTCTTGTGCGCGTCGTCCTGCTTGTGCGCGCCTTCTTTCTTGTGCGCGTCTTCCTTCTGCGCGTCTTCCTTCTTGTGCTCATCGCGACCGTGCTCGCGCCAGCTGTGCTCGCCACGGCTCTGCTCGTCGCGACCGCGCTCACCGCGGCCGTGCTCACCACGGCCGTGCTCACCACGGCCGTGCTCACCACGGCCGTCCCGGGACGGCAGGATCGTCACACGCACCTGCTGCCAGAGGCCGGACTCCTCACCCGCGAGCTGGAAGAGGTAGTCACCCGGAAGGACCTCGTGGTCTCTGCGGAATCGGTCCTCGATGGTGACCTCACCGGACACCACGCCGTCCTCGTCGGCGGCGAAGATTCCGAGCAGCACGACATGGCGGTCGCGGCGCGGATCCCCGAAGTCGGCGAACGGGTTGTCCTCGTCATCCTCGTGGTCGCCGTCGAGCCTGAACGGCGCGGTCGGGATCAGCCGTACGTAGACCGTCTCTCCCGGGTCGTATCCCGTTCCCCGGAACTCGACGGTCTCCCCGTTGTAGAAGGAGGTGTCGCTGACGGACATCGGCCTGCGGTCGGCGACGCCGAACGACATGTTCAGCTCGGACGCGGGCGTCTCCTCGACGGCAGCCAGGATGTCGGCCAAGGTGATCGACTCGGCGGCGGCCGTCGCCTCGCCGGCGGCGGTGGCTTCGGTCGCGGCTATCTGCTCGGTGGCCACGGCCGGCGCGGCGGCGGTGGCGACGGTGGTGGCCGCCGCCAGGGCGACGAGCCAGCGCGAGTGTCGGAACATGGTGGGGATCTCCTTCGGACGAGGTAGGCGAGTCGTGATCTCGTGACTCGCGCCGGGATCCGTAGACTCTGGAGATCCACTTCAAACAGGCGCGCCGCTCCACTGCCCAGGAAGGCTCAACAACTGCACCCGGGCGGCGGCGCCCTCACGGCGAGCGGCGGGCTGCCACCGGGCTCGCTCAGTGGACGGAGAACCCGCCGTCGACGAACAGCGACTGCCCGGTGACATAGCCGGACGCCCGGCTCGCCAGGAACACCGCGGCCCCCGCGAAGTCCTCGGCCACCCCGTTGCGCCCGACCATGGTGCGCGCGGCCAGTTCCGCCACCCGTTCGGGCTCGGACGACAGCCGGGCGTTCAGCGGCGTCATCACGAAGCCGGGCACGAGCGTGTTGCAGGTGACGCCGTACGGGGACCACGCCTCGGCCTGCGATCGCGCCAGCGACTCCAGCGCCCCCTTGGACACTCCGTAGGCGCCGCTGTGCACGAAGGCGCGGTGCGCCTGCTGGGAGGTGATGTGGATGATCCGCCCGTACCCACGCTCCGCCATCCGAGGCCCGAACCGCTCCCCCAGCAGGTACGGCGCCTCCAGGTTCACCGCCATCGTGGCGTCCCACACCTCCTCGCCGAGCTCCCCCATGGGCGGCCTGAGGTTGATTCCGGCGGCGTTGACGAGGATGTCGGGCTCCCCGAACACACCGGCCGCCTCCTCGGCGCACTTCCGGGTCCCGTCGCGGGTGCCCAGGTCGGCGCCGACCCACCCCACCCGGCAGCCCTCGGCCGCCAACTCCCCGGCCCTGCCCGAGAGTCGCTCCTCCCCGCGCGCCACGATCACCACGCTCGCCCCCGCCCGCGCGAGGGCATCCGCGATACCGCCGCCGATACCGGAACTGCCACCGGTCACCAGGGCGACCAGGCCGTCCAGGGAGAAGAGCCGGGAGAGATAGGGCTGCGATGACGTCATGTCAGCACCCTAGGTTCCTGCCCGTTCCGGACACAGAACGGCCCCGGCCGGTGGCCGGGGCCGCTTGTCGTCGGCGGACGCCGCCTTACGGCAGGTTGCGCGCCATCACGATCCGCTGAACCTGGTTCGTGCCTTCATAAATCTGGGTGATCTTGGCGTCGCGCATCATGCGCTCCACCGGGTAGTCACGGGTGTAGCCGTAGCCGCCGAGGAGCTGGACCGCGTCCGTGGTGACCTCCATGGCGACGTCGGAGGCGAAGCACTTCGCCGCGGCACCGAAGAAGGTCAGGTCGCCGTCGACGCGCTCGGACTTGGCGGCGGCCGAATAGGTGAGCTGGCGAGCGGCCTCGATCTTCATGGCCATGTCGGCGAGCATGAACTGGATGCCCTGGAAGTCGGCGATCGGCTTGCCGAACTGCTTGCGCTCCTGGACGTAGCCCTTGGCGTAGTCGAGGGCGCCCTGGGCGACGCCGAGGGCCTGGGCCGCGATGGTGATGCGGGTGTGGTCCAGGGTCTTCATGGCGGTGGCGAAGCCGGTGCCCTCCGCGCCGATCATGCGGTCGGCGGGGATGCGCACGTTGTCGAGGTAGACCTCGCGGGTCGGGGAGCCCTTGATGCCGAGCTTCTTCTCCGGGGCGCCGAACGACACGCCCTCGTCGCTCTTCTCGACCACGAAGGCGGAGATGCCCTTGGAGCGCTTCTCCGGGTCGGTGACGGCCATCACCGTGTAGTACTCGGAGACGCCGGCGTTGGTGATCCAGCGCTTCACGCCGTTGAGGATGTAGTGGTCGCCGTCGCGGACGGCGCGCGTCTTCATGCCGACGGCGTCGGAGCCCGCGTCCGGCTCGGAGAGGCAGTACGAGAACATCGCGTCGCCCTTGGCGAGCGGGGCCATGTACTTCTTCTTCAGGTCCTCGGAGCCGGAGAGGATCACCGGCAGCGAGCCCAGCTTGTTGACGGCCGGGATCAGGGACGAGGAGACGCACACACGGGCGATCTCCTCGATGACGATCACGGTGGCGAGGGCGTCGGCGCCCGCGCCGCCGTACTCCTCGGGGACGTGCACGGCGTGGAGGTCGGAGGCGACCAGAGCGTCGAGGGCCTCCTGCGGGAAGCGGGCCTCCTCGTCGACCGCCGCCGCGAAGGGGGCGATCTTCGCCTCGGCGAGCGAACGGACCGTCTCGCGGAGCATGTCGTGCTCCTCGGACGGGCGGTACAGGTCGAAGTCAGGCACGGTGCTTGTCTCCCTCAGGCGCCTAGGTCTGTCGCTCCCCAGCCGCTGCTAATTACCGTTAAGTAACACAAATTCTAGTGGTCGGTGCGGGCCAGGCGTACGTGAGCTATCTGACAGCGGGAAAATTCCCTCGTCGCCGCCCGACTATGCTCGGCCCGGCACTCCCCCCGCACCCTTCAGGAGCACCGAATGGCCCTCAAGATCACCGTGATCGGCACCGGATATCTCGGCGCCACTCATGCGGCGGCCATGGCGGAACTGGGATTCGAGGTGCTCGGCCTCGATGTCGTGCCCCAGAAGATCGAGATGCTCGCGGCGGGCCGGGTGCCCATGTACGAGCCGGGGCTCGAGGAACTGCTGGCGAAGCATGTCGAGGGCATCGAGGGATCGACCGGACGGCTGCGCTTCACCACCTCCTGGGACGAGCTGGCGGAATTCCGCGGCGATGTGCACTTCGTCTGCGTGAACACTCCGCAGAAGCACGGTGAGTACGCCTGCGACATGTCGTACGTCGACGCCGCGTTCAACGCGCTCGCGCCGCGCGTCACGGGCGGTTCGCTGGTCGTGGGCAAGTCGACCGTGCCGGTCGGCTCCGCGGAGCGGCTCGGCCGGCTGCTCGCCGAGCGGGCACAGGAGGGTGTGGAGCTGGCGTGGAACCCGGAGTTCCTGCGCGAGGGCTTCGCCGTGCGGGACACCCTGCACCCGGACCGGATCGTCGCGGGTGTGCGGGGCGAGCGCGCCGAGAAGCTGCTGCGCGAGGTGTACGCCACCCCGATCGGCGAGGGCACGCCTTTCGTGGTGACGGACTTCCCCACGGCTGAGCTGGTGAAGACCTCCGCGAACTCCTTCCTCGCCACCAAGATCTCGTTCATCAACGCCATGGCCGAGGTCTGCGAGGCCGCGGGCGGCGATGTGGCGAAGCTCGCGGAGGCGATCGGCCACGACGAGCGGATCGGCTCCAAGTTCCTGCGGGCGGGCATCGGCTTCGGCGGGGGCTGTCTGCCGAAGGACATCAGGGCCTTCATGGCCCGCGCCGGCGAGCTGGGCGCCGACCAGGCGCTGACCTTCCTGCGCGAGGTCGACTCGATCAACATGCGCCGTCGCGGGCACATGGTGGAGCTGGCGCGGGAGGCCGTGGGCGGTGACTCGTTCCTCGGGAAGCGGGTCGCGGTGCTCGGCGCGGCCTTCAAGCCGGACTCCGACGACGTACGCGACTCACCGGCGCTGAATGTGGCTGGGCAGATCCATCTCCAGGGCGGCCAGGTCACCGTGTACGACCCGAAGGGCATGGGCAACGCGCGTCTGCTCTTCCCCACGCTCGGCTACGCGGACAGCGCCCTGGACGCGGTGCGCGGCGCTGATGTGGTGCTGCATCTGACCGAGTGGCGTGAGTTCCGCGAGCTGGACCCCGCTGAGCTGGGCGCCGTGGTGTCCCGGCGCATCGTGCTGGACGGCCGCAACGCGCTGGACGGAGCCAAGTGGCGCGAGGCCGGATGGACCTACCGGGCCATGGGACGGCCTCGCGCCTGAGGCGTGCTGACGGACCGGGGTCAGACCGCGTCCAGCGACTCAAGCGTCGCGTTCGACGGCCCGTGCACCGAGCCGAGGTCGCGTGCGACCGACTCCGCGTCCCGTAGCACCCGCACCGCGTTCTGCCAGGTCAGCTTGGCCAGGTCGGGCTTCGACCAGCCGCGCCGCAGCAGCTCCGCGACCAGGTTCGGATAGCCCGCGACGTCATCGAGCCCGGCCGGGGTGAAGGCCGTGCCGTCGAAGTCGCCGCCGATGCCGATGTGGTCGACACCGGCCGCCTCGCGCATGTGGTCCAGATGGTCGGCGACCGTCGAGGCCGTGGCCATCGGCTGCGGGTTGGCCGCGGCGAACGCCCGCTGGACCTTCATCCCCGCCTCGGTGGTGTCCAGCGGGTGCAGCCCGTGTGCCTTCATGTTCTCGTCCGCGGCGGCGGTCCAGGCGACCGCCGCGGGCAGGATGAACTTCGGGACGAACGTGGCCATCGCCACGCCCCCGTTCGCGGGCAGCCGCTCCAGGATGTCGTCCGGGACGTTCCTCGGATGGTCACAGACCGCCCTGGCCGACGAGTGGGAGAAGACCACCGGCGCCACGGAGGTGTCCAGGGCGTCCCGCATCGTCGTCGCGGCCACATGCGAGAGGTCCACGAGCATGCCGATGCGGTTCATCTCCCGCACCACCTCGCGGCCGAAGGCGGAGAGGCCCCCGACGCGCGGCTGGTCGGTCGCCGAGTCCGCCCAGTCGTTGTTGTCGTTGTGCGTGAGCGTCATGTAGCGCACGCCCAGTGCGTACAGGGCCCGCAGGGTGGCGAGCGAGTTGTTGATGGAATGCCCGCCCTCCGCGCCCATGAGCGAGGCGATACGGCCATCGGCCCGTGCCGCCTCCATGTCGTCGGCGGTCAGGGCGCGGACCAGGTCGCCCGGATAGCGGGCGAGCAGCTGCCCGACCACGTCGATCTGCTCCAGCGTGGCGCTGACCGCCTCGTCGCCGGTGTAGTCGCTCCGTACGAACACGGACCAGAACTGCGCCCCGACCCCGCCGGCGCGCAGCCGGGGGATGTCGGTGTGCAGCCGGCCGGTCTGGTCGGCCGCGATGTCGAGCCGGTCCAGGTCGTAGCGGACCTGGGCCCGTAGGGCCCACGGCAGGTCGTTGTGGCCGTCGACCACGGGGTGGTCCGCGAGCAGGGACCGGGCTTCGGCGAGGTTGTCCACAGCGAGATCCACGGGTCGCGCCCTACTTTCCGAAGCCGAAGGCGGCAGAGCCCTCGACCTTGGCCCGCAGCCGCTTGCCCTTCTCCGTGGCCTGCTCGTTCAGCTCCTGCTGGAAGTCCCTCATCCGGGACATCAGGTCGCGGTCCTGCGTCGCGAGGACACGGGCAGCGAGCAGTCCGGCGTTGCGCGCCCCGCCCACCGACACGGTGGCCACCGGCACGCCCGCGGGCATCTGCACGATCGACAGCAGGGAGTCCATCCCGTCGAGGTACTTCAGCGGCACAGGGACACCGATGACCGGCAGGGGGGTGACCGAGGCCAGCATGCCCGGCAGATGGGCGGCCCCTCCCGCACCAGCGATGATCGCCTTCAGGCCCCTGGCCTCGGCTGCCTCGCCGTACGCGATCATTTCGCGCGGCATCCGGTGTGCCGAGACCACATCGACCTCGTACGGGATCTCGAACTCGTCCAGTGCCTGCGCCGCGGCTTCCATGACGGGCCAGTCGGAGTCCGAGCCCATGACGATGCCGACGAGCGCCGAGCCGGAAAGGCCGGAAGGGTTGGTCATTCGGTGATCGTTCCCCTGAGGTAGTCGGCGGCGTGACGCGCCCGTTCCAGCACGTCGTCGAGATCGTCGCCGTAGGTGTTGACGTGCCCCACCTTGCGACCGGGCTTCACGTCCTTGCCGTACATATGAATCTTCAACCGGGGATCCCGTGCCATGCAATGCAGGTAGCCCGCGTACATGTCGGGATAGTCGCCGCCGAGTACGTTCGCCATGACCGTCCATCGGGCGCGGGGCCGGGGATCGCCCAGCGGAAGGTCCAGTACGGCCCGTACGTGGTTGGCGAACTGGGAGGTGACCGCACCGTCCTGGGTCCAGTGCCCGGAGTTGTGCGGGCGCATGGCGAGTTCGTTGACGAGGATTCGCCCGTCCGTGGTCTCGAACAGTTCGACCGCGAGGTGCCCGACGACACCGAGCTCCTTGGCGATCCGCAGCGCGAGCTGCTGGGCCTGCCCGGCCAGCTCGTCGTCCAGGCCGGGAGCGGGGGCGATCACCGTGTCGCACACCCCGTCGACCTGACGCGACTCCACGACGGGATAGGCGACGGCCTGGCCGTGCGGGGAGCGCACGATGTTCGCCGCCAGCTCGCGCCGGTAGTCGACCTTCTCCTCGGCGAGCACCGGGACGCCCGCGCGGAACGGCTCGGCGGCGTCCTCCTCGCCGCGGACCACCCAAACGCCCTTGCCGTCGTATCCGCCGCGGACGGTCTTGAGGATCACGGGGAAGCCCCCCACCTCGGCGGCGAACGCCGCCGCGTCCGCCGGATCGGCCACGATCCGGTGGCGGGGGCTGGGGGCCCCGATCTCGTCCAGGCGGGCTCGCATCACCCCCTTGTCCTGGGCGTGCACCAGGGCGTCGGGGCCGGGGCGCACGGGAATACCGTCCGCCTCCAGCGCCCGCAGGTGCTCGGTCGGTACGTGCTCGTGATCGAAGGTGATCACATCGCAGCCGCGAGCGAAGTCACGCAGCGTGTCCAGGTCGCGATAGTCGCCGATGACGACCTCGCTGACCACCTGGGCCGCCGAGTCCTGGGGAGTGTCACTGAGGAGCTTGAATCTGATGCCGAGCGGGATGCCCGCCTCGTGTGTCATACGAGCGAGCTGGCCACCGCCGACCATGCCGACTACCGGGAACGTCACTCTCCCAGGGTATCCGGAGCTCCATACGGTCCCGCCACGCCCACATTTTCGTACGATGACACAGATACGCGGCGTGAGGGCAGACACCTTCCCAGCTGTCCACAGGCAGGTGATAGGGGCGCTGGTTAGAGTGGTCGCGTTGACGACACCGAAACACCGGACGGACGGGGCCACCGATCACCATGAGCGAACGAGCCGCACTGCGTGTGCGACTGGACCGGCTCGCGCGCGAAGTCGCCAAGTTCGGCGCGGTCGGCGCGATGGGTCTGCTCGTCAACATGGCGGTTTTCAACCTGCTGCGCCACACCACCGAGATCCCGGTGGTCCGGGCGAGCCTGCTGGCGACGTTCATCGCGATCCTCTTCAACTACGTGGGCTTCAGGTACTTCACCTACCGGGACCGTGAGAAGAGCGGGCGCACCAAGGAGCTGACGCTGTTCCTGCTGTTCAGTGCGGCCGGAGCGGTGATCGAGAACGGAATCCTGTACACGGCGACGTACGGCTTCGGCTGGGACGGTCAGCTCCAGAGCAACTTCTTCAAGTTCTTCGGGATCGGCGTCGCGACGCTGTTCCGCTTCTGGTCGTACCGGACCTGGGTGTTCCGCGCGCTGCCCGCCCGCGAAGCCGTGCAGACCGCGGAGTCCTTCCTGGAGCAGCGGGAGCCTGCGGCGCCGGACCGGGTGGGCTGACGAACCCGGTCCCGGGCTACCCGGTGTGCCGCACCGGACCGCGTCAGCGGATGGGACGCTCGCGCTCCACCCGCTCCGCGAGGCCGGTCGCCTCGCGGCTGAGGAACAACGCGAAGACCGCCGGCTGCTGCTGGAGCAGCTCCAGACGCCCCCCGTCCGCCTCCGCGAGGTCCCGCGCCACCGCGAGCCCGATGCCCGTCGAATTGCGCCCGCTGATCGTGCGCTCGAAGATGCGTGCGCCGAGGTCGGCCGGGACGCCGTGGCCCTCGTCCGTCACTTCGATGACCGCCTGATTGCCGGTGACCCGGGTGCGCAGGGCGACCGTGCCGCCGCCGTGCATCAGGGAGTTCTCGATCAGCGCGGCCAGCACCTGTGCGACCGCTCCCGGAGTGCCCACCGCGCGCATGTCCTGCTTGCCCGAGCAGACGATCGCGCGGCCCGCGCTGCGGTAGGCCGGTCGCCACTCCTCGATCTGCTGCTTCACCACCTCGTCCACGTCGAACGCGACGGCGGAGCCGGACCTCGGGTCGCGGGCGTTGGTGAGCAGCCGCTCGACGACATCGGTGAGCCGCTCGACCTGGGTGAGCGCGGCGATCGCCTCCTCCTTCACCGTCTCCGGGTCGTCCGTGGTGGAGATCTCCTCCAGCCGCATGGACAGCGCGGTCAGGGGTGTACGGAGCTGGTGGGAGGCGTCGGCTGCGAGGCGGCGCTCGGCGGTGAGCATGCGGGCGATCCGCTCCGCGCTGGCATCGAGTACGTCGGCCACGCGGTCGAGCTCGGGGACGCCGTAGCGCCGGTGGCGGGGGCGGGGGTCACCCGAGCCCAGTCGCTCGGCGGTCTCGGCGAGGTCGGTCAGCGGTGAGGCGAGCCGGTTCGCCTGCCGTACGGCGAGGAGCACCGCGGCCACCACCGCGAGCAGGGCGACGGCGGCGATGATCATCAGGGTGCGCCCCACCTCGCGGGTGACGGTGGAGCGGGACTCCTCGACGGTGACCCGCTCCCCCTCCTCGCCCGTGGCGGTCCCCCGGATCACACCCCCGGAGGGGCGCTCACCGATCTCGATGGGAGCGCTCCCGGGGACCACGATCTCCGCATAGCGCTCGGAACCGATCTGCTGGGCGAGCGCGGCGGCGTCGACCTGTTCGTGTCCGGCGACCCTGGACTCGATGACGCTGACCAGCCGCAGCGCCTCCGATTCCACGCTCTCCTGCGCGCTGTTGCTGATCGTCCGCGTCTCCACGATGACCAGGGAGATGCCGAAGACGGCGATGACGACCAGCACCACTGCGAGCGTGGAACTGATGAGGCGGCGGCGCACAGGGCCCCTTCTCTACGGGCTTCTACAGGTTCAGCCGGGTACAGCAGCCCGTTTCAGCTTTTCTCGAAACGGAAGCCGACGCCGCGGACCGTCGCGATGTACCGGGGGTTCGCCGCGTCGTCGCCGAGCTTCTTGCGGAGCCAGGAGATGTGCATGTCCAGGGTCTTTGTGGAGGACCACCAGGTGGTGTCCCACACCTCGCGCATCAGCTGGTCACGGGTGACGACCCGTCCGGCATCCCGCACCAGCACCCGGAGCAGGTCGAACTCCTTGGCCGTGAGCTGGAGCTCCTCGTCACCCATCCAGGCGCGGTGCGATTCCACGTCGATCCGTACGCCGTGCGTGGAGGGCGCGGCGGCCGGTTCCGTGGCGCCGCGCCGGAGCAGCGCCCGGACGCGGGCGAGCAGTTCGGCCAGGCGGAAGGGCTTGGTGACGTAGTCGTCGGCGCCGGCGTCCAGGCCGACCACCGTGTCCACCTCGTCGGCGCGGGCGGTCAGCACCAGGATCGGCACGGCATGCCCTTCGGCGCGGAGCCGGCGGGCCACCTCGAGGCCGTCCATTCCGGGCAGCCCGAGGTCCAGCACGACCAGATCGACCCCACCCTGGAGCCCCGCGTCGAGGGCGGTCGGGCCGTCCTGGCGGACCTCGACCTCGTACCCCTCCCGGCGCAGAGCGCGCGCCAGTGGCTCGGAGATGGATGCGTCGTCCTCGGCGAGCAGTACACGGGTCATGGCCTGATGGTAGTCCGCGAGGGGGACTCGCCGGAGCATGATCCACAAGGCCTGTGAGTATGGGATGCGTTCCTGGTTACGGCCTTCGAATCTGGGCAGGCGGTTCCTGGAACGCCTGTGATCCTGGTCTCAAGTCGTGCTTAAGTGCTCCTAATACGCTTGTTTCCTGTCGTATGGTGACCCAACGCCTGAAGTACACGTCGGGGACCTTTGGCCGCCTGCTGCCGCCAAGGGTCTCTTTTCTGCCCGGACCGGCCACCGTCGTGCCCGGACATGACTGACCAGAGGGCCGGCCCCTCGGGCGTGGGACCGGACCCTCGCGCCGGTTCGCCGGCATCCCCCCACCGGGCGCGGACTCCGCTCACGAAGCGACACCCCGCGTCCAGAGCAGAAGGAACGACATGGCGTCCAGCCTGACGCAGGACTCGGTCGGGACTCCCCCCGAGCGCACCTTCCTCGGCCACCCCCGCGGCCTGGCCACTCTCTTCATGACCGAGATGTGGGAGCGCTTCAGCTACTACGGCATGCGCGCCCTCCTCGTGCTCTACCTGGTCTCCGGTGGCGCCGATGCGGCGGCCGGCAGCCAGGGTGGCGGCCTGGCGATGACCGCGGCCACGGCGTCGGCGATCTACGCCGTGTACGTCTCGATGGTCTATCTGATGGCCATGCCCGGCGGCTGGTTCGGCGACCGCGTCTGGGGCGCCCGCAAGACCGTCGCCATCGCCGCGTTCGTGATCATGGCGGGCCATCTCTCGCTCGCCGTCCCGGGCCAGGCGATGTTCTTCGTCGGTCTGGTCCTCGTCGCGGTCGGCTCCGGTCTGCTGAAGGCCAACATCTCCACGATGGTGGGCCACCTCTACGACGGTCCGGACGACCCGCGCCGCGACGGTGGCTTCACGGTCTTCTACATGGGCATCAACCTCGGTGCCTTCGTCGCGCCGCTGGTGATCGGCACCGTCGGTGAGACCTACAACTGGCACGCCGGCTTCGCGCTCGCCGCGGTCGGCATGGGCCTGGGGCTCGTCCAGTTCCTGATCGGCAGCAAGAGCCTGAGCCCCAAGAGCAACGTGGTGCCGAACCCGCTGTCCCCCGCGGAGCGCTCCGGCATCCTGCTGAAGGTCGCCGCCGTCACCGCCGCGACCGCCGTGTTCTACGGCGCCGTGGTCATGGCCGGTATGTACACCCTGAACTGGGCGCTGGTCCCGCTGACCCTGGCCGGTCTGATCATCCCGATCGCCGTGCTGGTCCGCATCAAGCGCGACAAGGGCCTCGACCGTGTCGAGCAGTCGAAGATGAGCGCGTACATCTGGTTCTTCGTGGCCGCCGCCGTGTTCTGGATGATCTACGACCAGGGCGGTTCCACGCTGTCGCTCTTCGCGGACGGCAAGACCGCGGACACCCTGCTCGGCATCGGCTTCCCGGCCACCTGGTACCAGTCGCTGAACCCGCTGTTCGTGATGGCGCTCGCCCCGGTCTTCGCCTGGCTGTGGCTGTGGCTGGCCCGCCGGAACCAGGAGCCCAGCACCATCGTGAAGTTCGCGATGGCCCTGGTGCTCGTGGGCGGCTCGTTCTTCGTGTTCGTCGTGCCGATGGCGATGGCCGGTGACGGCACCAAGGTCAGCCCGATGTGGCTGGTCTCGATCTACATGATCCAGACCATCGCCGAGCTGTGCCTTTCCCCGGTCGGCCTCTCGGTGACCACGAAGATGGCGCCGAAGAAGTACGCCAGCCAGATGATGGGCGTCTGGTTCCTCGCGGTCACCGCGGGCGACTGCGCCACCGGTCTGCTGGCCCTCGCGGGCGTCGACCTCAACGGCACCAGCATCATCGCGATGCAGGCCGCCCTCGCGGTCGCGGCGGGCCTCGCGATCTACATGTACCGACAGAAGGTGCAGGAACTCATGGGCAACGTCCACTGAGGTCCGTCCCCTACGGATACGGGTCCAGCGGGTTCCCCTCAGCCGTCGCCACGGCGTGAACGTGAACACCGCACCGCCCAGCAGGATCACCGTGCCCGCCACCAGGGCGAGGGCGTTCAGGGCGCCGCCCTCCTCGGCTCCGGTGTCGGCGAGGCCGCCACCGGAGGCGTCACCCCCGCCCGCGGAGCCGGCGGAGCCCGCCGAACCGCCGCTCGCGGAACCGGAGCCGCCCGCCGCACCGCCCGGCTGGGCCGCGGTGTCGAGCTCCAGGGAGGCCTGGACACCGGCGGGCGGGGTGCAGGTCGTGGTGGTACCGAGCGCCATCACCGTGAGCACGCCCGGGCTGAGCGTCGACTTGCCGCTCGCACCCGGCTTGTACGTACCGGTGAGGTCGGGGATCGCGATCGGTTCGCCGGACTTGATCGGGTCCTTGTTCGCCGGGCCCGCCACATGCACGAACCCCTTGTCGGCGCCGCCGAGCCTGACCTCCATCGACGGTGTGACGGAGTTCGCCGGGATGTCGGCGGGGCTGTTCATCACGGACTTGGAGAACTTCACGGTGAGGGCGAAGTCGCCGCCGTTCTTCCTGGCGTTGATCTTCACCGGGGAGACCGCGTCCTTGTCGCCGATGGGGGTCTTGCAGGAGTAGGCGACCTCGACTTCCTTGCCCTCGAAGTCGGTCCGACCTCCGTCGTCGCCGCCGGTGGTACCGCCCGAGGTGCTGGTCCCGCCGGACGTGGTGGCTCCGCCCGAGGCCGTGGACCCGCCGGACGCCGTCGTGCCGCCCGAGGCCGTGGACCCGCCGGAGGTCGTCCCGCCCGTTGTCGTGGTCCCGCCCGACGCGGTCGTACCACCGGAGGTGGTCGTGCCGCCCGAACTGCCGCCGCCGTCCGTCACCTTGACCGTCGCGCCCGGCTGTACCGATTCCTTGGGGGAGCACTTGGTGTCCGTCGAGATCGGCTTGGAGACATTGATGGCGTACTTGTCCGGCGTCAGCGTGATCTCACCGGCCGCCGTCAGCTTGAGCTTCCCCTTCATCTCGGACAGCACCATCGGGCTGTTCTTGGGGATCGGCGGATTCTGCCGCGGACCCTCCACCGCCAGCTCGGCAGTCTGCGCCCCGGCCACCTTGACCGTCCCGGTCGGCTTGACCGTGTCCTTCTCCAGGTCGAGCACATCCGGGTTCTTCGACGCGGCCGCGACGGTCTTCCAGACCACCTCGATCTCGTCACCGACCTTCGCCTCGGCCGGTGCGGTGATCTGGACCTTCGTCGTGCCCTGGACGGGCGGCATCCCGGAGATCGGCGGGGGAATGCACTCCGTCGCATACGACACTTCGGCGGCGTGGGCCGGTCCCGCGGTCAGCAGGATCCCCGCGCCGCAGAGCATCAGCGCGACCCCTGCCGCGCTCATCCTCCGTTGCGAGCTCACGTGTGTCCCTTCGTCGTGGATCGGTTCTCTGACGGTGCGGAGTCCTGGGTGGCGTCGGGGGTGAACCACGGCAGCGCGGCGGGGCCGGGCCTGCCGTTCGCCGCGGCCGGCGAGCCGTGGTCGGCGGTACGGGGGGTACGGGCGGGGCGGTGGCGGCCGCCCCCACGCTGAGGTCGCGTCCACGGCCGGGTCCCGGGACGTGCGCGGTCCACGATCGCCATCCCGATCCGGTACAGCGCGGCCGGTACGACCACCGCGAGCAGCACCCAGAACAGCGTCACGCCCCACGGTCTGCCCACACCCCACGGCTGTTCGGCGATGACCTTCGAGCCGTACCGAACGGAGATCTGGTAGTCGCCGTGCGCACCGGCCGAAAGCTCGACGGGGAGGCGGATCTGAGCCTTTCTGCCGGGCTCGACGGTGCCCCGCCACTGCCGCTCCTCCCACTGGGGGGCGAACACTCCGTGGGCGGTGCCGACCTGGAAGACCGGGTCGCGGATGGGCGTGGAGCCCAGATTGCCCACGGTGAAGACCAGTTCACGGCCGGGCGGGGCACCGAACCACACCAGCAGACCGCTGGAGCCGCGCAGTTGGAGCGTGGCGAGTACGGCGAGCCTGCCGTCCCCGGCGGGCTGGGGCAGTGGGGCACTAGGGTGTCCCGCCACGGTGAACACGGTGTCCACGGCGCCTTGTTCGCCGGTGACGGTGGCCACATGCACCACGCACGGGCATGGCTTCGGCGGCTCGGCGACCGGCAGTTTCATGCTGAACGCGCCCTTGGCGTCGGTGGTGACGGCCCGGCCCTCGGCGTTGGCGCAGGCGTTGGTGCCGCCGATCACGCCCCGGCCGGGAGTGGACTGACCGCACATCAGCAGCATCAGCAGGGCCTTCGGCCGCCAGTCGGTGCCGCTGACGGTGATGTCACCGCCCTTGCCCGCCTGCTGTGCCGACAGCCGGACGGCCGGCTTGCCGTCGTCGGTGGCGGAACCGGCGGAGGCGGTCGAGGGGGTGGAGGCGGCGGCTGCGGGCGGTACGGGAGCGAGCGCCAGCACGCAGACGAGCAGCAGTCCCAGCGCCGCGACAGGCAACAGCAGCCCGGGCCGGATCGTCGTCCTCACCGCACCGCTCCCACCGTCGCCGTGTCGTCGTCGTACGGGTGCCGGCCACGACGGCGTACCCGCCACAGAGCCGCTCCCCCGGCCGCCATCCCGAGCCCGAGTGCTCCGACCGCCCCCGCGGCGCCCGGCGAGACGTAGAGCGCCTCGGCGGTCCCCTCGGCGCGGGCGCCCCCTGCCGCGGTCGCCCGGAGGGACACGTCGACGGAGTCGAGCCCCGGCGGATCGGGCCAGGGTTCGGTGAGCTCGATGCGCCCGCCCGGGGGCAGGGTCACGGGCAGCGGGCGGGCGGGGCGTGCCAGCAGTTGCCCGGTCAGGCCGTGAGCACGCACCGCGAGCCGCGGTGACAGCACGGTGTTACCACGGTTGACCAGGGCGTAATGGATCCGCTCGCCGTCCAGGCGTACGTCCTCGACGGTGAGCGCGGCCAGGCTGGGACCGCTGATCCGCAGCCGGACGCGCACGGCGGACTGTCTGCCCGCCACGGTCGCGACCAGTGCGGCGGAGTGGTCGCCTGGCACCGCGGCGGTCGGCACGGTGACGGCGAAGGGAATGTCGGCGCGGGTGCGGGGCGGGACGGTCAGCCGGTCGGATGCGAGCGCGATCCAGGCGGCGGTCCTGCCCTCCTTGGCGGCCAGCCGCACGGTCAGCGGCCGGTCGCCTCGATTGGTCACCGACAGCGCGTCCTCCAGCACCGTGCCCGGCGGTCCCTCCAGATAGACGTAGGGCCTGCCGCCCGCCGCAGGCTGGGCCGTCCACGGCACGGCGGACCCACCGGAGGGGGCGGGCGCGGCAGGCACGGCCGTGGACAGCGCACAGAGCAGCGCGGCGGTGGCGGCGAACACGGCGGTTCAGCTCGTGGACCGGGCGCCGCGGCGGGTGAGCCACAGCACTCCCGCGGCTCCGGTGAGCAGCACCGTGCCGCCCAGCGTGCCGAGGGCGAGAGCGGAGTCCACCGGTCCGGTCCTGGGCAGCTCGCTGCCCGAACCCGACCTCGTGCCCGATGAGTTGTCCGTGCCCGAGTCCGAACCCGAGCTCGTCCGCGTATCGCCCGACCCGCTGCCCGACCCCCGCACGTCGAGGGTGAGCGAGGGCTTCGGGTTGTTCCGCGGGGTGCACGTGGTGGTGGTCCCCAGGGCCTTGATGGTGAGCACGCCCGCCGTGAAGGTGACCTTCCCGGTCTTCTTCGGGGTGTACGTGCCCGACAAGTCACTGATCTTGATGGGGGTGTTGGGCGGAATCGCCTCGGAGTTCGCCGGGCCGGACACCGTCAGCGACCCGCTGTCGGCCCCGCCCAGCTTGATCTGCGCGCTGGGGTTCATCGCACCCTTGCCCAGCTCGACCGGGCTGGACGAGACGCCCTTCTCGAACGACATGGTGAGCCGGTAACCACCGCCGCTCTTGACGGCCTTGATGTCGATCGGCGACACGGCACCCTTGGGGCCGATCGGGGTCTGGCACTGGTAGTCCACATTGACGACATCGGCGTGCGCGGCGGGGGCGGCCGTCAGGACCACCGAGCCCGCCAGAGCCGCTGCGAGCGTAAGAGCTGTCCGTTTCCGGTATGACACCTCGAGCCCCCTCAAGGCCGGAACGCCGCCAGAAGTTACTGACGGCACATCAGATCGGGCGCTCAAGGTACGCCTGGGCCCTGATGGAGGGAAGACAAAGAGCACGACGGATCGCCGTGCTCCACAACAGCTTCAAAAACGGCTCAAACAATGGCCGTCACGACGGGCGGCGCAGCCGGTACCCCGCAGTTCCGGGTTTCACCGGAACCACGGTCACCTAGGAAGGTGCGGCAAGCTCCGCCCATACGGTCTTGCCGGGCGCCCCCGGAATCCGCCGTACGCCCCAGTCCAGGCAGAGACGCTGCACGATGAACATCCCGTGCCCTCCGGGCCGCCCGGACCGGTGCGGGGTGCGGGGGGCGGGGTGACCCGCGCCACGGTCGGCGACCTCAAGGCGCAGCACCTTCCCCTGGTAGGACACGCGCAGCTCTTCCGGGCCCTCGGCATGCAGACAGGCGTTGGTGACCAGCTCCGAGACGACAAGGAGCACGTCCTCGGCCGCGGCGCGGCGGTCCGCGGACGGCGCGGGCAGCCAGCCCCAGTCGTACAGCGCCTGCCGCGTGAAGTCACGGGCTAGCGGAACAATGCCGCTGGCGCTCCCGAGCAGGAGGGTGCGCACCATGCCGTCATGGACAGCGGAGGCGGGGCCGGAGGCCACGGAGGCGTCGGCTGGAGCGCCGTCCGGTTCCGGGCCGCGGTCGCCCGGCGGATGCTGCCGGGTGGTGCTCATCAGCGCTTCACCTCACCGATTCACCAGTTCGCGATTACGTAAATACAGAGCGTGTGGAGGAGACACGCGGGTCTGCGGGGGGTCTTCTGCCCGGCCGAATCGGGACAACACCCGATCAGCCGGACCGGAATTCGACAGTCAGTCCGCGAGGGCCGCTGCCAGGGAGTCATGGACCGTGAACACGGCCTCGGCCCCTGTGATCTCGAACACTCTGGCGACGATGGGGCGCATTCCGGCCAGATGTACCGCACCCCCCGCGGCCTCGGCTTTCAGGCGCGCACCGAGCAGCACGTTGAGGCCGGTGGAGTCGCAGAACTCGAGGAGTGAGCAGTCCACGACCAAGCGTGCACGCCCTTGCTCCACGGCGTCCTCGAGTGGCGCACGCAACAGATCGGCCGTGTGGTGGTCGAGCTCACCTGCCGGCGTGACGATTTCACTCCGACCTTCGGTCCGGACTTCCACCCGAAGCCGGACCGGATTGGCGTTACTGACCGTCCCACGGTCCATGCCCACCCTCTTCGCCGATATCGCCGATGTACTGGACGTCTTTGACGCCCTCAGAACACTACGCCTTTCGCGCCGCGAGCGGGGGCCCGACAGCCCCCCAACTCCCCCACAAAAGGGACTTATATGACATACGACACTTGCCATGTCGAGTAAAAACCGGGTAGGGCTAGTAGGGACATCACCAACACGAGACGGCTTCGGAGGCGCCGCAAACCGCAGAGCAGCAATCAGGCGTCGGCAGCCCTGTGCCGAGAACGATGGAGGAGACCATGTCACCCCGGCTCGACGAAACGCGGACCCCGCACGCGACGTCGACACGTCCGCACGATCACCTCGACGACACCGCACCACTCGGCAACCCCACGCACACCGAGCGCACCGGACACACCACGCGACCCGAGCAGCAGTTCGAAGAGCTGCTGGACCTCCCGGACATCCCGCCCTTCGAAGAAGTGGGCGCCGTGGACGCCCGGGCGCTGTCCAAGACCCTCTTCGCCCGCCTCGAAGCACTCGAGGAAGGCACGCACGAGTACGCGTACGTCCGCAACACACTCGTCGAACTGAACCTGGCGCTGGTCAAGTTCGCCGCCTCCCGGTTCCGCTCCCGCAGCGAGCCGATGGAGGACATCATCCAGGTCGGCACGATCGGCCTCATCAAGGCGATCGACCGCTTCCAGCTCAGCCGCGGTGTCGAGTTCCCCACCTTCGCGATGCCGACCATCGTCGGCGAGATCAAGCGGTTCTTCCGTGACACCTCCTGGTCCGTGCGCGTACCGCGCCGCCTCCAGGAGCTCCGCCTGGACCTCGCGAAGGCCGGCGACGAGCTCGCCCAGAAGCTGGACCGCGCACCGACCGTCGGTGAGCTGGCCGAGCGTCTCGGGATCAGCAAGGACGAGGTCGTCGAGGGCATGG
Organism: Streptomyces sp. NPDC059828; assembly: GCF_042731955.1. NCBI lineage: Bacteria > Bacillati > Actinomycetota > Actinomycetes > Kitasatosporales > Streptomycetaceae > Streptomyces > Streptomyces sp. NPDC059828. Next base: position 26,347 of record NZ_JBHWIW010000051.1, on the reverse strand, counting down.
CCGCGAGCAACGCGTACACCGCGAGCTCGCTGGACGCCCAGCCCGAGGAGGACGACTCGGAGGGTGCGCTGGCCGATCGGATCGGCTACGAGGACCACGGCCTGGAGGGCATCGAGTACATCGAGTCGCTCAAGCCGCTCATCGCCTCACTGCCGCCGCGTGACCGCAAGATCCTCTCGCTGCGCTTCGTCGCCGGCATGACCCAGTCGGAGATCGGCGAAGAGCTGGGCATCTCGCAGATGCATGTGTCCCGGCTGCTCGCGCGCACGCTGAACAAGCTGAGAAGGGGCCTCACGGTCGAGGAGTGACACCTCGCCCCAAGCGCCTTTCCGAAGGCTCCCGAAGGGTCCATTCCGTCAAGGGATGGGCCCTTCCGCCTTATTGACGGTGCGGTCCGGTATGCGCCACATTGAGCCCGGGGTGCAGGGGGGCCATATGGCGATCAACGGGGCACTGGACGCGTGGATGCGCGACCGCACCGGCAGGGAGTGCCTGTACGTGCCGTCGTGCCGCTTCGGGCTGTACCTGGCGCTGCGTCACTGGTGCAGACCCGGAGGACGGGTGCTGATGTCGCCCGTCAACGACGACGTCATCTTCTTCGTGGTGCTCGCGGCCGGACTGCGGCCGGTGCAGGCGCCACTGCGCGCCCAGGACGGCTCCATCGACACGGCGGCCGTCCCCGACCCGGTGTGGCGGAGCCTTTCCGCCGTACTCACCACGAATCTCTACGGCAACCCCGACCCGGCGCCCGAGCTGCGCGCGCGCTGTGACGCGCTGGGCATCCCGCTGATCGAGGACGTGGCGCACGCGATCGGCTCACGGGTGGCCGACGGGCGGCCGGTCGGCGACTACGGCGACGCGTCGGTGTTCTCGCTCTCCAAGCACACCGCGGCCGGGACCGGCGGCTTCCTGACCGTCGCCGACCCGGCACGGCGCGCAGCGCTCGAAGAGGCCCGCGACGATCTGCTGCTGCCGCCACGTGCGGCATCCGAACTCGCCTACGCCCTGCGGCCTTACGCGGAGGCAGGGGTGCGCGGACTGCGGCTGGTGCGCGCGGCGCGGGCGGTGATGCGGCTGCTCGGTAGGGAGGAGCGCCGGGAGATACGTATGCCGCTGCGGGCCGCTGAGCTGGAGCGAGCGGTCGCCGCGGCCCCGGCGCTCGGACCGTTCCACTCCTGGGTGCGGGTCGATCTGCACGACTACCGGATCACGCCGGGACAAGCACGGCTGCGGCGCACCATCCGGCTCCTCGACCGTCTGGACGAACGCCTGACGGCCCATCTGGACGGCACGCGAAGGCTGTTGGACAGCCCCTGGGGAAAGCAGGGGCCGGGCCCCGTACAACCGCTGTTCCGTGTACCGCTCCTGGTGGCCGACCGGGACGCGGCCATCGCGGCCTTGGCGCGCCGTCGTATCACCACCGGCTATCTCTACGACCCGCCGCTCGACGACTACGCCTCCGAGCTGTTCACGGACCCGTCCCCGGACCCCGGTCCCGCCCGCTGGTTCGCCCGCCATGCCCTGCCCGCCGACCCGCTGAAGGCGGCACGCATCCTGGCGGTGCTGCGCGAGGAGGGCATTCGCCCTGCCGATGGGGCCCCCGCCGGGCAGGCCACTGGGAAGACCGGCCCGCACCGGGACGGGACCGGTGGCTGAAACCGCGAGACTGAGCGGAAGCGAACGCGGACGCGGCGCGGTTGCGCCGGAGGCCGCCGGGAAGACCGCACCGGGCACTCGGCGGGGCGGCGGGGACTCCATGTTCCGCAACGCCTATGCGCTGATGCTGTCGACCGGTGTGTCGGCGGCGCTGGGGCTGGGGTTCTGGCTGGTGGCCGCGCGGTACTACACCGAGGAGTCGGTCGGGCAGGGCTCCGCCGCGATCGCGGCGATGCGGCTGCTCGCATCGGTCACCGCAACCACGATGATCGGTGCCGTGGTGCGGTACGTGCCCAGGGCCGGCCGGGCCACGGCAGGACTGGTGTGGCGTGCGTACGCGGTCAGTTCCGCCGTCGTGTGCCTGGTGTGCGCGGGCTTCCTCCTCACGCTCGACCTGTGGGGGCCCTCCTACGCGCCCCTGCACGGTCCGACCGCCGGACTGGTCTTCACCGCCGCCTGTGTCGGCTGGGCGCTGCTGACCCTCCAGGACGGGGTGCTGACCGGGCTGCGCAAGGCGGTCTGGGTGCCGGTCGGCAACGCCGTGTTCTCGCTGGGCAAACTGCTGCTGCTCGTCGTGTTCGCCGCCGCCGTGCCGGTGCTGGGAGTGTTCGTCTCCTGGGCGGCGGCCATCGCACTGTCCGTGCTGCCGCTGGGCTGGCTGGTGTTCCACAGGTTGATCCCGCGCCAGGCGGCGGCCGACCACGACCGCGAACCGCTGGAGCTGCGGGCCATCGGGAGGTTCCTGGCGGGGGACTCGGTCGGTGCGCTGTTCTCGCTGGCGATGATCAATCTGGTGCCGGTGATGGTCGCCGTGCGGTTCGATGCCGCGCACAACGGCTTCTTCTACATCGCCTACACCGTCGGCGGCACCATGGAGTTCATGGCCATCAACATGGCCGCATCGCTGACCGCGCACGCCTCGCACAGCCCGGAGAGCCTGGCCGGTGGCGTACGGGGGGCGCTGCGCAGGATGGCGCTGCTGCTGGTGCCCGTGGTGCTCGTCCTCGTGGTGTTCGCGCCGCAGATCCTCGCCCCGTTCGGACCGGACTACGCCGAGCACGGCACCACGGTGCTGCGGCTGCTGGCCGTGGCGGCGCTGCCCCGGGTCGTGGTCGAGCTGTACATAGGCGTGCTGCGGGTCCAGGGACGCACGGGCGTGCTGGCGGCGCTCCAGGGAGTCATGTGCGCGCTGGTGCTGGGGAGTACGGCGGTGCTGCTCGGGCCCGTGGGGATCTCGGGCGCGGGGCTCGCGGTGCTGCTGTCCATGACGGTGATGGCCCTCGCCTCGGCACCGGGGGTCAGGGCTGCGCTGGCGGGACGGACACCGCGTGCGGGCCGTGCCGCGCGGCGGCGGCGCGTACCCGAGTACGGGACGGCCTGGGCGCGTCAGGCCGCGGATCAGCGGGCTGCCCACGAGGCGGCCGCACCGGGCCGGGACGCCGAGTCCCGGCTCGCCGCCTGCCTGTGGCTGCTGCTGGCGCTCGCCGCCGCGCTGTTCTGGGTACCGCTCACCCGGGCGGACGCGGTCGATGCCGGGCGGCTGTCCGGGACCGAGCTGCTCCACGCGCTGCCTGCGGTGACCGTCGGCGCGGGTGTGCTGCTGATCGTGGTGTACTGCGCGGCGCTGTCGTTGTGGCGGCTGCGCCCGGAGCTGGTCACCGCGGCGCTGCTGACCACCGTGGCCGCCCTCCACACGGCCCCGCCGCTGCTCGGTGTCCGGCCACGGCCTGCGCATGGCCCCTGGCTGGAGTCCTTGGGTCTCCTGGAGTCCTTCGACTCCTCGGGGTCCTTGCCCCGGGACGACGTGCTCGCGGTGCTGCCGTTCGTGCTCCAGTTGCTGTGCCTGGGACTTGTGGCCCTGTCGCTGGCCGCCGTCGCCGTGCCCGCCCGATGCGCGGCAGGCGCGCTGTGGGTGCTCGCCGTGGCGGGCTGGGCGGCTCAGGACGCCTTCGCCGCGGCCCCGCTGCCGGTGTTCCTGGGCTGCGCCGCGGTGACCGTGGCCTCGCTGGTGCATCGCACGTTCAGGGGCGGCGTCAGCGGGTCGGGACGGGCTGTCTGAAGTAGCCGTCCCGCCCGGCGATCCGGTACCCCTCGAGCCCAGGGCCGTCGTTGACGGTGAGGTCGCAGCCCGCGCCCGGCACAGCGCGGTTCCAGTGCACCAGCGCCCGCACCCGGGGCAGCGTCGGGGCGACCTCGGGGACACGGGTGTACCAGTCGCGCTGGCGCTGGGGCCGCACCGGATCGGGCGCGGTGGCGAACTCCGCGAGCATCAGCGGCTTGCGGTCGGAGACGTGCTCGCGCAGCCAGTCGTAGGAGGGGCGCTGGCTGCGGTCGAAGTCCAGCCAGTCCGGGGACTTGTGGCAGAGGTAGTAGTTGTACTGATCCATGCCGATCCAGTCCACGTAGTCATCACCCGGATAGAGCCGCTTCATCAGCTCGGCGTTGCCGAGGTAGCCGGAAACGGTCCACACCCACACCACGTTGTCGACACCCAGGACGCGGAACCGGTCGTGGAGATGGCGGTAGGCGGCGACGAACTCCTCCGGAGTGCCCGCGCCTTCCCTGATGCGGAAGTCGGTCTCCTGGTCGAAGGAGAGGAACAGGCGCTTGCCGTACGCCTTCAGGCGCCGTGCCTGCGGGTCGATGATGTCGCGGTCATACGCGCCGGAGGCGATGTTCTTCCAGCCGAGCTGGGTCTCCGTCCAGTTGGCGTGGTGCGGCTCGGTCCACACGGTGGACTCCCAGGCCAGCATCAGCAGCCGGTCCCGGCCCAGCTCCTGCTCGTCGGGGGTGAGCAGCTCGCCGTCCAGCGGGGTGCGGGACATGTCGTGGTAGTTGTAGACGAGATCGAGCCTGCGGCCGATCTTCTCCTCGAACGCGTACACCGCTTCGGTGAGCGAGCCGCTGGGCGCGTACGGGACATAGGCGCCCCACCAGGCCCCGCAGCGGGGCTCCAGCTGCGCCGTGGGCGCGCAGGAGCCCTGGGGGAGCGCGCCGGATGCCGCGTTGCCGGGCAGGGCATGTCCCCCCGGGGAGCCGGGGTCGTCCTCCTTCCCGTCACCGTGGGCGATCCACACCCCGAGACCGGCGAGCAGCGCACCGATGGTGGCGAGGACGACGGCGGCGTACGTACTCCTCGTGCCGCCCAAGCGTGCGAGGTGCGGCCCCGTCATCCGCCGCTCCCGGGTCCCGGGTCCGGTGTTGCGCGTGTCCGTTCGGCCGCTCCCCTGGTGGCAGCGGGCAGCGGCAGCCCGGGCAGAGCGGCGGCGAGCGTGGCGAAGCAGGCGAGCGACACCAGGAAGGCCGTGGCGGAGAAGGCCCGTACGAGCAGCAGCGAGGTGGCCGTGAGCGCGCCCAGCGAGAGGCTGACCGGGGCCGCGAGCGCCAGTGCCTCGAGCCGTGCCCCCGGCCGCAGTCCCCCGCCGTCCGGCTGCGGGTACAGCAGGGCGAGCCCCGGTCCGATGACGGTGAAGGCCAGGACCGGGATCCAGCGCAGCGGCGAACCGCCGGGCAGCGCGGTCGCGGCGAGGGCGATCCAGCCGGAGGCGGCCAGGGCCGTTCTGAGCCCGAGGTGGTTCGGCTTCAAGGCGTGCACAGCCTGCATGGTGATCTCCCTGTCGCGGTCATCGGATGCTCCTGGCTCTCCCTGGCTTCTCCGGGCTCTCGCGGGCGCTTCCCGGCTCTTCCTGTCAGCGGGTGCCGTACACGAGAACCAAGCCGTGCTCGCCCTCCTCGACCACGTGGAAGAGCGGGGATTCCCTGAGCGCGGCCTTCAACTCGGCGAAGCCACCGGGCGGCAGGTAGCCCTCACCCGTGACGGCCTTCTCCTGGGTCGGCGTGAGGATCACATAGGCGGGCCGTCCCTCGGGGATCCCCCGGGCCAGATAACCCGCCGGATCCTTGAGCATCCGCAGGTTCTCCGGGATGTCCTGCTCGGTGAAGAACCAGCGTTCGTAGTGGTCGTAGCGGTAGTACGCGCCGGGGAAGGAACCTGTCGTGGCGAGGATCAGCGCCCCCTCCGGCGCGCGGTCGTAGGCCCTTCTGGTCAGGGCGAGTTCGGCCGGCGGCGCGTAGTGCATGCCTTCCTTGCCGTAGTACGACGGCAGGAAGCCGGCCAGCAGGGCGGTGAGCGCAAGCGGCAGGGCGGCCAGCGCGGTACGCCGGGCGGCGGTGTGGCCCTGGCTGCGACCGGCCGCAGCCGGCACGAGCGCGGCTGCGGCGAAGAAGGCCGTGCCGGGCAGCCCGAAAAGGTAGACACGGAAGAGCATTTCGCCGCCGTAGTCGTTGACGGCGAACATCGGCACCGGCGCCGCCGCGGCCAGCAGCAGCGGCAGCGCACTGCGGGTCAGCCTGCGGCGCATCAGCACCGCCGCACCGGCGAGCACCGCCAGGACGCCCACCATGGCGATGTTGGCGGCACCGACCAGCTCGGGCCCTGGACCGGTCGGCTCCCCCGCGTATCCCGCGCGGGAGTTGGACAGCAGATCGCCGGCCGAGTCGCGCAGGGTGCCGAGCGTGTCCAGGAACAGCACCCGCCCCATGGTGAGGTCCCAGACCACCATGATCAGGACGGCGACGGCGAGCAGTCCCCCGTTGCGGTAGCGGCGGGTGAGGCAGAGCACGGCCAGCGTGGCGCACAGCATCACCGGGGTGAGCTGGTGGGACGCGTTGATCGCGGCGATCAGCGGAGCGACGATCGCGACGGCGACCGCCCGCTGCCGGGCCCCGGTGGGCGGCGGCACGGCGGCGGCTGCCGGGTCGAGCCTGCTCCGGTCGCGCAGCCGCCCGGCCGAGCCCGGCTTCACGAAGTGCCGTACGACGACGGCGAGCACGGTGAGATAGAGCAGATACGCGAAACCCTGCGGAGAGAGGTAGTCCTGCCCCACCCAGTTGGCGAGCTGGAAGATCCACACCGCCGTCCACACCAGCCGCCAGTCGTCGCTGAAGGTGCGGTAGACCAGCACGAGCACCGGCAGGGTGAGCACGCCCAGCGCGACGGGGGCCCAGTTGATGTACGAGGCGGCGGCGTCCACGCCGAAGGCCCGCACCAGCGCCGCGTTGAGCGAGAAGAACCCCGGCCACTGGTCGTACGCGGACATCCCGCCCGACAGCTCGGCGGTGGGATGGACCGCGCCCTCGGTCAGGATGCGGGTGATCACGGCGTCGTGCTTGGACGCCCAGGCATAGCGCACGGAGTCGTAGAGCAGCGCGGGCGGCGCCTTCAGCGCGACGAGCATCGCCAGGCTGTACCCGGCGGGCCACCAGGGAGCGGTCCCGGCGCGCCGCAGTGTGACCAGGAAGCCTGCCGTGAGCACGGCCAGGGCGCCGTAGTAGGCGGGCGGGAAGCGGTCGAGCAGACCGTAGTCGCCGATGTCGCGAAGGTCGGTGCGGGGCACGGAGTACAGCCAGAGGCCCGCGGCCACCAGCAGCGGCAGCCAGCTGAACAGGGTCTGCGGGCGGCCGACCAGCCGGGCGAGGCCGCGCCGCCGTGCGGCCGGGGGCGGTGGCAGCGCGCGGCTACCGGTGACCGCTGTGGGCACACGTTGCTGCACGGTGCGACTCCCCCCACGGATGTGGTCGCGGCTCGTCACGCCGCTGCCCCCTTGAGTGAATTATAGGAATCTGGTGCGCATTTGCACCGCTCTCGCACGCATGCGCAACGGACACGCAGGCACCGGGCCGATGGCTCATCCGGCGAACTCCGGGCCTCTCACCGCCGCCCGCGCCCGCCGCCAGAGCCGCCACCCCATCGTCGGCAGCGAGTCCGGGTACGGCGCGACCCGCGCTCCCGTGCCCTCCATCCACGCCTCGACGTCCGCCACGGTGTGCCCGCGCCGCACGATCAGCCGGGCGATGCGGTAGGCCTCGTCCCGCTCCGAGCTGAGCGCGTGGCGTACGGCGACGGCTGACTCGTATCCGGCGGCGCGGGCGGCTCGGCGTACGGCGCGGCTGTTGTAGCCGTGTGGATAGGCCAGGTGCCGCACCTCGTGGCCCAGGGTGTCCTCCAGGACCGCCTTGGAGTACCGCAGTTCGTGCCGCAGGCGCCGGGGCCCGAGGGTGTCGAGCTGCGGATGGGTGGCGGTGTGCCCGCCGACCTCCATGCCGTACTGCTCCAGCAGCGGCGCCTGGGCCAGCGTCATCATCGGGGCGGGCGGCAGCAGGCTGCGCAGCCCCGGGGTGATGGCGCCGGTGGTGAGGTAGGCGGTGGCGGGCAGGTGGCGGGAGGCGAGTGCCTCGGCCGTGGGGCCCGGCAGATCGGCGAAGCCGTCGTCGAAGGTCAGCAGCACGGGCCGGGGCGGCAGTGGCGCACCCCGGCCGCGGAGGTGGTCGGTAAGGGCGCTGATGGTCACCGGGGTCCGCCCGCTGGCCCGGACGGCATCGAGCTGGGCGGCGAAGTCCCTTGGCGTGACACTGAATTCGGCGATCCAGCCGGGCGGGTCCTCCATCACGGCGTGGTAGAGCAGCACGGGAACACGGGCGGACACCGGCGCACTTCCACCGTTCATCGCGTCGCCTCCCCGGTCCTCCAGGGCAGCGGCAGCCCCCGTACCCGCCGGCGGGCCCGCAGATATCCGAGGGGTCCGTACAGCATGCCCCGGCGCTCCAGCCGGGACAGCTCCCGGGGCCACGCGTGCTGCTGGGCGTCGTGCTCTCCCGGCACCCCGCCCTGCCCGTCTCCCCGCCGGGCGGTCATCGCGCGGGCGTGGGCGAGGCCGCGCGGCAGCCGCGCGAGCAGCGCGGGCAGCAGAGCGGGGCGGCGGGCCACGAGGGCGGTCAGGTAGGCGGTGAGCCCGGCGCCGTAGCCGTACGCCTGATGGCGCAGGTCCTGCGGGGTCTCCCGGTGGTGGTGCCAGACGACGGCGTCCGGGGTGTAGTGCAGCCGGTGCCCGGCGGCCAGGATCCGTACGAAGGCGTAGAGATCGTCCCCGCCCCGTGCGGGCGTCCCGGTTCCGGTGGCCGGGTCGAACCCGCCGACGGCGCGCAGCGCGTCGGCGCGGAAGGCCATGCTGGCGCCGGACCCGAAGCGCCCGGCCGTGAACGGGAACAGCGGCTCGGCGGTGCCGGCGGGCGGGCGGGCCGGGTCCCAGGTGCGGGCGGTGAAGCCCTTGGCGAAGCCGCCGTGGCTTTCGAGCAGTATCTGCGCGGGTGTGGTGAGCCGCGCCGGGAGGATCAGACCGGTCACACAGCCGATACGGGGATCGCCGGCGAACGGCGCGCTGAGCGCGCTGAGCCAGTGCGGGTCGGCGATCACGTCATCGTCCGTGAAGGCGAGTACGGCTCCGCCGGCTGCGGCGACGCCCCTGTTGTGCGCGGCGGCGAGACCGGGCACGGGCTCGCGCACGTAGTGAACCCGGCCGGCGTACTTGTGGGTGACGAGATCCCGGGTGGCGTCGGTGAGGGGTGCGTTGTCGACGACGACGATCCCGTAGTCCGGGTGGTCCTGGGCGAGCAGCGAGTCGAGGGCGGCCGTGAGACGGCCGGGCCGCTCGCGGGTGGCGACGACCACACTGGTGGGCGGTGGTTCACGGCCGGGAGCCCGAGGGGGCGGTGTGCTGCCGGCGGTTCCGTCCAGCCGCTGCCGGGCCAGCCCGGCGAGTACGGTGGCCGGGTCGGCGCCTTCGGGCACGGTCCCGGTGAGGCTGGCGACGGGCCGCCCCCGCAGGCGTACGAGCACGAACACCTCGCCGGCGACGACGGGGGGCGCTCCCGGCGCGGGTCGCAGGTCGAAGCGGGCACCGTCGAGATCGAGTTCGGCGACCTGGAACATGCGTTTCCCCCTCACCGGCCCCGGAGCCGGCCGAGCTGTTTCAGTGCCTGCTTGGCGTGCTGGGCCAGCCGTGGCCTGTCGCGTACATAGCTGTGGGCGCGCCGGACGGGCTCGCGGCTCAGCCGGTGCAGCACGGCCCGGGCCCCCGGCCGGGTCGACGAGCCGCCGTGGACGCGGAGTTCGCCGGTCTTGAGCGAGTCCTTGTACTCGGCGGCGCCCCGCCCCAGGTCGAGCATTCCGATGCCCTCGGACGCCGCGGCCTCCGCCATCCGGAGATGAAGGATCAGCCCCGGCGAGTACTTGGCGAAGTCGGTGTCGTACGCGGGAAACCAGCAGGACAACACCGTGCGCGAACGCAGCCCGAAGTGCGCGGCGACCGGCCGGTCCGCCGCGTACAGCACGGACAGCACCCCGGAACAGCCCGGCGTGCGGGTCCCGTGCAGCCGCCGCACGAGCGCGCTGATCCAGTCCTGGGCGAAGCGGTCGCGTCGGCCCGTCCTGCGGTACTGCGCGGACTTCCACGCCATGAGGGTGCGCAGCGCGGCCGGATCGCGCTCGTCGAAGACGAACCGCACCGCGCCGGCGCCCGTCTGCCGGGCCAGCTTGCGCTGCTTGGCCGTCGTGGTCCGGTGGAACTTGGGCGCGTGCCGCCGCAGATGCTCCTCGTACGCGGCGAAACCCCCGCCGATGTCGATCACGGGTGAGCCGAACTCCTCGCCGCTGTCCGGGAGGAACACCGTCTGCCCGGCCTCCAGGTTGTCGAACTCCCAGGTGGCCAGCGAGCAGTCGCGCAGCAGCTCCCGCGCCGACAGCCGCACCCCGGGCCGCAGCACCAGGCCCTGGCAGTCGGAGACCCCGAGCCCGATGGCACGGCCCTGCCCGAAGGGCCCCTTCTCGTACGGGAAGAAGCCGGCCGGACTCCCGCCCTCCTCGATCACCGCGACCCGCGCGCGCGGCCGCACAGCCGCGACGGCGAGGGTGAACTCGGGCTCCATGAACGGATTGGCGGGAGCCCCGGACTTGGCGCGCAGCTCACGCCAGGACTCGCATTCGGTCCCGCCCAGCTCCCCCGGCTTGATGACACGCGTGTGCAGACCGCTCGAACCGCTCAACTCGACCCCCCGGTCTCCCCCTGAGCTTCCCCGGACAGGACGGTACCGGCCGAAAACCTCCCGGGACAGGGTGAGACGGTCAATCCGTGACCAGCGCTACGAATGAGTCGTTCAGCGACGGGTGTTGCCGGTCAGCGTCCGGCAGTGCAGCGCGTCCGGAGTCCGCGCGGAGCCGAACCGTCCGGTGTACGCGATCCCCGCCGCGTACTCGCCGTCCGCGCACCGCCCCTTGTGGCGGCCGTACGCGAAGTCGCCGCCCCTGGGAGCCGTGCCCCTGTTGTCACCGCGGTCGAATCAGACGGTGCGGCCGCTGCCGCTCGTGTCGAGTCTGCCGGGCGGTGCCGCCGCGGGACACCCGTTCCTCAGTCGAGGATGTGCCGCAGATAGGACTGCGGGTCGGCGAGATAGCGGCGCCAGTGGTCGACCAGGGACAGCCGGCCCCAGGCCACCCGGCGCATGCCGTGCTCACCGACCTCGATGATGTCGGCACCCGGCATCGCCGTCAGCAGCGGGGAGTGAGTGGCGCAGATGACCTGGCCCCCGGTCTTCACGAGCTGGTCGACACAGCCGATGAGCTCCAGACAGGAGGTGAAGGAGAGCGCCGCCTCCGGCTCATCCATCACATACAGCCCCGGCTGGAGGAACTTCCCCCGGAACGCGGCGAGAAAGCCCTCACCATGGCTGACGGAATCCGGCGCGAACCCCTCCCGGTCCAGCGCGTCCAGAGCCGTCTCGGCCCGCAGGAAGAACCCCTTCCGCGCCGACCAACTCCCCAGCATGCGCCGACCACGGGGCGCGGGGTCGAAGCGCATCCGCTCGCCCAGCGCCGACTTGGCGCGATGGCTGGCGTAGCGCCAGTCGTGCGAGCCGCCCCAGGGGTCCAGCCCGAAGCCCTCGGCGAGGGCCTCGACGAGGGTCGACTTACCCGAGCCGTTCTCACCGACGAGGAACGTCACCGGCGCGGTGAAGCGCAGCCCGTCCGCCAGCAGCGCCCGCACGCAGGGCACGGACCAGGGCCAGGCCGTGTCTTCCTGCTCGGCCACATGTGCGTACGCACGTTCGATAATCACGTGGCGAGTCTTTCACAGGGCACGCAACGCGCCGGTGCGCGCGGATCACCAACGCCGCCGGCTGGACCACCTGCGCCGGGCGACCAACTGCCCTCTTCAGCGGGCTTGTCACCGGCCGCACCACCTGACTGCCGGGCAGCCACCCGGCGTGCGCGGTCAGACCACGCGAGCACCCCGCCGCCACACCTCGCCGACCAGCGGCACACCCGGGCGGTACGCCAGGTGCACATGCGACGGCGCGTCGAGGAGGGCGAGGTCCGCACGGGAGCCCGGGGCGAGGCGCCCGATGTCCGTGCGGCGCAGGGCGGCGGCGCCGCCCGCCGTGGCGGACCAGAGGGCCTCATCCGGGGTCATGCCCATGTCGCGCACGGCGAGGGCGATGCAGAACGGCACGGAGGAGGTGAAGGAAGAGCCGGGGTTGCAGTCCGTGGACAGCGCGACCGTCACCCCCGCGTCGATCAGCCTGCGGGCATTCGGCCACTCGGCACGGGTGGAGAACTCGGCGCCCGGGAGCAGGGTCGCCACGGTGTCGCCGTTCGCGAGCGCGTCCACGTCCTCGTCCGTGAGGTGCGTGCAGTGGTCGGCGGACGCCGCGCCGAGCTCGACGGCGAGCTGGACCCCCGGGCCGTAGGTGAGCTGGTTGGCGTGGACACGCGGGACGAGCCCCTTGGCCATGCCCGCCGTCAGCACCGCACGGGCCTGGTCCCCGTCGAAGGCGCCCTTCTCGCAGAACACGTCCACCCAGCGGGCGTGCGGCGCGCAGGCGTCCAGCATCTCGCCCGTGACAAGGGCGACGTAACCGGCGGGGTCGTCGGCGTAGTCCGGGGACACGACATGGGCGCCGAGGTAGGTGACCTCGTCGGTGTGCCGGGCGGCGATACGGAGCGCCCGCTCCTCGTCGTGGGTGGTCAGCCCGTAACCGCTCTTGGTCTCGAAGGTCGTGGTCCCCTGCCGCAGCGCCTCTCCCAGATACCGGGTGAGGTTGCCCTCCAGCTCCTCGTCGCTGGCGGCACGGGTGGCGGCGACCGTGGTGCGGATCCCGCCCGCGGAATAGGCCCGACCGGACATCCGGGCATTGAACTCCTGGGTCCGGTCCCCCGCGAAGACCAGGTGCGAGTGCGAGTCCACGAACCCGGGGATCACGGCCCGCCCGCCCGCGTCGTACCCCTCGTCGGCGGCGGGCGCGGCGGCGGCGGCGCCGGTCCAGGCGACGGTGTCACCCTCGATGACCAGGGCGGCGTTCTCGATCAGCCCGAGGGGGCCGTTGCCGGCGGCGGGGTCGTTGGTGACGAGGGCGCCGATGCTGGTGATGACGGTGCTGGTCATGCATCCCATGCTTCCACAGGGGTCCGGGCCCCTGTCGCGAGGGCGTATGTAGGCTCGGGGCGCATGACGGGGGAACGATCACCGCGACGGCATCGGCACCGGACGGCACTGCTGTGGACGCGCCGCGTCATCGCCTGTGCCGTCAGCCTCTGCGCCCTGCTCGGTACGGTCCGCCTGATCGCCCCCGCGACGGGCGGCACGACCGGCGAGCCCCCCGGGGTCCAGCGGCAGCTGGCGTTCCTGCGGACGGCCCTGGACGACGGGGCCGGTGACGAGGCCCAGCAGCTCTTTCCCGAGGGGTACTTCTTCCTGCACGCGCTCTACGGGCTGACCTGGGTCGAGCTCGGGATACGGAAGCCGGAAGGCGACACGACTCGGGCCGAAGCGCTGCGGGAGGCCCGCTGGGCGCTGGCACGGCTGGACTCGCCGCCGGGCCGCGCTCCGTTCAGCGAGGATCTCGTCCCGTCGTACGGCGTCTTCTACCGGGGCTGGACGAACTGGCTGCGCGGCGGCGTCCTGAGCCTGCAACCGGCCGCACGCCGCGACCCGGCCGAGGTACGCCGGTTCACGGCCGACTCGGCGGCGCTCGGCGCGGCCTTCGACGCCTCGGAGTCGTCGCCGTATCTCGCCGCCTACCCCGGCCAGGCGTGGCCGGTGGACTCGACGGTGGCGATGGCCTCACTGCGGCTGCACGACAAGCTGCTGCCGCCCCGGTTCGCGGGAACCGCCGACCGCTGGCTGCGGGCGGTACGCGACCGTCTCGACCCGCGCACCGGTCTGCTGCCCCACCGCGTGGACCTCGCGACCGGCGCCCCGGCCGAGGTGGCCCGGGCCACCTCGCAGAGCATGATCCAGCGCTTCCTGGTCGACATCGACCCGTCCTTCGCGGACCAGCAGTACGCCCGCTTCCGCGACCGGTACGTGACCAGGCCGCTCGCCCTCGGCCCAGCGGTCCGCGAGTACCCCGACGGTCTGGACGGCCCCGCCGACGTGGACTCAGGACCCCTCCCTCTGGGCGTGAGCCTCTCCGCCTCGGTGGTCACGGCGGGCGCCGCCCAGGTCCACGGCGACGCCCCGCTCGCCGAGGGCCTGACCAGCTTCAGCGAGCTGCTGGGCGCACCGGTCGACACCCCGTGGACCAAGCGCTATGCCTTCGGCCTGGTCCCCGTCGGCGATGCCTTCCTCGCCTGGTCGAAGACCGCACGCCCCTGGGTGTCCGACGCCCCCGCGCCGCCTGCACCGAGCCTGACGTGGTGGTGGCGGCTGCCGCTGCTGGTGATGCTGCTCGCCGTGGGCGTCGCGCCCTGGGTCCCCGCGCTGGTGCGCCGGTACCGGGCTCGGGGCGGCACGTGATCACGCTCGGCCCACTGCCTCTGTGTCCCGCGCAAGAGGGCCGCCGCCGGCACGTCGGTGCTCTCCGGTACCGGAAGCGTGGGGTCCATCACAGCGCGCACGAGCCCGGAGCTGATGAAGTGCCCACGTGATCGGACTGATTCTGCGCGTTCTCCCCTATTGGGTCCGCGAACCCGTGCTGACCGTCCTCGGCACTGCCTTCGCCGGCATGCTCTTCTACGTGTCCGCGCGGGACAGTGACCTGACTTTCGCCGGCCTCGGTGTCGTGGTGCTGGCGTTCACCGCCGTACGCGTCTATGGCATGGTCCGCCTGCTGCGCGCCCGCCGCCTGCTCAAGGAGTCCGCGCCAGCCGGTCGGTGAGCGGCGGCCTTCGCCTGGACGCTGCCCACTGCTGCCGCTCACGTGTGGTCGACCTATATCCGCCACACCGACCGCCACACTCAGCCGACCCGGACGTTAGAGGTCCCGGCGAAGGGCCGCTGCGCTCTAGTGACGAAGGGCGCCGGGGGCCTCGGAGGCGTACGCGACGAAGCCGGACCATGCGGCGGAGCCGAAGTTGAGCCGAGGGCCGCGCGGGTTCTTGGAGTCACGGATGTGGACGCTGGGGCGGGAAGAGTTGGAGGCCGCCTCGACGCAGTCTCCCTCGCCACCGTTGAGCCAGGCGACCTCGACGCACTCGTTGCTGTTGCTGCTGTCGCTGTAGCTGCTCTTGAACCACCGCAGTCGCAGGCCGTCCCCAGTGGAGGGCTTGAGGGTCATATCTCTCCCAGCACTTGCTCGATGAAGGCCAGTGACTCCCGTGGGGTGAGAGCCTGAGCCCGGATGATGCCACACCGTAGCTCGATGATCCGGAGCTGTTTGGGCTCGGAGACCGGGCGGCCGTTGAACACGCCTTCCGCCCGGCCCACGGCCGTTCCGTCATTGAACTTCAGCACCTGCATCTCGCCGGCCATTCCCGCGTGGTCGTCCCGGTCTGTCGGCATCACCTGAATCTCGACGTGCCGCAACCGGCCAAGCTCCAGCAGATGTTCGAGCTGATGGCGCAGCACCCCTGTGCCCCCGATGGGGCGACGCAGGGTCACCTCTTCCTGAACGAAGTTCAGGGACGGCACCGGCACGCGCTCGAAGATCGAATGCCTCGCTATGCGCGCCTCGACCAACCGCTGGACCTCGTCGGGCACATGAGCGGGCCGACGCATCTCGAACAGCGCCGTCGCATACTCCTTCGTCTGAAGCAAACCGTGGAGGTTGTGACTGCCGTATGCCGCGACCTCGACTGCCTTCGCCTCCAGCTTTGCCAGCTCGCGGACCGGCTTCGGGTACCGCGCCTCCGCCAGCTTCTCCTGCATCGCAGTGATCTTCCCGCCCGCACCCAGCTCCCGATCCATGCTGTCCAGATACTCCGGACGCGGAATCCGGGCACCACGTTCAACCTTGCGAATCTGGTCCTCGCCGTATCCGATGCGCGGTGCGAGCTCTGAGACCCTCAGCCCCACGCTCTCTCGCCAGATCTTGAGCTGGCTGCCCACCATCTCGACCACCGGCGCGATCTCGTCCTCCGGATCGACGTCCCAACCGGGCTCGTCCGCCCCACCGTCCACGTCCGTCACGCTGCTCACCTCGCACCCACCACCCTTCGACCGCGCCACGCGCTGATCGTGTCCAACGCCCGGCATACCCGCCCGTCACTCGATACAGCCGAGACAAAGCAGGACAGCACCGGGACAGTCACGGTACGTATCGACTGCATCACTGTTCAGGGTAGATTCGCGGCACCACGCTGAGTCGCATGAACCAGCGAACTCGGCAACCTCTCGCCACTGCCTTGCAATTCAACATCCGACTGTCCTCAACCCGCCGGGGCGCGGTCTCGCCCGGCTGCTCGCCGTTGAGCAGCTGCGTTCGTGGGGCCTGGCCTCGGATGCCGCCGTCCATGTCATCGCCGAGCTGGCCGCGAACGCCGCGCTACACGGACGGATCTCGGGGCGGGACTTCCGGCTGCACCTGGAGGTGACGCCGAGCACCCTCCGTATCGAAGCGACCGACACACGCGGTGATCGTCTGCCCGCGCCCCAACCGGTCGCCCCCGACGAGGAATCGGGTCGGGGGCTGCTTCTCGTCGGTGCCCTCGCCGACCGGTGGGGCGTCCGGCCCGGGCCGATGCCGTGCAAGACGGTGTGGGCCGAGATCGATCTCGTACGCCGATAGGCGCCAGCGCGATATTCGGTGGTGGCCTGTGCTGACGCGCACGAGGATGCCCGGATGGACTCAGGTGAACGCATCGACGACGCAGAGGCAGCGGTATCCCGCTGGACCCCGTCCACCGTCCACCCCGACATGTGGATCGACCCGGACGACGATCCGCGCGAGTCGAGCACCGAGACGGTCGACGAACGGAGCACGCTGCTCGACGGGCTGCGCCACTTCCGCCTCACCGTGGAGATGAAGTGTGCGGGGCTGGACGCCGATCAGATGGCCTTGCGCTCCGTACCGCCCTCCACCATGTCCCTGCTCGGGTTGGTGCGGCACATGGCCGAGGACGAACGGCACTTTCGCCGGCAGGCCGGTCAGGACCTGCCCAGGATCTACCGCACCCCGGAGGACCGCGACGGCGACTGGAACGGTGCGGTCGCCGACCCGGCGGTCGTGGAGGACGCCTGGCGCCGGTGGCGGGCCGAGATGGAGGTGACGGACCGGTTCATCGCCGGCTTCGCCGACCTCGGCGCCCGACCCGGTGGGGACGTGCAGCTCCGCGACATCCTGGTGGCTCAGATCTCGGAGTACGCGCGGCACTGCGGCCACGCCGACCTTCTGCGCGAGCGGATCGACGGCCGGGTGGGCCAGTGATCACCCGTCCCCGCGCCGGTGTTCGGCCCAGACATAGCTTTCCGGCAGCAACTCGGTGATACGGACGGTCCGGATGCGGTCGCCTTCGCCGACGATGACCTTGAGCGCGGGAAAATAGTCGAGAAGGACCTGACGGCACCGTCCGCACGGAGGATTACCCCGCGCTCGCGGTCGCCCACGGCGACGACCGTGTCCAGCTCATGGACACCCTGGGCGGCTGCCGCACCGACGAGCACCAGTTCGGCGCAGGGGCCGCCCGTGAAGTGGTAGGCGTTCACCGCTGTGACGATCCGTCCGTCCCGGGCGCGGCCCGCGGCGGCCACGGTGTGGTTGTCGCCCCGGCAGCGCGTGCGGGCGACATGGGCTGCCGCCTCGATGAGATCTTGGTCGACATGCTGGGTGGTCGGCCTGGTCATGCCCTCCGCCTTCGTCCGGGTGTCAGTCGACGCTCGCCCAGGTGAGCGGGCTCCGCAAGCGGAAATCGCCGGCACCTCCCTCGCCGAAGTCCGGAAACCCAGGCATCGGTGACCTGCGCACCGGCGACCCAGGATCCGGTGGCGCAGGATCCGGTCGCGCAGGCGCCAAGAGAGCAAAGAACCGGGAGAAAGAACCCACCCCACCCCACCGTGGTGAGCTCGAGCCCCTGGGTCACTCACGCGGGTGATCCTGACCCGGTTGGCTGGATTTCCGCGCGACATTCAGGGCAAGGTCGGCACCGACCAACTCGTGCATATACCACGGCATATGCGACGGCCCCCGGCCGGGACTGGCATCCCGAACGAGGGCCTCACCACCCAGGAAGAAGCACCTTCCCGATGGCTGATACGCAGCTTAACGCGCCCAAGTACGCTCAGGAGCAGGTTCACCGACCGGGCCGCGGCGTCACCAAGGTGATTGCCGCACACACATCCGATTTCACGGTCGTCGGCAACCATCTCGCCCAGCACCGCGAGTTGTCGTGCATGGCGATCGGCCTCGCCGTCCACATCCTGTCGCTGCGGGACGGATCGCGGGTGGACATCCGCAGCCTGGCGGACAGGTTCCCTGAAGGACGCGACCGGTTCGCCGAGGCGCTCCGGGAGCTGGAGAAGCACGGGTACCTGGCGCGCGTACGACAGCCGTTGGCGGACGGCACCTGGACGACGGTCACTCATGCGTACAACAATCCGGCGGCCATCGCCGCCCAGCGAGCGCGTGAGGCGGTGACCGCGGCCGAGGCGGCGGACGTCGCGAGCCCGGAACCGGCTCCGAAGCCGCCCGCCGAACCGCCCGCACCCGCACCCGCACCCGCACCCGCACCCGCACCCGCACCACGGTCGGCCCCGGTACGACCCCCGCTCCCCACCCCCAGGGCGTACGCCCCCGACCTCCGCCGCATCGCCGCCGACCTGCTCAGCGGCCTGCGCGTACAGGAACCACGACTGACCCTCGCCAACGGGACGTACGACGGCTCGCCCCCGCCGTCGCCGCCTGGCTGGAACGCGGAACGGCCCCCGACGCCGTACGGCAGGCCCTCACCAGCGGCCTGCCACCCGGAACCCTGCACCACCCGGCCGGCTTCCTCGCCCACCGCCTCACCGCGCTGCTGCCGCCCCTGCTGCCGACCGGCACGGCGCCACCGCCACGCCCCGACCCGCTCCAGAACTGCGACCTCTGCGACCGCGCCTTCCGCGCGCGGGGACCAGGCCGCTGCCGCTCCTGCCGCAGCGGCACCTCGCCGATGGACGATTCATGACGACATCCAACGGACCTGCCTCAAGGCACTCGTTGCTCCCGAAGGAGCAGACATGACGCATCAGGACCTGGCCGAACGGCCGGGCATCGCCGCTGCCGTCATCGTGCACGAGGGGCGTGTGCTGCTGGTGCGCCGACGGGTCGGCGAGGGGCGGCTCTCCTGGCAGTTCCCGGCCGGAGAGGTCGAGCCCGGTGAGGCACGCGAAGCCGCTGCGGTGCGGGAGACCCGGGAGGAGACCGGCCTGGAGGTGGCCTCCGTGGAACAGCTCGGCGAGCGGGTGCACCCGAACACCGGACGGCTGATGTCCTACACGGCCTGCGAGGTGCTGGGCGGCACCGCCCACGTGGCGGACGCCGAGGAGCTGGCCGAGCTCGCGTGGGTCGCGCTCGGCGAGATCCCGCGGTACGTGCCGTACGGGCTCTTCGAGCCGGTGCAGCAGTACCTCGACGAGGCCCTTCGCACCTGATCGTCCGCGTCCACGCGAGTCAAAGGGGACTGACAGATCACCATCGGTGTGGTTACGATGCCCGCGATGATGAACTTCTCCTCATTCGGATTGGGGGAATCGTTCGCTCAGGGTGAGTGCTGATGGCACATCACTTCGCGAACGAGTTTCCGTCCCGACTGCTGATGTGGCAGCGCGTGCGTGAGTACGCCGTGCCACCGTCCATGATCGAGACTGCGACCGCACGGCGTGCGGTCGGCGACTGGGCGGGGGCCTGCGCCGCTGCCCGGATCGATGTCGATCTCGATCTGCGCGCCGTGGGCCGTCGCCACGGCACCGGTCTTGTCACCCGCCTTCGCGCGGATCTGCGCCTGCTGGCGCCGGATCTGCTGCGCTGGCACATGCCCCGTAGTGCCCCTGACGGGCTGCTCCGTCCCGGACTCACCGTCTGCCTGGCCCGGTACCCGGGTTCCGGTTCCGGCGATGCACCGCTGCAGTTGGTGGTGCGGACACCCCCGGCCTGGGCGGATGCCGGGCAGCGGATGTCCCTGGCGTTGTGGGACGGATCCGGGAACGACGACCCCGGGCATCACCCGCACCCGCATCCCGACCGGCGTTTCCGGCTCGATCTGCACCGGCATCTCTGGGATGCCGGACGGAGCGGTGAGCTGGGGTCGCGGTGTGCCGCCGGGGACGATTCCCCTTGGGCGGTGGCGCGTTGGGCCGCCGAAGCCGAGCTGCTGTTGCGCGCCGAGGGGCAGAGTCCTCGTGGGGCGTTCACCGTTCGGCTCGCGGCGCGAAGCAGCGCCGTGCTCGAGCTCGTGGCTCCCGACGACAGCCACGCCCCGATGCTGCGTGAGGCGCCGCCCCCGCGGGAGGTCGCCGCGCTGCCGGTGCTGCCGGAGGCTGCGGCCCGGGTGCTGCCGGATCTGGAGCTCCTGGACGCCGGGCTGATCACGATCGGGCGGTTGCATCCGCTGGTCGCCCCGGCCCTGGCGCCGTTCGGAACGATGACGCCGGCGCTCGGCGCCCAACCCGGGTCCCGTGATCCGCACCGGGTGGAGTGCCGGGGCGAGGTGCACCGCATCGCGCCGCGGGACGGGGTGCTGACGGCCGTCGATCACGACGCGGACCAACTGCGCCGCGAGGAGCTGCTGGTGGCACTCGGCGGGCCGCCGCTGCCCTGCCTGCGGGCGATCGACGCGGTGCACCGCAGCCCTGAGGCACTGCCCGCGGTACGGGAACGCCTGGGGCACGGCGATGTGGCCGGTGCGCTGGCGGTGGTCGAAGGGCTGCTCGGGCCCGGTGCCGTGCTGCGCGACGGGCCGCTCCGGGAGGCACTGGAGTCGGCCGTGACCCGGCGCATCGACCACGGGCTCTTCCGCTCCGGGCTGGTCGCCGTGCACCCGGCTGCCGGTGTGGACAGGGCGTCACAGGGGCGCCCTCGCCCTGATCTCCGTATGCCTCGCGCCATGCGGCGCAAGCGCGGCAGCCTGACCCGTCCCCGCTACGCCCTGACCGGCTGAACTTCCGCCGCCCCGCCCAGTTCACCGAAGTGCCTTTCCCCACGGTGCGTTCGCGCCTTCCCCTACCCCATTCGAGGTGATGCCCATGACTTCCCGTACCTCCGCTCCCGCCCGTCTCTCCCTCGCCGACGACCTCCTCGCCCTCCTGCGGACGACCACCACGGAGCCCCGCCCCGACGAACAGCTCGAAGCCCTCACCCTGGCCGTGTCGGCCGACCTGCCCGTGCTGCTCTGGGGCGAGCCGGGCATCGGCAAGACCGCTGCCCTGACCCAGCTCGCCGACTCCCTCGGCCTGCCGCTGACGACCGTGATCGCCAGCGTCCATGAACCGTCCGACTTCTCCGGGCTGCCCATCGTGGGCGACGCCCCTGAGACGCAGGGGGTGCCGATGGCGCCGCCGCAGTGGGCTGTGGAGCTGGTACGGGCCGGGCGTGGGCTGCTGTTCCTGGACGAGCTCTCCACCGCCACCCCGGCTGTCCAGGCCGCACTGCTCCGGGTCGTCCTGGAGCGGAGGGTCGGTGCGCTGCAACTCCCGTCAGGGGTGAGGATCGTGGCAGCGGCGAATCCGCGCGCTTCAGCGGCGGACGGGTGGGAGCTCAGCCCGCCGCTGGCCAACCGGTTCGTGCATCTGTACTGGGTGCACGACCGGGAAGTGGTCGTACGCGGGCTCGGCGGGGTCTGGCCCCGGGCGGAGCTGCCCCGGCTCGTGCAAGAACGGCTGCCGGAGGCGGTGGCCTTCGCCCGGCGCGCGGTCTGCGGCTTCCTCCAGGCCCGGCCCACGCTGATCCACCGGCTGCCGAACAGCGAGACGCGGCGCGGAGGCGCCTGGCCCTCGCCCCGCAGCTGGGAGGCCGCGCTGACCCTGCTGGCGTTCGGCACGGCGGCCTCGGTGTCGCGGGAGGTGCTGGCGTTGCTGGTGCGGGGCGCGGTCGGGGACGGGCCCGGGCTTGAACTCCTCGCGCATCTGGACCGGATGGACCTGCCGGACCCGGAGTCGCTGCTGGCCGATCCGGGCTCCGTCGAGCTGCCCGTACGGGGCGACCTGCGTCAGGCGGCGCTGGAGGGGGTGGTGGCCGCGGTCGGGGCGAGGCCGGAACGGGAGCGCTGGGAGGCGGCTTGGGCGGTGCTGGTCCGGGCGCTGGAGACCGGGGCTCCGGACCTGCTGGTGGGCCCGGCCACCACGCTCGCCGCGCTGCGGCGCGACGCCTGGGAGGTGCCGGAGGCGGTGGAGCGGCTGGCCGGGGTGATCGGTCTGGCCAGGCGTGCGGACCGGTCGGTGGGGCGGGCCAGGGCAGGAGCGACTGCCGTGGCCGCGGCGGGTGCGGGCCGATGACGGGAGCCAGGGCGAAGCGCCCGCTGCCGCGACCGATGGCCCGGCCCCCGGCGCCGCGTCCGGTACGGGCCGCCGTGCCGTCGGCGCCGGACGGCTTCCCGGGCGGGGCGGAAGGAGGCCGGGCCGCCGAAGAGCCCGTACTCCGGCTGGACATGGAGAAGCTGCTGGCCGCCCGGCTGCACGCGGTGAAGGTCCGTCCCTACCTGGCCGCCGCGCTGTTCGCGCTGCACGTGGTCGAGGACCGTTCGGTGCCGACGATGGCGGTGGACGCGCACTGGCGGTGCTACGTCTCGCCCGCCTTCGTGGCGCGCATGCCGGTGGAGGAACTGGCGGGCGTCTGGGTGCACGAGGTCTCCCACCTGCTCCGGGACCATCACGGGCGCGGCGAACGCTACGCGCGGGAGCACGGGGCACACGGGCCGGGTGAGCGAAGCGGGACGGGGGTCCGCCGGGCCGAAGGCCGGGAGAGGCTGCGTCGGAACATCGCCGCGGACTTCGAGATCAACGACGACATCTACGGCGACGGCCTGCCCCGGCCCGTCGGGGCGGTGCTGCCATCGCTGCTGGGGCTGGATGACGGGCTGCTGATGGAGGAGTACCTGCGGAGGTCGTCGATGTGCGGGCTCGTCGCGGAGCTGGCCTGGCTGGACTGCGGCAGTGGTGCCGACGGGCAGGAACGACCCTGGGAGCTGGGGCCCGACGGGGCCCACGGGCTCACGAAGCAGCAGCGGGACGCGGTCCGCTTCCGGGTCGCTGAGGGGATCAAGGGCCGTCCGGGCGACGCTCCGGACGGTTGGCGGCGATGGGCGGACGAGGCGTTTCATCCGCCGCAGCCCTGGCGGCAGTTGCTGGGGGCTGCGATCCGGTCGGCGGCGAGCGCGGCAGGAGCGGGCGGGAACCACAGCTACCGCCGCCCGTCCCGGCGCTCGGCCTCCGTGCCCGGGGTGGTGCTGCCGAGCCTGCGCCGAACGCCGCCCCGGGTCTGTGTGGTGATCGACACCTCCGGCTCGGTGAGCGACGCCGAGCTGGGCAGCGCGCTGCTGGAGGTGGCGGCGATCTCGCGCGCGGTGGGCGGGCGGCGCGACCTGGTCTCGGTGATCTCCTGCGACGCGGCGGCCGGGGTCGCCGTACCGATCTGCCGCGCCGAGAAGATCGAGCTGATCGGCGGCGGCGGTACGGATCTGCGCTCCGGCTTCGCCCGCGCGCTCCGCGCCCGGCCGCGTCCTGACGTGATCGTCGCCCTGACGGACGGCCAGACGCCATGGCCATCGGCGCCGCCGCCCTGCCGCACGGTCGTCGGCCTCTTCCCGCGTCCCGCCCAGGACGAGGACGAGGACGACCCCGACTACGTCCCCGACACTCCGCCACCCTGGGCGCAGGTCGTCACCATCGGCTGAGCGGAGCGCACCGGTCGTCGTCCGACGGGCCGTCTGCTGCAGTGCCTTCTGTGCCATCAGCAACTCCCGGGCCGGCTCAGGGGGTCGCCGTGTGCCTGTGCCCTGATCGGCGTCCGTACGGCATACGCCGGCATCCTCGACGGGCAGACCAGCCGCCCATCGAGCGCCAGGGCACGTGCGGGTGGCCCGATTCGGCGGCTGAGCAACAGGTTCGCGAGCGGCCTGGGCACGCTTCTCCCGTGGAAACCCTGCCGCGTTCAAAACGGCGGGCGGCTCAGCCCCGCAGTGCCCCGATCGTCTCCGCCAGCGCCGACGCCACATCCGGTACCAGGGTGTGCACCCCGTCCCGTACCACCTGGCGTCCCGCCACGACGGTGTGCCGGACGTCCGCCGCCGTCGCCGCGAAGACCGCGGTCTCGGCGCCGAGCCTCGGCACCGGACCCGCCGTGCGCACGGAGTCGAGGGCGATGGTGGTGAAGTCGGCGAGTGCGCCCGCTTCGAGGCTGCCCGCGTCCTCCCAGCCGAGGGCCGCGTGGCCGTCGGCGGTGGCGGCGCGCAGCAGGGCGGCTGCCGTCCAGTGGCCGCGGGTGCGCGAGCGCAGGCGCTCGTTGAGCTCCATCGCGCGGGCCTCTTCGAGCAGGTCGATGACGGCGTGGCTGTCGCTGCCGAGCGACAGGGGGCTGCCGGCCCGGCCCAGGGCCACGGCGGGGCCGATGCCGTCGGCCAGGTCCCGTTCGGTCGTCGGGCACATACAGGTGCCGGTGCCGGTCGAGCCGAGCAGGCTGATGTCGTCGTCCGTCAGGTGGGTGTTGTGGACGCCGGTCGTGCGCGGACCGAGCACTCCGTGGTCGGCGAGCAGCCGGGTCGGGGTGCAGCCGTGGGCGGCGAGGCAGGCGTCGTTCTCGGCCGTCTGTTCGGAGAGGTGGACGTGCAGGGGTGCGCCGCGGTCGGCGGCCCAGGCGGCGACCGTCGACAGCTGGTCGGCGGGGACGGCCCGTACGGAGTGGATCGCCGCGCCGATGCGCACCAGCTCGCCGTCCTTCAGCTGCGAAACCCGTGCGGCCCAGGCGTCGGCCGTGCCGTCGGAGAAGCGGAGCTGGTGCTGGTCCGGGGCCTTGCCGAAGCCGGAGGACAGATAAGCGGTGTCGAGCAGCGTGATCCGGATGCCCGCGTCGGCCGCCGCCGCGACCAGCGCCTCGCCCATCGCGTTGGGGTCGGCATAGGGGGCGCCACCGGGAGCGTGGTGCACGTAGTGGAACTCGCCGACGGCCGTGACCCCGGCGAGCGCCATCTCCGCGTACACGGCGCGCGCCAGCGCGTGGTACGAGTCGGGGGTCAGCCGCGAGGCGACCTGGTACATGAACTCGCGCCAGGTCCAGAAGGTGCCCGAGCCGACCTGCACCAGTCCGCGCAGGGCCCGGTGGAATGCGTGGGAGTGGGCGTTCGCGAGGCCGGGGAGGGTGAGGCCGCGCAGCACGACGGCCCCGGGGGGCGGGGTCGCGACCCCGGTCGTGACGGCCTTGATCCGGCCGCCGACGGCCTCGATGACCACGCCCGGTTCGACGTTGGTGTCGAGCCAGGCGTGCTCCAGCCAGTACGTCTGCGTCACCTGCACGCGAGTCCCTCCAGTACGTCGGCGAGTGCGAGGACCCCGGCGACGCAGTCGTCCTCGGCCGCGTGTTCGGCCGGGGAGTGTGAGACGCCCGTCGGGTTGCGTACGAACAGCATGGCGGTCGGGATGGAGCCGGAAAGGATTCCGGCGTCGTGTCCCGCGCCCGTGCCCAGCAGCGGGGCCCGGCCGCCGAGCAGCGCACCGATCTCGTCGCGCAGGGCATGGCCGAACTCGACGACCGGGGTGAACGACTCGCGTACGACGGCGAGGTCGACGCCGTCGCGCTGGGCGCGGTCCTTCGCGGCCTGTTCCACGGCGGCGACGACCTTGTCGAGGGTGGCCTGGTCGGCGGCGCGTGAGTCGAGCCAGCCGCGGACGAGGGAGGGGATGGCGTTGACGCCGTTGGGTTCGACGGCCACCTTGCCGAAGGTGGCGACGGCGCCCGCGAGTTCGGCCTCGCGGCGGGCGGCGAGCACGGTCTCGGCGTAGCTGAGCATCGGGTCGCGGCGGTCGGCGAGCCGGGTGGTGCCCGCGTGGTTGGCCTCGCCCCGGAAGTCGAAGCGCCAGCGGCCGTGCGGCCAGATGGCGCTGGCGATGCCGACGGGGTCCCCGGACAGGTCGAGCGCGCGGCCCTGTTCGACGTGCAGCTCGACGAACGCGCCGATACGGGAGAGGCGCTCGGGGTCGGGGCCGATGGCATCCGGGTCGTATCCCGCCGCTTCCATGGCCTGCGGCAGCGACACGCCGTCGCCGTCGCGCAGCTTGTGCGCCTGTTCCTTGGTGAGCTGCCCGGCAGCGAGGCGGGAACCGACGCAGGCGAGGCCGAACCGGGCGCCCTCCTCGTCGCCGAAGTTGGTGATGGCGAACGGCTTGGTGAACTCAGTTCCTCTGCGGCGCAGTTCGTCGAGGGCGGCGAAGGCGGAGACGACCCCGAGCGGACCGTCGAAGGCGCCGCCGTCGGGGACCGAGTCCAGATGGGACCCGGTCACGACGGCGTCACCGGCCATGGGATCGCCTTGCCAGGCCCACTGGTTGCCGTTGCGGTCGGTCTCGTGCACCAGCCCGCGCGCCTCGGCCTGCTCCCGGAACCAGGCCCGGCAGTCGGCGTCGGCGCCGGTCCAGGCGTAGCGGCGGTAGCCGCGGGTCTCCGGCTCGCGCCCGATGGG
>NZ_JBHWIW010000050.1:0-55963 GCF_042731955.1 Streptomyces sp. NPDC059828 | reverse complement strand
CTGCCGACCCGGCTCGGGACGGCAGGGCGGCGGGGTGGCTCCCGGGACCGGGGGGTGACTCAGGCGTTGGGACGCAGGGTCCACAGGACGGTCATCTCGCCCGTCACGGCGCCGTCCTCGCGGGTGATCGCGATCTCGACGGGGAACTCGGGGCGGGCGCCCGCGTCCAGCTCGGCGATGACCTCGGCGGCGGGGCGGCCGAGGGTGGCGGTAGCCGTGACGACGCCCATGGCCAGCTTCTTGTAGCCGATCTCCGCCTTGACGGCGAGCGGCACGGCTCGGCTGAGCTGCTCACCGAAAGCGGCGATCACGATGGCACCGCTCGCGGACTCCGCGAGGGTGAACATCGCTCCGGCGTGCGGGCCGCCGACGTGGTTGTGGTAGTCGGCCTGGTCCGGCATACGGACCACGGCGCGTTCGGCGGTGCTCTCCAGGAACTCGAGGTTGAGAGTCCTGGCCATGGGAACCGTGGCGAGGAGAAGCTCGCCGGCGGACATCTGGTCTGCGCTCATGGAGACGGATGTTACCGGCCAGTAGCCGTCTTGGCCATCCCCTGCCGGGACTCCGGACGGGCATGTCCACCCGATATGTCCACACAGATCACGGGGTGGATTCCGATGGCGGATGACAGCGGTGGGAGCGCTTGGCGACATGAACTCGCCAACCTCTATGGTTGGGGGCCATGTGGCCAGGACAGCAGCCGCCCGGGGGCGAGCAGAACCCGCAGGACCCGAACCAGAATCCGTACGCGCAGCCGGGGTACCAGCAGCCGAACCCGTACGCGCAGCCGGGATACCAGCAACCGAATCCGTATGCCCAGCCGGGTCAGCAGCCGCCCGGGCATCACCAGCCGAATCCCTATCCACATCAGCAACCGGCCACACCCGCGTACCCGCAACCTGCTCCGCCGCAGCCCGGTGGGCCCGGCGGGTCTTCGGACCGCAAGAAGACGACCATCGTCGCCATCGTCGCCGCGACGGCCGTGGTCGCCGCCGCGGTCATCACCGGCGCCGTGGTGCTCAACGGCAGGGACAAGGGCGACGACCGGGCCGACGACGGCAAGAAGCCGGTCGTCTCCCCCAGTCCCTCCACCCAGGCACCCTCCCCCACCGCGAACCCGCGCGACGGCTCCAACGAGGCCAAGCCGCTGATCGCCGGCTGGAAGGTCGTCACCAATCCCAAGCACGGCACCCAGTTCGACGTGCCGCCGGAGTGGGAGGTGGCCGGTACGGGCGTGGCCACCGGGTTCGAGGACCAGGAGAAGGGCGACGGCTCGCCGCTGATCATGATGACGGCGCCGGCGTACTTCAAGAGCAAGTGGTGCAGCATCGACTCCAACAAGGACGGCCGCGACGAGGACTCCAGCCTCGCCGGGACCGGCACCAAGGGCGGCCAGGGCGCCAAGGACACGGCCAGCGCCTCGCACAGTGAGGCCGGCACCTGGGTGTGGGCCGCCTACGGGCAGGCGGAGCCGCAGAGCAAGGTCAAGTTCACCAAGCCGAAGCCGTACACGACGAAGTCCGGGCTGAGCGGCCATGTCTCGACGGCCTGGATCGACGGCGTCAAGAAGGACGACAAGTGCGACACCGACGGCAAGTCGATCGCTTTCTCGTTCAAGAACGCCAAGGGTGACTTCGCGAACTGGATTCTCTACGCCAACAAGGGTGTTCCGGACGAGCTCCCGGACGCGACGATCGCGCAGGTCCTGAGCACGGTGCGCCTTGCGGGCGCTTCCGCGTCCTGATCGTCTCCGGCTGCGGCGTGCGGTTTGGCAGGAACGGCCGGGGCGGGCGATAGTCCACGGGTGACAGGTCCCGCCCCGGCTCCCCGGAGCCCTACACGACGCCGCCCGCGCCGACCGGAATGGGCGGGCCGCAACTACACGCTGCTGACCGCCTCCGCGGTCGTCACCAATCTGGGCACCCACGGTGCGCTGATCGCGGCGGCCTTCGCGGTGCTGGATTCCGGCGGAGACGGCGGGGACGTGGGGCTCGTCGCGGCGGCGCGCACACTGCCGCTGGTGCTCTTCACGCTGATCGGCGGAGCCATCGCGGACCGGCTGCCGCGCCACCGGGTGATGGTGGCCGCGAACGCGCTCAACTGCGTGTCCCAGGCCGCGTTCGCCGCGCTGGTCCTCATGGGCGAGCCGCAGCTCTGGCAGATGATGCTGCTGACCGGGCTCTGCGGCACGGGGCAGGCTTTCTTCAACCCCGCCGCCGAAGGCATGCTGATCTCCAGCGTGCACGGGGAGCAGGCAGGCAGGGCGTTCGCGCTGTTCCGGCTGGCGATGCACGGCGCGGGCATCGGTGGTGCCGCGCTGGGCGGTGTGCTGATCGCCGGATTCGGTCCGGGCTGGGTGCTGGCGGTCGATGCCGCGGCCTTCGCGGTCGCGGGCGCGTTGCGGGCGTTCCTGGATGTCAGCCATGTGCCGCGGCGCGCGAACGGCGGCGGGCTGCTGGCCGATCTGCGCGACGGCTGGAGGGAGTTCGCGGGCCGTACCTGGCTGTGGTCGATCACGGCCCAGTTCGCCGTGGTGAACGCGGTCGTGGGGGCGGCGGAGGCGGTGTACGGACCGCTGGTGGCCGAGGAGTCCCTGGGCGGTGCGGGACCCTGGGGCCTGGCTTTGGCGGCGTTCGGCGCGGGCACCATCGGCGGGGCGCTGCTGATGACGCGCTGGAAGCCGCGGCGGATGCTGTTCGTGGGCACCGTGTGCGTGTTCCCGCTGGCGCTGCCGTCGGCGGCGCTGGCCGTGCCGTTGCCCTTCGGGGGCCTGGCCGCGGTGATGTTCGTCAGCGGTGTCGCGATCGAGGTGTTCGGTGTGGTGTGGATGACCGCGCTGCACCAGGAGGTGCCGGAGGAGAAGCTGTCCCGGGTCTCCGCGTACGACTGGTTCAGCTCCACGGCGATGCTGCCGCTCTCGACGGCGCTGGCGGGGCCCACCGAGCAGCTGTTCGGACTGGAGAAGTCGCTGTGGGGGTGTGCGGTGCTGGTCGTGCTGGTGACGGCACTGGTGCTTTTCGTGCCCGACGTACGGAACCTGACCAGGCGTACGCGCCAGGTGGCCGGACACAAGATCGAGTCCACGCCCCCCGTGTCGGCGGCGGCCCCAGGGACCTGAGGGTCTGAGGACCTCGAGCCGCCCTCTGGGCCCTCGGGTCCTCAGCCGATACCGAAGGCACCTTCGGGCGGCTCGGGGGAGGCGACGGCCTCCCCGTCGCCCACCGGCTCGGCGTCCCCGATGAGGCGGCGCAGCTCCCGGCCGTGTTCGACACGGGCGGGGAAGGCGTCGGACGCGCTGCGGCGGGCGAGGCCGGCGAGGTCGAGCGGGTGGTGCGAGGCGAGCAGTATCGCGTTGCCGAACCTCCGTCCGCGCAGCACGGCCGGCTCGGCGACCATCGCCAGTTCCTCGAACTCCGCGGCGAAGTTGGCCAGTTGGGAGCGGAGGAAGGCGAAGGGCGCACCGTCGGCGAGATTGGCGGCGTAGAGGCCGCCCGGGCGCAGCACGCGCCGTGCGGCACTCGCGTACTCGCGTGAGGTGAGCTGCGCGGGCACCCGAGAACCGCCGAACACATCCGCGATCAGCACATCGGCGCTGCGGGCTGGTGCCTTCTCCAGCCAGCTGCGGGCGTCGTCGGCGTGCACCGTGATGTCCGCGCTCCCCGGCAGCGGCAGGTGCTCGGTCACGAGTGCGAGCAGCCCGTGGTCCGCCTCGACCACGACCTGCCGGGAACCCGGCCTGGTGGCGGCGACATAGCGGGGCAGGGTCATCGCCCCACCGCCGAGGTGCAGCACATCGAGGGGTTCCCCCTCGTCCGCGGCGCAGTCCACGGCATGGGCCAGCCGCCGGGCGTACTCGAATTCGAGGTGGGCCGCGTCGTCGAGATCGACGTACGACTGGGGCGCCCCGTCCACGGTCAGCAGCCAGGCCCGCTCGCGATCGACATCGGGCATGAGCTTGGCGATGCCGTGGTCGACGCGACGGCTGACGGGGAGGGCCTCATTCACCTGCCCATTGTGCGCCCGGACTACTGCATTCGGGCGATCCTGCCGGGCTCAGGGCTCGGTGCGGGAGGGTTTGGTTCCGGAGGTCGTACCGGAGAGTTTGGTGCGGGAGGACTTGGCACCGGAAGGCCAGACCGCCCGTACGGCGTCCGCGTGAGCCTTGGCCTGCGCGAGACCCGCGCGTGCCGACGGCGCGCGGCGGGCGGGGTCCAGGACATTGCGGCCGAACGCCCTGCGAGCGGCGCGGTCCGGAGTGATGAGGGTCACCCGGGCGCCTGACGCGGCCAGCCGGGTGGCCAGGGTGCGGGCGGAGAGCACGGGGCCGCCACCGACGGCGATGGGGGCCACGATGACGACGGTTCCGTATCCCAGGGCGAGATCGGCGTTGGTGGAGGAGCGGACTCCGCCGTCGATGAAGCGCCTTCCGCCGATGGTGACGGGTGGCCATACACCCGGTACGGCGCAGCTCGCGCCGACCGCGTCGATCAGCTCCACACCGCTCTCGCGGTCGAAGGCGCGGAACTCGCCGCTGACCGCGTCGACGGCGGTGACGACCAGTCGCCGCGCACGCGGCCATTCGTGTGTGAGAAGCCGCTCGGCGAAGACCGCCCGGCGTGCCTCTTCCGGCTCAGTACGGGCGGACAGGGCGAGCCGCCCCATACGGGCACCGTAGGCCTCGGGTTCGCGGCACCACAGGACACCCCAGAGGTAGCGGGCCAGCACGGCCGCCCCCATGCCCGCGGGGACCTCCCCGTCGGGGTCGGCGAGCTGACGTTCGTACAACTCGGGCAGGGTGAGCCGTCCGGAGCCGAGCTGGGCACCGACGACCGAGCCCGCCGATGTACCGACGATCAGATCCGCGTCCGTCGGATCGACACCTTCCCGGGCGAGTCCGCTGAGAATGCCGATCTCCCAGCCGATCCCGGCAAGGCCGCCGCCGCCCAGTACGAGGGCCGTGCGGTGCTCGTTCGATGCACGCTTGGCTGCCGGTGCCTGCTTCGCAGCGTCGTCCTTGTCCGCCATGGCAACAGTGTGGCGTCGGACGGCCGGGTCCGCCCCCGCTTGTGGCGGGTGGCGGACCCTTCACGCCGGATCGGGCCGGTCAGAGCAGCTCGGTCACCGTCCCCGCGCCGACCGTGCGGCCCCCTTCGCGGATGGCGAAGCCGAGGCCGGGCTCCAACGGGATGTCACGGCCGAGCTCCACGGTCATCGTGACCGTGTCGCCCGGGCGCGCGATCCCCGTCTCACCGAGGTCCACGTCCCCGACGACATCGGCCGTGCGGAGGTAGAACTGCGGCCGGTAACCGGTGCCGACCGGGGTCGTACGGCCGCCCTCACGGGCGGACAGCACGTACACCTGCGCCGTGAAGCGGCGGCGGGGCACAACGCTGCCCGGGGCCGCGACGACATGCCCGCGGCGCACGGCGTCGCGCGGCACACCCCGCAGCAGCAGCGCCACGTTGTCGCCGGCCTCCGCCGACTCCATGGGCTTGCCGAAGGTCTCCACACCGGTGACGACGGTGGTCACCTCCGCGCCGAGTACCTGCACCTGGTCGCCGACCCGTACGGTGCCCCGCTCGACCGCTCCCGTGACGACCGTGCCGCGCCCGGTGATGGTGAGGACGTTCTCCACCGGCATCAGGAACGGCGCGTCCGTGTAGCGGACCGGCATGGGCACGTAGGTGTCGACCGCGTCGAGCAGCGCCTCGATGGCCGCCGTCCACCGGGGGTCCCCCTCCAGAGCCCGCAGCCCGGACACCCGGACGACCGGCACCGAGTCACCGCCGTATCCGTGCGCGGTGAGCAGCTCGCGGACTTCGAGTTCGACCAGGTCCGTGAGCTCTGGGTCGCCGGCGTCCGCCTTGTTGAGGGCGACGACGATGTGGTCGACACCGACCTGACGGGCCAGCAGGACGTGCTCGGCGGTCTGCGGCATGATGCCGTCGAGCGCGGAGACCACCAGGATGGCCCCGTCGAGTTGCGCGGCCCCGGTGACCATGTTCTTGACGTAGTCGGCGTGGCCGGGCATGTCGACATGGGCGTAGTGCCGGGTGTCGGTCTCGTACTCGACGTGCGCGATGTTGATGGTGATACCGCGGGCCGCTTCCTCGGGCGCGCGGTCGATCCGGTCGAAGGGCACGTACTTCGTGGATCCACCGGCGCTGGTGGCGCCGTCGTTGGCGGTGCGCTCGCTGAGCACTTTGGTGATGGCGGCGGTGAGGGTGGTCTTGCCGTGGTCGACGTGGCCCATGGTGCCGATGTTGAGGTGCGGCTTGGTGCGCACGAATGCCGTCTTGGGCATGGCTGTCGCGGTTCCTTCCCGGAACTCTTCGCGTGATTCCCCGCGTGAACTCCCTGCGGAGGGGGACCCCTTGACCGGACCGACCCTCCCCCTGCGGGGTCCGCCGGACAATCCGGAGAGGGTCAGCTTCGGGCGCCGTCAAGCGGCGCGGCGGCGACTGCCGCTGCGAACGCCGCGACCGCGGCGACCGCAGCGGCGGTCGTGGCGGCATCGACCGCGACCGCGGCCAGGAAGGCGGCAGCCTTCGGCGCGCCCGCGACTGCGGACGGCGCTGAGGTGAAGGCGTACCGGAACATGCGTCCATGATCGATGGACGGTGGAGTCCACGTCGAATGGTTTTCGGGTGCGGCGCGCCGTCAGGAATCCGCGTGTCGGATGTTCTTGAGCGCCTCTCGTACGGAGAGCGGGGCGAGCCGGTCATGTGCTCCGTCGACGAAGGCGCGCACCGCGTCCGGATCGGTCTTGGCGTACTCGCGCAGGCTCCAGCCGATCGCCTTGCGGATGAAGAAGTCGGTGTGGTCCGACTGGCGCAGGCAGTAGCGGAAGAGGCGCCCGGCGTCGGTGTCGGCCTTGTAGCGGAGCTGGTGCAGCAGTGCGGTGCGGGCGATCCAGAGGTTGTCGTCGTCGATCCACTCGTCCATCACGGACACCAGTGCGGGGTCGGCCGCGACGAGAGGGCCGACCACATGCGCCGCTAGGGCGTCGACGGTGTCCCACCAGGAGACGGTGACCAGGAGGTGCCGTACCACCGGCAGGAATCCCGATGAGCAGTGCCCGACCCAGCGGCGCAGGTAGTCGGCGGCGAAGTAGTGGTACTCGCGCTCGGGCAGCTCCCAGCAGCGCAGCGCGATGGCGGTGCAGTCGGTCTCGTCCGGACGCGGGGTGTCCTGGACCACGGTGCGGGACAGGGCGCGCCGATCGGGGGTGCGCAGGCCGAGGAACGGCGCGACGTGCTTCATGTACGCAGCGGCCTCGGCTGCACGGGCTGGATCGGCGGCAGCCGCGTAGACGGTGGTGAGCCGGTCCAGCACGGTGTCCGCGAGTGTGCTGGAGGGCGTGGCCGGGAGCGTCATGCGGCACAGATTACGGCGATCGAACCGATTCGTCGGATAGTCTCCCCGGATGCTCGACCCCGTAACCGGACCGCGGGACGGCCTCGCACTGCGCTGTGGCCGGGCCCTGCTGTCGCCCTGGGCGCGGCTGGTACTGCTGGCGCTGCTGCTCGTGTCCGCGGCCTGCGCCGTGCTGGCCTACGAGCCGCAGCGGTTGCTGGCCGCGGGCTGGCCGCCGCAGCTGAGCGGCGGCACGGCGGTGGCCCTGTTCGGTGTCTGCTACGGGCTGTGCACCGCCGCACTGGTGCCGCGCCCGCTGCTGAATCTGGCCGCGGGCGCGCTCTTCGGTGCCCCGGCCGGGCTCGCGGCGGCGATCGCGGGCACGGTGATCGGGGCCGGCATCTCGTTCACCCTGGGGCGGCTGCTGGGGCAGGAGGCGCTGCGCCCTCTGCTGCGCGGGCGCTGGCTGAAGGTCGCCGACGGTCAGCTGAGCCGCCATGGGTTCCGCTCGGTGCTGGCGCTGCGGCTGTTCCCCGGTGTTCCGTTCGCCGCCGTCAACTACTGCGCCGCCGTCTCCCGTATGGGCTGCGTACCCTTCCTGCTGGCCACGGCCGCCGGTTCGGTGCCGAACACCGCCGCGTATGTCATCGCGGGCAGCAGGGCGGCGTCACCCGACTCACCGGTCTTCCTCGCGGCGACGGGCTTCATCGTGGTGTCGGCGCTGGCCGGGGCGGCCGTGGCCTGGCGCAAGCGCCACCGTCTTCGCGAGTCCTGACGGGGCCGGGGCGGAGCTGCGCCCCTGGCGCCCGGCTGTGCGTCGCCTACAGAGCTTCGAGGATCGTCGCGTTGGCGAGTCCACCGGCCTCGCACATGGTCTGGAGGCCGTAGCGGGCCCCGCGGGCGCGCATGGCGTGGACCAGCGTCGTCATCAGGCGGGCGCCACTGGCGCCGAGCGGGTGCCCGAGTGCGAGGGCCCCTCCGTTCACGTTCACCCTCGCCGGGTCGGCGCCGGTCTCCTGGAGCCAGGCGAGCACCACGCTCGCGAACGCCTCGTTGACCTCGAAGAGGTCGATGTCGTCGAGGCGGAGCCCGGCCCGCTTCAGGACCTTCTCGGTGGCCGGGAGCACTCCGGTGAGCATCAGCAGCGGATCCGAGCCGGTCACGGCGAAGCTGTGCAGCCGGGCGAGCGGTCGCAGATCGAGGCGTTCGGCCAGCTCCGACGAGGTGATGAGCACGGCGGACGCCCCGTCGTTCACCGGACTGCTGTTGCCGGCGGTGACGGACCACTCGATCTGCGGGAAGCGTTCGGCGAACACGGGGTCCTGGAACGAGGGCCGCAGCCCGGCAAGCACCTCCGCCGTCGTGCCGGCTCGTACGCTCTCGTCCGTGGTGAGCCCGCCGATCGGGGCCACTTCGGCGTCGAAGAGGCCGTCCGCCCAGGCCTGGGCGGCGCGCTGATGCGAGGTCACGGCGAAGGCGTCCATCGCCTCGCGTCCGATCGACCACTTGGCCGCGATGAGTTCGGCACTGATGCCCTGCGGCACCAGTCCCCCGGGATACCGCTCGGCGACCCCCGGGCCGAAGGGGTCGGCGCCCGGGGGCACGTTGGACCACATCGGTACGCGGCTCATGGACTCGACCCCGCAGGCGACGACGGCGTCGTACGCACCGGCCATCACGCCCTGCGCGGCGAAGTGGACGGCCTGCTGGGACGAGCCGCACTGCCGGTCCACCGTGGTGGCGGGGACGGACTCGGGGAGACCGGCCCCGAGCCAGGCGTACCGCGTGGTGTTCATGGCCTGCTCGCCCACCTGGTCGACGGTGCCGCCGATCACGTCGTCGATCAGTTCGGGCTCGATTCCGCCACGCTCCACGAGCGTACGCAGGGTGTGGGAGAGCAGTTCCACGGGATGGATCCCGGAGAGTGCGCCGTTCGGCTTTCCTTTGCCGACCGGGGTCCTGACTGCTTCGACGATGACGGCATCACGCATGGGAGGGCGCCTCCTCGCTCGGGGCACGGCGATAGGGGATGGCTCCGGGCTTATCAGTTGGAAAACCGGACCCACTGGTTACCCCACGGTAGTCGCTTGAGTTGGCTTTTCCAACCCACTACTTCCTAAGCTGTCCTCATGACGACCGCGCGCCCCTGCTCCATCGCCGCCACCCTCGCCGTCGTGGGCGAGAAATACGCACTGCTGGTGCTGCGCGAGGTCTTCCTCGGCGTCCGCCGCTTCGACCGGATCGCGCGTAACACAGGCGCCCCCCGCGACGTCCTGACAGCGCGACTGCGCCGCCTCGTGGAGGCGGGCGTGCTCGAGAAGGTCCCGTACAGCGAGCGGCCCCGGCGGTTCGAGTACGTCCCGACGGACGCCGGCCTCGAGCTTCAGCCCGTGCTGCTGACCCTGATGGACTGGGGTGACCGGCATCTCTCCCAGCACAGACCGACCGTGCTCGTGCACGAGTGCGGGGAGGATCTCAGGCCCGTCGTCGTGTGTGCCGCCTGCGGCGGTGCGGCGCCCCGGGACAGCCTGACCGCCCGTGTCGAAGCGCCGGGCTGGGCGGTGTCCGGACCCACCGACGACAGCGCCTGACGGAAGGCCCCCGGCAGAGGCCCCAACGGGGCGCCCGCGAGGCGGCGACCACCGTCCCTGAGTCCGATTCCCGGCGGTGTCGTAGATCACCCGAGGGGAGCCCGCCCGTTCGGCCGAATCCGCCGGACGCTACGCTGCCAGGCGCGGACGCATGATCGCGGCCCGCGCCACCCGTACGTTCCGACCCCTGACAGCACTTGGACGGCTTAGCTTTCATGTCGTGGTTCGAATCATTCATCCTCGGGCTCGTCCAGGGGCTGACGGAGTTCCTGCCCATCTCCTCCAGCGCGCACCTTCGCCTCACGGCGGCGTTCGCCGGATGGCACGACCCGGGTGCGGCCTTCACCGCGATCACCCAGATCGGCACCGAGACGGCCGTGCTGATCTACTTCCGCAAGGACATCGCGCGGATCGTGTCCGCGTGGTTCCGCTCGCTGACGAACAAGGCCATGCGCAGCGACCACGACGCGCAGATGGGCTGGCTCGTCATCGTGGGCTCGATTCCGATCGGCGTACTCGGCGTCACCTTCAAGGACCAGATCGAGGGGCCCTTCCGTGACCTCCGTCTGATCGCCACCACGCTGATCGTCATGGGCATCGTGCTGGGCATCGCCGACCGCCTCGCGGCCCGGGACGAGGAGGGCGGCAAGCACCGTGCCCCCCGGCACCGCAAGAGCCTCCAGGAGCTGTCCGTCAAAGACGGTCTGATCTTCGGTTTCTGCCAGGCGATGGCCCTGATCCCCGGTGTCTCCCGCTCCGGCGCGACCATCAGCGGTGGTCTGCTGATGGGATACACGCGCGAGGCGGCGGCGCGCTACTCGTTCCTGCTCGCCATCCCGGCCGTGCTGGCCTCCGGCGTCTTCGAGCTGAAGGACGCGGGCGAGGGCCACGTCTCCTGGGGCCCGACGATCTTCGCGACGATCGTCGCCTTCGCGGTGGGCTACGCCGTGATCGCGTGGTTCATGAAGTTCATCACGACCAAGAGCTTCATGCCGTTCGTGATCTACCGGATCCTGCTCGGCATCCTGCTGTTCGTGCTGGTGGGAGCCGGTGTGCTGAGTCCCCACGCAGGCGAGTCCGGAGGCTGACGGCGACGCCGGGTCCGAGTGCCACGGCCGGCCGGAGTCACTCATGAGGTGGCATCGGCACGGGGGCGGGTGCCGGTGTGTCGACCCGTAGCGTTGATCACCCGGCACTCCCGCCCCGGGACAGCGGCACGGGGGCGGGAGGCGGGCGGACGGGCCAGGTCGGCATGTCAGCCGAAGCAGCCGGGGACGGCGTTCTCACTGCCTTCGCAGTTGGTCGGGACGTTGTCGATGATGCGGACCTTCCCGTGGGCGGTGACCTCGCCGCGGTTGTGGATTCCGCCGGCAGGCTCGTCCGACAGGTTGTCCTTCACCGTGGAATCGGTCAGGGCCAGGGGGCTGAGTTCAAAGTCGTTGGAGTCGACGAAGATGCCGCCACCGCGGGCACCGTTCCCCGGAGCCTGGTTACCCGTGATCTTCGAGTCACGGATCGCCACCCCCGGAGGGGAGAGCAGATAGATACCGCCGCCGGCACCGTCTTCCGCGGTGACGGCGTTGTCGGCGATCGTGCTGCCCTCGACCACGAACGACGGTTGGTCGGTGGTGATGCCGCCTCCGGATTCCACGGCGACGTTGCCCTTGACGACGCTGTCGCGCAGATACAGCGGGCCCCCGTCGGTGTCGATGGCCCCGCCGTGCAGCGACGCGAAGTTGTAGGTGAGGGCACTCTTGTCGAGCTCCGCCACGCCGTGGTTGTGCAGAGCACCGCCGTCCCCTGAGGTGTTGTGGCTGAGCAGGCTCCCGCGGATGGCCACGGTGGCACCTTCCTCATTGAGAATGGCTGCAAAGCCCTCGGAGGCATTCCGGGTGATCCTGGAGTCGGCGATCTCCAGTTTGCCGTGGTTGCCGATCGCGGACGCGAACGTGGCCCAGTTCCGACTGAAGCTGCTGTCGCGGACACGGGCGACGCCCGCGTTGAAGAGACCTCCGCCCTCATCGTTGTCGTCATCCGCGGTCTTGTTGCTCTTCACGTCGACATGGCCGAGGTCCAGCCGCCCCGCCGGGCTCACGCGGATGGCACCGCCGTCCTGCTCGAATTCGGCCTCACCGCGGGTGAGGGTCAGATCACGGAGCCTCAGATCCCCGCCGGCTCCGACCTCGAAGATACGGAACCGGTCCGCGTTCGCCGCACGGGCAATCGTGGAGCCGTTCCCGTGAACGGTGACCGGCTGAACGATCTCAGGCAGGCCATTGCCATCCTGACTGGTCGTCAGGGTATAGGTGCAGTCCTTCGCGAGAACGAGCGTCCCCCCACGGCTCTCGTTCAGGTCGACGAACGCCGCGACCAGGTCGGCCGGGTCGCACCCGACATACCGCTTGCCTCCGCCGTGGTCTTCGTGACGCTTCTTGTGACCGTAGCCCTCGTCACCGTGGCCGTACCCGTGGCGGTGCTCCTCACCCCCGCCTTCCTCCCCCTTGTGCCTGTCGCGCTCCTTGCCCTCGTCACCCTTGGACGCGGTGGGCTTCTCCTTGCCCTCGTCGCCCCCGCCCCTGCCGGTCTCCGCGGTGTCGTCCCTCGCGGTGGAGGCAGGCTTCACCCCGGCCGCCTCGGCGTCAGCCATACCCGCGACGGCCGTCGTACCGGTCATGGTGACCAGCCCCGCCGCGGCAAGAACGGCCGCCTTCCAGTGACGGCTCAGCGCCGCCGGCTTCGCACGCCGCGGCACACCCGCGACCCTGCCCCAAGACCCAGACATCCGACGTAGCTCTCCTTCTGCGTAACAGGCCGTCACGACCCAGACCAAACAGGGAACGAGATAGCCCATATCCAAACAAAGAGAAGCCGAAAATATGACAATTCATGTATATGGGAGTGTCGGGACCTCGACGGGCAGCGACAGACCGGAGCGCCGGCCGGGCGGGCATCCGCGCCAAGTGGACGCCCGTCCGGCGCGGCGGGTCCGGGTCGCCCCTGGTGCGCCGCATACGCTCGCGCCGTGTTCAACCTGACGGCGTTTCTGAAACGGCTGGTCATCGGGCGGGCGCTGCGCAGCGATGAACTGGGGACCACCCTGCTGCCCAAGCGGCTGGCGCTCCCGATCTTCGCCTCGGATCCGCTGTCGTCGGTCGCGTACGCCACGCAGGAGATCCTGCTGGTGCTGACCGTCGGCGGACTGGCCTATCTGCACTTCACTCCATGGATCGCGGCCATGGTCGTGCTGCTGATGGCGGTCGTGGTGCTGTCGTACCGGCAGGTGGTGCACGCCTATCCGACCGGCGGGGGCTCGTACGAGGTCGCCTCGACCAACCTCGGCGAGTCGGCCGGCCTGGTCGTCGCCGCCGCGCTGATGGTCGACTACGTGATGACCGTGGCGGTGTCGGTCGCGTCGGGGGTCGACAACATCATCTCGGCGATCCCCTCGCTGGCCGACTTCCGGGTGGCCCTGGCCCTAGTCTTCGTCGCCCTGCTCACCGCGATGAATCTGCGCGGCGTGCGGGAGTCCGGTCGTACGTTCGCCGCGCCGACGTATCTGTTCATCGCCGGTGTGCTGATCATGTGCGCCACCGGACTTCTCCGCTACCTGCTGGGCGACGCCCCGGTCGCCGAGACGGCGCAGTACGGCATCAGGCCCGAACCGGGAGAGGCGGACCTCATGGGCCTCGCCCTGGTGATGCTGGTGCTGCGCGCCTTCTCCAGCGGCTGCACCGCGCTGACGGGAGTCGAGGCGATCTCGAACGGGGTGCCGGCCTTCCGTAAACCGAAAGCGCGGAACGCCGCCACCACGCTGGCCGTGATGGGCCTCGTCGCCGTCACCATGTTCGTCGGAGTCACCACCCTCGCCATCGTCGCCAAGGTGCATATCGCGGGGAACAGCTGCGACCTCATCGGGCTGCCCGACTGCGCGGACTACACCCAGCGCACGGTCATCGCCCAGCTCGCCGCCTCGGTCTTCGGCGGCGAGCACAGCTTCGGCTTCTACTACGTGCAGGCCGCCACCGCGCTGGTGCTGATCCTCGCCGCCAACACCGCCTTCAACGGCTTTCCGCTGCTCGCCTCGATCCTCGCCCAGCACCGCTACCTGCCCAGGCAGTTGCACAACCGGGGAGACCGGCTGGCCTTCTCCAACGGCATCCTGGCACTCGCTGTCGTGGCGGGAGCACTGCTGTGGGCGTACAAGGCGAACGTGACCAGCCTCATCCACCTGTACATCCTCGGCGTGTTCACCTCCTTCACGCTCTCCCAGACCGGAATGGTCCGGCACTGGAACCGGGCACTGCGCACCGAACGCGACCCTGCATTGCGCAGGCGCCATCACACGGCCCGCGTCATCAACGCCACGGGCGCGGTCATCACCTGTCTGGTGCTGGTGATCGTGCTGCTCACCAAGTTCACCCAGGGCGCCTGGCTGGCGGTGCTCGCCGCGCTCGTGCTCTGGGTGACGATGCGGGCCATCCGCCGCCACTACGACGTCACATCGGCCGAACTGGCGGTGACGGACCCGCATGCCGAGCTGGCACCGCCGTCCCGGGTCCTCGCCATCGTGCTGGTGTCGACCCTGCACAAGCCCACGCTCCGGGCACTCGCCTATGCCCGGGCCTTCCGGCCCGACCGGCTCGAGGCTCTGACGGTCGCGGTCGACCGCGACGCCACCGCGGAGTTGCAGCGCCAGTGGGAGGAGTACGGCATCGACGTGCCCCTCAAGGTCGTCGACTCCCCCTACCGGGAGATCACGAGCGCGGTCCTGGTGTACGTGCGTTCCATCGTGCGGGAGAGCCCGCGGGATGTGATCGCCGTGTTCATCCCCGAGTACGTGGTCGGGCACTGGTGGGAGAACCTGCTGCACAACCAGTCGGCACTGTGGCTGAAGAGCCGGCTGCTGTTCAATCCCGGGGTCACGGTGACCAGCGTGCCCTGGCAACTCAGCTCATCGGCGGCAGCCGACCATCCCGCCGCCCGTGCGCCCGGGGCGGTACGGCGCGGCGAGCCGGCCGGCCGCTTCAGACGCTGACCGGCGGGCCTCTTGGCGCCACGCCCCCACTGACCGACACTTGGCCGATGACACAGCGCGTGGATCTCGCGACGGTGATGGACCGGCTGGCGATCGACGACTTGGTCACCGGGTACGCGGTGGCGGTGGACGACGCGGACTGGACGGCCTATCGGGGCCTGTTCACTCCGGACGGCCGCGCCGACTACCGCGGCGCCGGTGGTATCGAAGGCCCTGTGGCGGAGGTCGCGGGGTGGCTGGAGCAGACGCTCCGGATGTTTCCGGTGAGGCAGCACCTGATCGTGAACCGCCGGGTGCACATCCAGGACCTCGGCGGGTATCCGGGGGACGGGGCGGAGGTGCGGTCCGACTACGTCAATCCCATGCGACTCGAATCGGGCGACGACTTCGTGTCCGGTGGTCGGTACACCTTCGTTCTGACGCGTACGGAAGGTGGCTGGCGGCTGCGCTCGGTCACCGTTCAGGAGAAGTGGCGGCATGCGTCGTTTCCGGTCGCCGTCGCCGAGTGAGTGCGGCGTCGCCGAAGGCCCGACCCCGGCGCCGCCGAGTCCCCCTGTGTGAGCCGCTGACACACACTGGAGGCACAGACACTGCTCTCGGGAGGCGCGGCATGTGGATTCCGGTCGGCCGGCGGGAGCGGCTGACGAGGCTGCTGTCGTCGCCGTGGTGGCGCGGCGTGGCCGCGCTCGTGGCGGGGGCGCTGCCCGTTTTCGTCTTTCCGGCCCCGGGGCTGTGGTGGTTCGCGTATGTCGCCCTTGTGCCGTGGCTGCTGCTGGTCCGCGCGGCGCCGACAGCGCGTCGTGCGCTGCTCGACGGCTGGCTCGGCGGTACCGGCTTCATGCTGGCCGTGCACCACTGGCTGCTGCCGAACCTGCATGTGTTCCTGATCGTGGTGGCGGCATTGCTCGGGCTGCTGTGGGCGCCGTGGGGGTGGCTGGTCCGGCTGATGCTCGGCGGGCAGCCGCCGTCCGCTCGTGCGGCGGCCTCGCTGGCCGTACTGCCTTCGGCCTGGCTGATGGTGGAACTGGTCAGGTCATGGGAGGGGTTGGGCGGTCCCTGGGGTCTGCTCGGCGCGAGCCAGTGGCAGGTGCCTGTCGCCCTGCGGTTCGCCGCGTTGGGCGGGGTGTGGCTGGTGAGCCTGCTGGTGGTTGCGGTGAACACCGGGGTGGCCGTGCTGCTGGCCGTTCCCACGGCGCGTGTCCCCGCGGTGGCCGGGCTCTGCGCGTGCGCCGTGGCGGTGGGGGCGGTCTGGCTGGGGTCCCGGGGGCCGGGGCCGTCCGACGGGGAGTTCCGGATCGCCGTTGTCCAGCCGGGGGTGGTCCAGGGGCCCGAGAGGCGCTTCGACCGGAGTGAGCAGCTCACCCGGGAGCTCTCCGACCGGAGCCTGGACCTGGTGGTCTGGGGCGAGAGCAGCGTCGGCATGGATCTGGCCGCCCGGCCCGATCTGTCGGCGCGGCTTGCCGCGCTGTCCCGTGCGGTGGGCGCCGAGATCCTGGTCAATGTCGACGCACGGCGCCCGGCGGGGACGGGGGTGGGGACCGCCGAGGGCGAGGGCGGCATCTTCAAGAGCAGTGTGCTGGTGGGGCCGCGGGGCCTGACCGGCGACCGCTACGACAAGATGCGACTCGTGCCCTTCGGTGAGTACGTGCCGGCACGTGCGCTGCTCGGCTGGGCCACATCGGTGGGCCGGGCCGCGGGTGAGGACCGGATGCGCGGCAGTCGCCGGGTGGTGATGACGGTGCCGGACGGGCAGGCGGGTACGGCGGTTCGCGTGGGGCCGCTGGTGTGCTTCGAGTCGGCGTTCCCCGACATGAGCCGACGGCTGGTCAGGGACGGCGCCGAAGTGCTGATCGCCCAGTCCGCGACGTCGACGTTCCAGTCGAGCTGGGCTCCGGCGCAGCATGCCTCGCTCGCGGCGCTGCGGGCGGCGGAGACGGGCAGGCCGATGGTGCACGCCACCCTCACCGGCGTCAGCGCGGTGTACGGGCCGGACGGCGGGCGGGTGGGCGAAAGGCTGGGCACCGGCGACAGTGCCGCCGCCGTGTACGTCGTTCCGCTGGTCCACGGCACGACGCCGTATGTGCGCCTCGGTGACTGGCCGGTGTACGGGGCGCTGGCGGTGCTGTTTGCGCTGTGCCTCACCGGGATGGTGCGCCGGGTCGTACGGTCGCTCAGGAGGCCTGCTCCAGCGCCTCCCGCACGATCCGCTCGCACAGCTCATGGGTCAGCAGTGCGTCCTCGGCGCTGAGGAACTTCCCGGAGCGCACGGCGTCGAGGAAGGCGAACACCGTCTGCTCGATGCCGCGTTGACGCGCGACGGACACCCAGTCACCGCGCCGGCGCACCGTCGGCTGACCCTTGTGGTCGATCACATCCGCGAGGTTGAGCACCTCGCGCTTGGTGTCCTGTCCCGCCACTTCGAGGATCTCCTCGTTGGAGCCGCCCCGCCGGTTCATCATGCCGATCGCG
The DNA here is from genome assembly GCF_042731955.1 of Streptomyces sp. NPDC059828. NCBI lineage: Bacteria > Bacillati > Actinomycetota > Actinomycetes > Kitasatosporales > Streptomycetaceae > Streptomyces > Streptomyces sp. NPDC059828. The sequence continues at coordinate 38,512 of NZ_JBHWIW010000050.1, read as the reverse complement.
GTGAAGCCGTCCCCGGAGAGCTCCAGCACGACGTGGTGCATGAGCCCGTCCTTGACCCGGGCCCGTACCCCAGTGTGCTCGACAGGCCCCGGCAGCAGGAAGCGCAGGGTGTCCACGACATGGATGAAATCGTCGAGGACCAGGGTGCGCGGGTCCTCGGGGAGACCGATGCGGTTCTTGCGCATCAGGATCAGCTCCCGCGGGTGGTCCAGACACTGGGCGTACGCGGGCGCGAAACGGCGGTTGAAGCCCACCGCCAGTGAGGTGCCGGTGCGCTCCGACAGCTCCACCAGCCGGGCCGCGTCGGCGAGCTGATAGGCGAGCGGTTTGTCGACATAGGTCGGCACGCCCGCCTCCAGCAGCCGGGTGACGATCTCGGGGTGCACGGGTGTGGGGGCGTGCACGAAGGCGGCGTCGAGGTCCTGCGCGACAAGGGAGTCCAGGGTGGTGTGGCACCGGTCCGCGGGGATGTGGTGGCCCGCGGCGATCCGGTCGAGGGTGGCGGCCGTTCGGGTGTGCAGGTGCAGTTCGGCATCCGCCCGGGTGGTCAGCACCGGCAGGTACGCCTTGCGTGCGATGTCCCCGAGCCCGATGCAGCCGACCTTCACCGTGGTCTCCCTCATCCCTCAGTCCCGCGTCAGCGCGCGCCCGTATGCCGGGGCGCGCTGACGCCAGGATACGGCGGCTGCCAGTCGGCGATGCCGTCGAAGCCGCGCAGGACGAGTCCCGGACCGAAGCGCGAGACCGCCCTGATGAGGGCGTCGCGCACGGCGACGCCGACGGCGCTGTCGTGCAGGGCCATCCGGCCGGTCCGGGTGGCCAGGCGCACGATGCCCATGGTGCGCGGCAACCGCTCGCGCGTGTACGCGGCGAGGCCCCGGCTGGTGTCCGGGCCGCTGCCCGCGTGGTGGGCGAGCACGATCGCGTCCTCGATGGCCTGGTTGCCGCCCTGGCCGAGGGTGGGCTGCATGGCATGGGCGGCGTCGCCGATGAGCGCCACCCGGCCGCTGTGGTAGGCGGGCAGCGGTTCGGCCATGTAGTGGACGTCGTGGCGCAGCACCTGGCCCGGTCGGGCGGACGCGATGATGCCGGGGACCGGCTGGTGCCAGTCGCCGAAGCGGCGCAGCAGTTCGGTCCGCTCGTCGTCGGGCGCGTGCTCCCCCGCGGGTGCGAGGGCCGCCGCGTAGGCGTAGACCCGGCCGTCCTTCAGGGGCTGGGTGCCCCAGAGACGGCCCCGGCCCCAGGTCTCGTGCGGGGCGAACGGGGCGTCGGGGGCGGGGACGACGACGCGCCAGGTGGTGTAGCCGGAATAGCGGGGTCCTGGATGTGCGGGGAAGAGCACGGCGCGCACCGCGGAGTGGATGCCGTCGGCGCCGACCACCAGGTCGGCTTCGAGGTCGGTCCCAGCGGTCCTGACCACCGCGGGACGCCGGTCGTCGCCGGGGTCGGCGAGTGCGGCCGCCGCTGCTGTGCGTACGGCTCCGTCGGGCAGTGCGGAGACGAGGATGTCCACGAGGGTCGCGCGGTGCACCAGGACCAGGGGGCCGCCGAACCGCTCGGCGGCGGCGCCGCTGTCCGTGCGGTTGAGCCAGCGGCCCCGGGGGGTGCGCAGGCCGCCGTCGCCCTGCCAGGCGGACAGGGCTCTCACCTGGTCGCCGAGGCCGACGACGTCGAGCGCGCGCTGGGAGTTGGGGGCGAGTCCGATTCCGGCGCCCACGGGGGCGAGAGCGGTGGCGCGTTCGAGGACGGTGACGTCCCAGCCCCGCTGGTGCAGGCCGACGGCGGCGGTGAGTCCGCCGATGCCGCCGCCGACGACAACGGCCCGCGGCTTGCGTGCGTGGTCCATGATTCCTCCGTGACTACATCTGTAGTGCGATTTCACGTTACTACAGCCGTAGTGCGAGGGGTAGGGTTGCCTCATGCCCGCACGCTCCAGCGGCTCCACCGGCCGCTCCGCGCTGATCGCCGACACCGCGCTGGCCCTGCTGGCGGAGCGGGGGATGCGCGGGCTCACCCACCGCGCGGTCGATGAGGCGGCCGGGCTCCCCCAGGGGTCGACGTCCAACCACGCCCGCACCCGCCAGGCACTGCTCGAAGCGGCCGTCCGGCGGCTTGCGGAGCGGGAGGCGCAGGTACTCGCGCCGGACGGGCTACCGGCCGGGGCCCAGGGCGTGGACGGGGTGCTCGACGCGCTGTCGCTGGCGCTGCACCGCTATCTGACCGGCCATCGCACACTCCTGGTCTGCCGCTACGAGCTGGCCCTGGAAGCCACCAGGCGGCCTGAGCTCCGGGAGTTCTACGACCGGACGGGCGCCGCCTTCCGCGAACCGCTGGTCGCGCTGATGCGGGACGCCGGTTCCGCCGAGCCCGAGCGGCACGCCCTCTCGGTGGTGGCCTGGTGCGAGGGGCTGATGTTCTCCTGCGCGGTCGGCTCGTACCACGCGTCCGTCCCCAGCAGGAGCGAGCTCAGGAAGGGGTTCGGGGAGCTGCTGCACGGAATGCTCGGACCGTGACGGGACATGAGTCGCCGCCGGATCGGCACGGGACGGCACGGCACGGATGAAATGCCTTGCACCCGAGCGTGTCCATGATCAACGATGCGCCTCATGACCACCTCCGAACGCACCAAACCATCCATCACCGCGGGCGAGCGCGACATGCTCGAAGGCTGGCTCGACTTCCACCGGGAGACACTCGCCCAGAAGTGCGCGGGGCTCGACGACAAGCAGCTGCGGGACGTCTCCGCCCCGCCGTCCGAGCTGACCCTGCTCGGGCTCGTCCGGCATATGGCGGAGGTCGAACGCCACTGGTTCCGCCGGATCCTCATGAACGAGGACATAGCCCCGCTCTACTACGGCGAGGAGGACCCGGACGGGGACTTCCACGTGACGGCCGACGACACCTGGGAGCAGGCGCACGGCGACTGGCAGGCCGAGATCGCACGCGCCCGTGAGCTCACCGCCCCGCTCTCCCTGGACGAGCTGACACAAGGCGCCAACAGCGCTGGTGATCCGTTCAATCTGCGCTGGATCTACGTCCACATGATCGAGGAGTACGCCCGCCACAACGGGCACGCCGATCTGCTGCGCGAGCGGATCGACGGGGCGACCGGGTTCTGACGCTGCCCGCTCACTCCCCCGCCAGCCGGCCTTCCAGCCGCACGATCGCCGCGCGGACCCCCTTGCCATAGGGGTCGTCCGTCAGCACCGCCGAGGCGGCCCGGGCCCGGTCGAGATGGACCCTGGCCGCCTCGAGGCGCTGGAGCTTCAGATAGTCGGCCGCCAGATTGAGGTGCAGCGCCGGGTGGAACGCCGCCTCGTCGGCCAGCCCCTGAGCCGCCGACAGCGCCCGCAGATCCCAGGCGAGCTCGTCGCCGGGATCGTCCTGGGTGTCCGCCATGTAGTGCGCGAGTGTGCAGCGGTGCAGCGCGGGCCCGCACTCGCCGATCTGCTGCCACAGCTCCCCGAAGCGATTGCGCGCCTCCTCGCGGTCCCCGGCATGGAGCAGCATGACCGCCTGCCCGATCCTGGTCATGACGGCGTCATCCGGTGTCTCACCCTGCTCGCTCACTGCGGCCTCCAGCGCCTTGACACGGGTGATCCCGACGCTACCCCGGAATGACCGGCGCGGGCTCGGAGTGGGCTCCGAGCCCGCATCGCCCGGATGGGGCACCTCAGGGCTGCCGCCTGGGCTACCCCAGGTCGGGGATCCGCCAGTCGATCGCCTCATGGCCCTGGGCCGCCACCGCCTCGTCTATCTGGGTGAAGGGGCGGGAACCGAAGAACTTCTTCGCGGACAGCGGTGAGGGGTGTGCGCCCTTGACCACCACATGGCGCTCCTGGTGGATCAGCGGCAGCTTCTTCTGGGCGTAGTTGCCCCAGAGCACGAACACCGCCGGGTCGGGCCGCGATGCCACAGCGCTGATCACGGCGTCCGTGAATTTCTCCCAGCCCTTGCCCTTGTGGGAGTTGGCCTCACCGGACCGTACCGTCAGGACGGCGTTGAGCAGCAGCACGCCCTGCTCGGCCCACGGCATCAGATAGCCGTTGTCCGGCACCGGGTGCCCGAGCTCTTCCTTCATCTCCTTGTAGATGTTCCTGAGCGACGGCGGGGTCTTGACGCCCGGGCGCACCGAGAAGCACAGGCCGTGCCCCTGGCCCTCACCGTGGTACGGATCCTGGCCCAGGATCAGCACCTTGACCCGGTCGAAGGGCGTGGCGTCCAGCGCCGCGAAGACCTCCTCGCGCGGCGGGAACACCGGCCCCTTGGCGCGCTCGTCCTCGACGAAGTCGATGAGCTCCTTGAAGTAGGGCTTCTGGAGCTCCTCGCCGAGGACGCCGCGCCAGGACTCGGGCAGCATGTCGGTGTCGGTCACGTCAACAACCTCCGGTGAGCGATCAGTTCTCGTCCACAGAACTTACCGGCGGCCACTGACAATCGGGGCCACGGCCGGACTTCGGAGCCCGGCCGGGACCGCTACCAGCTCGTCTTCCGCTCCAGCGTCCACACCTGCATGATCGTTTGCGGGTCGAGGGCACGCTCGCAGCCCGCGATCTCCTCGCTGGCGGCGATATGCAGCTTGCCCTGCCACAGCGGCAGCAGCCGCACGTCCTTCACCAGGAGCTTCTGGGCCGTCTCGAACTGGTTGGACACGGACACCGACCCGCGGTCGCTCTCCTTGCGGGACAGCGTGAGCTGCTCGGCGATCTCCGGGCTGTCGTAGGGGGTGCCGAGCGCGTTCTCCTTGCCGACGAACGGCGCGATGAAGTTGTCGGGGTCCGGGAAGTCGGGGAACCAGCCTCGGCCGAAGACCGGGTACTGCCCGTTCTTGTAGCCCTCCTGGTACTCCTTCCAGGGCTTGCTCTGCAGTTTGACCTCGAAGAGTCCGGACGCGTCGAGCTGGCGCTTGATCTCGGCGAACTCGAGGGCGGTGGAGGAGCCGTACCGGTCGCTGGTGAACCAGAAGGTCAGCTTGACCGGGGCGTCGATCCCCGCCTTCTCGAGGATGCGGCGCGCCTCCTCGACGTCCGGGTCGCCGAACGTGTCGAAGAAGCTGGTGGTGTGGCCCGCGATGCCCTTCGGGACCATGGAGTAGAGCGGCTCCGCGGTGCCGTTGTAGACCTTGGCCACGAGCGCGTCGCGGTCGATGACCTGGGCGATCGCCCGGCGTACGGGGAGCTTGGCGGCAGCCGGGTCCTTGGGGTTGAACACCAGGTACCGGATGTCGGCACCGACGGTCTCGACGACCTGGATCCCCTCGTTCTCCGGCTTCTTCTCCTGGAGGGAGGTGACCTCTTCCGCGGTCAGACCGCGGTTGGTGGCGTCGATCTCCTTCTTCTTGAGCGCACTCACCATCACTTCCGAGTCCTGGAAGTAGCGGATGGTGACCGCCTCGTTCTTGCGGTCGGCGAAGCCGTGGTAGCTCGCGTTCTTCTTCAGCTCGGCCCGGTCGCCCTCCTTGTAGGACTCCAGGTTGTACGGACCCGAGCCGGTGAGCCTGCCGTCCTCGCGGAGTGCGTCCGCCGGGTATTCGGCGGGGTCGACGAGCGACATGGCGGGAGTGGCGAGGATGAACGGGAAAGTGGCGTCGGACTTGGAAAGCCGGAACGTAATGTTCCGGTCACCCTCCGTCTGCACCGCGCTCAGCGATCCGAGCAGTCCGGCGGGACCACCCTTGACATTGATCTTCTTGATCCGGTCGATGGAGTGCTTGACCGCGGCGGCGTCCAGCTTGTGACCGTTGGAGAAGGTGAGGCCCTCCCGGAGCGTGCACTGATATGCCGTACTGGTGGCATCCGTGAACTGGCAGCTCTGCGCCGCATCGGGCTGCGGGCTGGTGCTCCCGATGGGGAAACTCAGCAGCGTCTGGAAGACATTTCGGTAAAGCTCCCAGGAACCGTCCCACGCGGCGGCGGGATCGAGCGTGCTGGGCTCACTCGTGGTGCCGACGACCACCGGCTTCGCCCCATCGGCGTCATCGTCGGAGAAGAGACCGCATCCCGCCACCAGGGATATGGACGCAACGGCCGCGGCGGCCCGCAGCATCGTCCGGTTGAACACGTGCACACGCTCCTCGTTCAGCCATGGGTCGGCGAACCATACCGCAGTGCCCCTCCGAATCAACGGTGCAGTCCGGAGGGGCACTTATGGCAATCCATGGCTATTCAGGCATAAAACGACTCAATGGACTCCGGCATTGAGGAAGATACCGCCGTCGACGACGAGTGTCTGCCCCGTGATCCAATCCGATTGATCCGAGGTGAGAAAAGCCGCGGCACCACCGATGTCACGGGGAACGCCCAGCCTGCCCATGGGATAGGCGGCTGCCGCCTCCGCTTCCCTGCCTTCGTACAACGCTTCCGCAAACTTTGTCTTGACCACGGCGGGTGCGATCGCATTGACTCGCACGACCGGCGCGAATTCATGCGCCAGCTGAAGGGTCAGGTTGATCATCGCCGCCTTGCTCATTCCGTACGCCCCGACGAACGGGGAGGCGGAGATCCCGGCCACCGAGGCGATGTTCACGATCGCGCCACCGTGCTCCTGCTGCCAGGCCCGCCAGGTCTGCTGGGCGAAACCGAGCGCGGAGATCACGTTGGTCTCGTAGACCTTGCGGGCCACGGCCAGGTCGAGCTCCGCCATGGGGCCGAAGACGGGATTGGTGCCCGCGTTGTTGACGAGGAAGTCCACCCGTCCGAAGGCCGCCATGACCTGCTCGACGGCGGCGGCCTGATGTCCCTCGTCGTGGGCCTTGCCCGCGACCGCGATCACCCGGTCCGCGCCGAGCCGCTCGACGGCCTCCTTGAGCGAGTCCTCGTTCCGACCAGTGATGCACACCTGGTCACCGCGGGCGACCAACGCCTCGGCGACGCCGTAGCCGATCCCCCGGCTGCCACCCGTGACCAGGGCGACCTTGCCGGAGAGCGGCGGAAGTTCCTGAGTCGTCATCGTCGTGCCTCCGAGTCAGTTGAGCGGGCCGCCGGCCACGTACATGACCTGCCCGGAGATGAATCCGGCGTCGTCACCCGTGAAGAAGGCGATCGCGTTGGCGACGTCCTCCGGCCGGCCGACCCGCTGCACCGGGATCTGGGTGGCGGCGGCAGCCTGGAACTCCTCGAAGCCCATGCCGACGCGGGCGGCGGTCTGCGCCGTCATCTCGGTGACGATGAAGCCGGGAGCGACCGCGTTGGCGGTGACCCCGAACTTGCCGAGTTCCTTGGCAAGGGTCTTGGTGAGGCCCTGGAGACCCGCCTTGACCGCGGAGTAGTTGGCCTGACCCCGGTTGCCCAGCGCGGAGCTGGAGGACAGCGAGACGATCCGGCCGAAGCCCGCGTCCACCATGTGCTTCTGGCACGCCTTGGCCATCAGGAACGCGCCCTTGAGGTGCACGTTGACCACGATGTCCCAGTCCGACTCGCTCATCTTGAAGAGCAGGTTGTCCCGCAGCACCCCGGCGTTGTTGACGAGGATGGTGGGGGCGCCGAGCTCGGCGGCGACCCGGGCGACGGCAGCCTCGACCTGGGCGGAGTCCGAGACGTCGCACCCGACGGCGATCGCCTTGCCACCGGCCGAGGTGATCTTCTCGACGGTGTCCTTGCAGGCCGCCTCGTCGAGGTCGAGTACGGCGACGGCCCGGCCCTCGGCCGCCAGGCGTACGGCGGTGGCGGCGCCAATGCCGCGCGCCGCTCCCGTCACGATGGCAACGCGCTGCTCGGTGCTGGACATGGTTGGCTCTCCTCGCCCTTGGATCCCGGTGAATGCAGTTGAACGCATGCGGTTGTACGCAGCTGGATGAGGTCGCCCGGTCACGCCCCGGAGAGGGGTGAGCGACCGCTTAGTACCTTCAGCTGGACGAGACGCTAGAAGCCCTGGCACCCGGTGTCAACGGACCCCCCGCATTACGGCGCCCGGTTCACCTCCACCACCCGGACGATCAGCGCACCAGCACGTCGAGCAGGCGCTCGACCTCGGCTTCCGGATCAGTGGTCAGTCCGGTGTGCACGGGCCCTGGCTGCACCACCGTCGAACGCGGCGCGATCAGCCAGCGGAAACGGCGTCCGGCATCGTCCCGGGCCGCCTGTCCCGCGTCCTCACCGCCCCGGCACACACCCTCGACGGCATGCAGCGCCGCCCGCACACCGGTGATGTCCGCCTGCGGGTCCAGAGCCCTCAGCTTCGCCTCGTCCAGATGGGTGCGCGCGGACACGAAGGACCGGGCACGGCAGTAGACCACCACCCCCGCGTTGAAGCACTCGCCCCGCTCGACCCTGGGCACGACGCGCAGCAGCGCGTACTCGAACACATCCCGCTCTTCGCCGCCGCTGCTCACTGTCCGCCGCCCATCACGCCGTCCCGGTCCTTCTTCGTGGGATGCGGCCACGGTGCGAGGCGCTCGGTCAGCCAACCCGGGGCCTGCGAGGGCCGCGATGCGGAAGGGGCGCCGAGGGTGATCCGCTCGTGGATGGACGCGGCGCGCGACAGCAGTGCCTCCACATAGGAGCGCCGGACGGCGTCGGTGGACTCGAACCCCGGCTCGTCGACAAGCCATTCGTCGGGCACGTCCGCGGCCACTTCGGTCAGCAGCTCCTCGGTGACCTGCGGCGCCAGCGCGGCGGCGGCCGTGGCGACATCGGGACGGAAGGGGGCGAGGGCGTGGTCGGACGCGTCGTAGGGCTTGGCGGCCGAGGCCGTCGCGCCCGCCCAGTTGTGGTGCCAGATCATGGTGGCGCCATGGTCGATCAGCCACAGATCACCGTGCCAGATCAGCATGTTGGGGTTGCGCCAGGAGCGGTCGACGTTGTTGATCAGCGCGTCGAACCAGACGACCCGGCCGGCCTCCGCGGCGTCCACCTCGTAGGCCAGTGGGTCGAAGCCGAGCGACCCGGGCAGGAAGTCCATCCCGAGGTTCAGGCCGCCGCTGGCCTTGAGCAGCTCCTGCACCTCCTGGTCGGGCTCGGAGAGCCCGATGACCGGGTCGAGCTGAATCTGTGCCAGCTCCGGGACCCGCAGCCCCAGCCTGCGGCCGAGCTGACCGCAGATGACCTCGGCGACCAGCGTCTTGCGACCCTGGCCGGCTCCGGTGAACTTCATGACATACGTACCGAGATCGTCGGCCTCGACGATGCCCGGGAGGGAGCCGCCTTCACGCAGGGGCGTGACATAGCGGGTCGCCGTGACTTCGGAGAGCATCCCGCCAGATTACTGTGCGCTCCCCCGGCGTGGTCGTTGAACGTCGTGGGGCCGGGTCCCGTACAACATCACGAACGGGCCCGATCCCGGGCCGCCGAGGGAAAGGGAGGCCCGCATGAGTGGAACGCAGGGACCGGCGCACCCCGTGACACGCCGCACCGCCGTCGCGGCGGTGGGCGGAGCCGGGCTGTGCCTGGCCCTCACGGCATGTGGTGGATCGGACGAATCCGGGGCGGCCGGGGAGCCGGCGGCCAGTACGGGTACCAAGGACCCCGGTGGCGCGACGGGCGGCGGCGGCGGAAAGGTGCTCGCCAGGACGGCGGACATCCCCGAGGGCGGCGGCAAGGTGATCGGCGACGTGGTGGTGACGCAGCCGAAGGCCGGGGAGTTCAAGGCCTTCTCCGCCAAGTGCACCCACCAGGGCTGCGCCGTGAAGAACGTGTCGGACAACATGATCAACTGTCCGTGCCACAACAGCATGTTCGACGCGTCCGACGGCAGTGTGCACAAAGGCCCTGCCACATCCCCGCTGCCGCCCGCCTCCATCGTGGTGGACGGGGACTCGATCAGGCTGGCGTGACCCGCTTCGGGCGCTTCCAGCACGCGAGCACGTCGTCGGTGGTGGTGACAGTGGCGACGAGGGCGAGCGTGTTCCTGACCATCGCGGGGGTGTACTCCGCGGGCACCCCCGCGATGGCGTCCGCCGGTACGACCGCCCTGTAACCGAGGTTGACCGCGTCGAACACGGCGTTCGGGATGGCCACGTTCGCCGAGACCCCCGTGACGACCAGCGTGCTGCAGCCGAGGTTGCGCAGCAGTGCGTCCACATCGGTGCCGGCGATCGGGGAAAGACCGTGCAGTCTGCGAACCACGATGTCCTCGTCCGTCACCTCGATGGGTGCGGCGACACGGACCGCCTCGGTGCCCGGGTGCTGCTGGACCGGCAGCCGGAGCGCGGCCCGGAAGAGGCGCGCATTGTGGTTCGAGCCGCGCCCGTCGGGCCGCCGCTCCGCCACCGCGTGCAGCACCTGCACCCCGGCCTCGTGCGCCCCCGCGACAAGACGGGCGATCCGGGCCAGGACCCCGGACGACCTGGCCTCGGTGGCGAGTTCGGGAAGGGCGCTGTCCGCGCCGACCACTCCGTTCTGGCACTCGACGGTCAGCAGCACGGTGCCGTCCGGGTCGAGTTGCTCCACCAGCTGTTCGCGCATGGGCATCCCCTGGCCTCCACTCCCCGTCGCCGTCGTTCCGCGGGCGCGTGACCGTATCGGGCATTGCGTCAGGAGGGAAGACTCCGCATGATTCCTGTCACCCTGTCAGCTACGAGGAGGAGACCAGGACATGCCCGCCACTCAGCGCCGCGGCCGCCGGATCATGATGACGCCGGAGGAACTGGACGCCTTCCTCGCCGAGCAGCGCACCTGCCGGGTGGCGACGGTGTCGGCCGACGGCCGCCCGCACGTCAGCACCCTCTGGTTCGCGTGGGACGGCACCTCCCTGTGGCTGTACTCGATCACCCGCAGCCGCCGCTGGGCGGATCTGCGCCGCGATCCGCGGATCGCGGTGGTGGTGGACACCGGTGAGGAGTACGGCGAGCTGCGGGGCGCCGAGCTCTCCGGCAGTGTCGAATTCGTCGGCGAGGCCCCGCGGACCGGCGAGCCGGATCCCGGGCTCGACGAGGTCGAGCGGCTGTTCGCCCGGAAGAACTTCGGCCTGGACGCCATGCCGCACGACGGCAGGCACGCCTGGATGAGGCTCACCCCCGAGGCGATCGCGTCCTGGGATTTCCGCAAACTGGCCGCACTGTAAGGGCGGTGGGCGCGGGCGGGTGGTTCCTCAGAGCCCGGCCACGCTCGCCGCGGCCTGGTGCAGTGCTTCGACCGCCGCCCGGATGGAAGGGCGGCGGTCCGCGTCACTGCGCCAGATCGCATAGATGTGGCGGTGCATCTTCTGGCGTACGGGCACGAATCTGACGCCTTCCGGCACCGGCCCACGGCCGAGCCTCGGGGTGACGCACACCCCCATTCCCGCCGCGATCAGCGCCAGCTGGGTGTGGTGCTCACCCGCCATGTGCGCGATCCGGGGCTCGACGCCCTTCGCGCGGAGGGTGAAGACCAGCCACTCGTAGCAGAACTCGCCCTCGGGCCAGGACACCCACGGGTCGTCTGCGAAGTCCTCGAGATCCACTTCGGCGCTTGCCGCGAGCGGGTGGTCCGCGTGCATGGCGACATCCGCCGCGTCGTCGAGCAGTCGCGCCCGGGCAAGGCCGCCGGGCACGGGCAGCCGCTTGTTGCTCCAGTCGAGGACGACGGCCAGGTCGAGGTCGCCACGGACCACCTGCCGCACGGCGTCCTCCGGCTCCACCTCGACGGAGCGCACACGTAGTTCGGGATGGGTGTCGCGCAGGGCGGCAAGCGCCTCGGGGAACAGCCCGCGCGCTGCGGTAGGGAAGGCGCCGATGCGCGCCTCACCGACGACCTGACCGCGTTGTGCCTCGATATCGGCCTGGGCGAGCTCCACCTGGGAGAGGATCCGGGCGGCGTGGTCGGCGAGCAGCCGCCCCGCGTCGGTGAGCCGCACTCCCCTGCCGTACTTGGCCAGCAGTTGCTGCCCGACCTCCCGCTCCAGCTTCGCCATCTGCTGGGACACGGCCGATGTGGTCACATGCAGCCCTTCGGCCGCCGCGCTGACCGAGCCGTGCCGTGCGAGTGCGTCCAGCGTACGCAGGCGCTCCAGATTCAACATGTAAGTAATGCTAATCCAATAACGGAGAATTTCTCGCTTGTCCTAAGTGATTGACCAGTCCACAGTGAGGGCATGAACACCGTTTCGCCGACCCGGCAGCACAGCCCTGCACTCTCCCCGCCCACCTCTGCGGGCGACTCCGTACCTGCAACCCCGACCCGCCGTCGCCCGGCCTTCGACTGGCGTATCAGGTTCGCGGTGCTCGCCCTGATCTGGGGCTTCAGCTTTCTGCTGATCAAGGTGGGGACGCACGGTTTCGCGCCGTTCCAGGTCACGTTCGGCCGGCTGTTCTTCGGTACGGCCGTGCTGGCGGTGGTCATGGCGGTGCGGCGTGAGCGGCTCCCGCGCGGCCTGCGCACCTGGGGCCATCTGATGATCGCGGGCTTCTTCCTCAACGCCCTGCCGTTCTCGCTCTTCGCCTACGCGGAGCTCACGATCCCCTCCACCCTGGCCGGGATCTGCAACGCCACATCCCCGCTCTGGGGCATGGCGCTGTCCCTGGTCGCACTCTCGGAGGACCGTCCGACCAGGCGCAGGGTCGCCGGGCTCGGCATCGGTTTCCTCGGCGTACTGACCGTGCTCGGGGCCTGGCAGGGCTTCGCAGGCGTCGACATGACCGGCACCCTGCTCGCGTTGCTCGCCTCGCTGAGCTATCCGGTGGGCTGGATCTACGTCCGCCGCACCCTCGCCGGGTCGTCCCACTCGCACCTTTCCCTGACCGGCGCCCAGTTGCTGCTCGCCACGCTCCAGCTGGCCGTGGTGACACCGCTGTTCACCGTGCTGCCGACGGCGTTCCCCGTGGTGCCGCTGCTGGCCGTGGTCGCGCTGGGCGCGCTGGGAACGGGTTTGGCAATGCTCCTCCAGTACGGTCTGGTCGCCGAGGTCGGGCCGACGACCGCGACGATGGTCACGTATTTCATCCCGGTCATCGCCACCGCCGCCGGGGTGCTGGTGCTGGGCGAGCAGCTCGGCTGGAACACCCCGGTCGGCGCGCTCGTCGTGCTGGCGGGCGCGGCGCTCACGCAGAGCAGGCGTCAGCCGTAGCTGCGCACGGGCGGAGGGGCCGTCGCGGCGGCCACCGCGTCGGCGAGCGGCTCGATGTCGGCGGCGCTGAGCGTGGACACGGTGAGCCTCACTCCCGGGGGCGCCGACAGGCGGAAGCGGGCACCCGGGGCCGCCGCCCACCCGGCTTGGAGCATCCGGGCCACGGCTCCCGTCTCATCGGGGACCGGTACCCAGACATTCATCCCGCTCCGCCCCTGCGCCGCGACCCCCCGACGCGCGAGCGCGTCGATCAGAGCGTCCCGCCGCTCCCCGTACGCGCGCGCCACCGCCGCGGGGTCGACGGCGCCCGTCGACCACAGCTCCACCATGGCGCGCTGCGTCAGGCGGCTGACCCAGCCGGGCCCGAGCCGCTGCCGTCCCCCCACCCGGTCGATGGTGAGCGGGTCGCCGGTCATGAGGGCGAGCCTCAGATCGGGCCCGTAAGCCTTGGCGACGGACCGGACCAGCATCCAGTGCCGGGACGCTCCGGCGAGCGGATGGAGCGGTTCGTCGACGATGGCGAAGCCGTGGTCGTCCTCGATGACGAGGAGCTCCGGCCGGGCGGCGATGAGGCGCCGCAGCTCCCCGGCGCGTGCCGCGGTGATCACAGCCCCGGTGGGGTTCTGTGCCCGGCAGGTGACGATCAGCGCCCTGGCCGCCTGGGCGAGCGCCCTCCGGACGTCCTCCGGGCGGGGCCCGTCATCGTCCACGGCCACCGGTACGGGCCGCATCCCGAGCGCCGCCAGCAGGTCGAACACCCGGCCCCAGCCGGGATCCTCGACGGCGACGGCGTCACCCGGCCGCAGATGGGCGGCGAGCACACGCTCGATGGCGTCGAGGGAGCCGGAGGCGGCCGCGATCGGCCCGTCCGGCACACCGTCGGCTTCCAGGCCCGCCCGGGCGAGTCGTGCGAGCTCGGGGTCCACGGGTGCTTCGCCGTAGAGCACGGGTCGCCCGTCCTGCTCGCCCGCCGCGACCGCGAAGGCGTCGTACAGCCGTGGCAGCAGAGCGGGGTCGGGATTTCCGTCGGCGATCTGACGGGCGCCGGGCGGGGCTTCGACGCCGAGCGAGTCCCGGCTGGTGCTGGCAGGGCGTGAGCGCACCCGGCTGCCTCTGCGCCCCGCAGTCTCGATCACACCGCGCTCGCGCAGGGTGCGGTAGGCCGCGGCGACCGTGTTGGGGTTGACGCCCAGCTCGGCAGCCAGCTCCCGCATGGGCGGGAGCAGTTGACCGGGCGCGAGCGCCCCCGAGCCCACCCCCCGCTCCACGCTCCCGGCGATCTCCGCTGCACGGCGTCCGGCAATCCGATATTCTCCTAGCACAAAAGAGATTTTGTACTAGTGCAATGGAGATGTCAATCCATGTCCTCGCTCCCGCCCTCACCGCCCCAGGACATCGCCCCCTATCCGAAGACGGAGCGCACCTACCCCACCCGGGGGCGCCCACGTGCCTCCTATGACCGGGCGCTGGTGCACGCGATTCTCGACGAGGCCTATGCCTGCCATCTCGGTTTCATACGCGACGAAGCGCCGGTGGTGCTGCCGACGCTCTACGGCAGGATCGGCGAGCGGCTGTACGTCCATGGCTCGACGGGTTCCCGCCCGCTCCGGATGGCCGGTCGGACCGACTCGGGCGAGCCGGGCGAGCCAGGTCTGAAGGTCTGTCTGACGGTCACCCATGTCGACGGCCTCGTGTTGGCCCGGTCGGCTTTCCACCACTCGATCAACTACCGCTCCGTCGTGGTCCACGGCACCGCACACCAAGTGGTCGACCCCGAGGAGAAGCGTGTGGCGCTGGACGCCATCGTGGACCAGGTCGTCCCCGGACGATCCCGCGACTCCCGCCCGGCGAACGACAAGGAGCTCGCCGCCACCGCCGTGCTCCGGCTCGATCTGGACGAGGTGTCAGCCAAGGTCCGTACCGGTGGTCCGAACGACGACCCGGAGGACCTCTCACTGCCGCACTGGACCGGAGTGATCCCGCTGGCCCCCCGCCACGGCACGCCCGTCCCCGCGGAGGACATGGACCCGGCCGTCTCCCTGCCGGACTATCTCGCAGCATTGTGACGGCCACCCGGGGCGGCGCACGGGGGTCGCGGCCCCGGGCGGGGGCGGGCTCGCACGCTGCTGCGCGGTCCGCCCTCGTTTCACCGGCCCACCGGGCCGTCAGACGACGGCCGCTTCCGCGGTGTCCCCGCGCGGGACTGACATATGCGCCTCCTGCCAGGCCAGCGCGACGACCGCGGTGAGCAGCAGCAGGGTCCCGGCCACCGTCGCCGCCGACAGCCGTTCGTCCAGGACGGTCACCGCGAGCACCGCAGCACTGACCGGCTCCAGAAGCATGATCACGGAAACCGTCGCGGCTCTGACCACGGCCGCCCCCGCGAAGTAGAGCGCGTAGGCGAGCGCGGTCGGCACGGCGGCGACGTACACCAGCAGCCAGATCACCCGGGCGGGTTCCGCGCTGTGCGGCAGCAGCCCTTCCACGAGTGCGAACGGGAGCAGCCCGGCGGCGCCCACCGCGAAGGTCCACGCCGCGGTGGCGAGCGCGTCCCCGCCCGTGCCCGCCCGTCCCAGCCACCGGGTGAGGAGCGTGATGCCCGCATATCCGGCGGCGGAGAGGAGCGCGAGCGCCACCCCGACCGGCCGGACCGTACCGGCGTCGCCGCCCAGCACCAGCACGATCAGTCCGGCCAGCGCGCCGACCACGGCCGCGGCACCGCCGCGCCCGAGCCGCTCCCCCATGGTGAGTCTGGCTCCGAGGGCGATGAGCACAGGGCCCGCGCCGAGCGTGACGACCGTGGCGACGGCGAGCCCGGTCTGCTCGACGGCCGCGAAGTACGCGCTCTGGAACACCGTCAGGCCCGTACCGGTGCCGAGTATGCGCAGTACTCGGTGGCGTCGCGGCACGGCCGCCCCGACCGTGCCGCGTGGGCGCAGCGCCAGCACGCCGGCCAGCAGCACCAGTCCGCCCAGACAGCGCCAGAAGGACAGGGCGAGCGGGCCGAGATCGCTGGCCACGTAGACCAGGGACGCGGCGGCTCCCGCGGTCCCCCAGGCGACACCGGCGACAGCGAGATAGAAGAGGCTGCGTCCGACGGGCAGGCCGGAGGCAGCGGAGGATGAAGGGTTCGACACGTGACTTCTCCGTGCGGGACGTCCGGGGGATCCCCCGGGGCCCTCCCCCGGTCACGGGGGCGTGAAGGCTCCACGACGGGCCGGTTGAAGACGGGACTGGTGGCCGCTGGGCTTCACACGCAGGCAGCGACAAACCGCCCGGGGGGACACCACACCCCGGGCCCGGTCTTCATCGGCGATCGCCGGCCCGCGTCAGCGTGCGGGCGGCGGAAGCACGGTCGAATGCATGATCGGCACCCTATGCCGTGGTCACGTCCTCGGACAACCGCACTCCGGGGACGGCGTCCTCGGCCTCTTCGGCGCTCGGGGGAATTCCCGGGCCCACCCCACCGGCCACCGGCCCCGACGGGGCCTTCGGCGTCGACGACTGGGCGATCAGCGCGCCGGCCAGGACCACGGCCCCGCCCACGATCTGCGGCGCCGACAGATGCTGGCCCAGCAGGACCCATGCCAGGACGGTGGCGATGACCGCTTCGAGGCAGGCGACCACTCCCGCCACCTGCGGGGACAGCCTGCGGACCGAGACGACACCGGTGATGTACGCGAAAACGGTGGCGATCAGCACGATCCAGCCGAGGAGCAGCGCGGCGGGGACGGCGGCGCCGTCCATGCTCGCGTCGCCCGCGAGCACCGACCAGTCCATACCCCAGGGACGGGCGATGGCCGTGAGCACCAGGGCCCCGATGACCAGCCCGTACGCGATCACGCCGAGTGGATCGGGGGCGTCCTTGCCGTCGCCGCCCTGGTCGGACAGCACGAAGTAGCCGACCTGGCAGCAGGCCGCGCCGAGGGCCAGCAGGATGCCGATCGCATCGAACCCGAGCCCGGACCACACCTCGACGACACAGGCGAGGCCGCCGACGGCGAGGATCACCCCGACCGCCGCGGCCCGGGTGACCGGCCTGCGCTGGACGAAGCGGACCCAACCGAGGACCAGGGCGGGAGCGAGGTACTCGACGAGCAGGGCCACGCCGACGGGGATCCTGGAGAGCGCGGCGAAGTACAAGGCCTGGACGCCCGCGACGGCGAGCAGTCCATAGCCCGCGAGCAGTGCCGGCTTGCGTGTCAGCAGGTCGCGGTGACGCCAGGCGAGGGGAAGCATCACGAGCGCGGCGCCGGCCACTCGGAGCCAGACCACATGCAGCGGATCGAGCCCCGCGTCGATCAGCGGCTTGGCCGCCACTCCCGAACCACCGAACGCGAACGCCGAGGCCAGGGCGAGGCCCAGGCCGACGTTCCTTCCCTCCGACACGTGCATCGGCACATCATGACAGGGAAGGTCAGGAGCGTCACGGCCGTGACGCCTGTTGAGACAGCTCCGCGATCCGGACGTCGAGCAGCCCCGTGTCGATGCCCGCACGCCTGAGCACATCGACGGCGCGGCAGTCCCGGTCCGCGGCGATCGCGGCGAGCAGGTCAAGACCGGTGGCACGCGCTTCGCCGCGCCGGGCCGCACGCTCCAGGGCGACCTCCAAGGCCGCTGACGCCGAAGGCGACCAGCCCGCCGCCTCGACGTCACGCAGCACGGCGATCGCCCCCGAATCCTCGACCGAGCCCTGCCAGCGCAGCCCGTATCCGATGCTCCGCTGGACGAGATACCCGAGCACCCGGGCCGCCTGACCGGTGCCGTCGAAGACGGCGCGCGCCCCGGCGTCCTCTTCCATGAGGGAGTGCAGGAGGTGGGCGGTGTCGATCTGCCGGTCACCGTCCCGCAGCGCACGCCGACGGGCAGCCGCGACGACCGACGCCAGCTCCGCCGTGAGCCGTGAGTAGGTCGATGCGTTCAGGGGAGCAGGCTGACGCGGCGGGCGGGGGACGGGAAGGCGCACGATGACACCCCATCAGTCCGCCGGTGCCCGAGTCATCGACGCACGGGAGCATCTCGGCATCCCACGCAAGGTGGGCGGACCCGCTCGCATCTCCTCCTTGGGGAGGAGATGACCACAGGTCTGACTGTTCATCAGTATTGAATGTTCGAGGCCGCACGGCTACGTTCCGCGACACCGGTACCCGAGACGAAGGGGTGGCCCCATGGCCGAGGTCAGTGCAGAGGCACGCATCGATGCGCCCGCCGGGAAGGTCTGGGCCCAGCTGACGGACTTCACTTCGTACGGCCGCTGGAACGCCACCCACACGAGCTTCCCCCAGGGCGGCCCGCACACCCTGGAAACCGGCGCCACCTTCCCGGAGAACATGAAGCTCATGGGCTTTCCCGCCGAGGTGATGTGGACGGTGGCCGAACTGGAGCCGGAGCGGGTCCTCGCCATCACGGGCAAGGGCCCGATGGGAGTGACCGTCGGCACGCGTTACGCGCTCGTCCCCGACGGGGACGCTACGACCCTGCGCATCGAGGGGGAGTTCACGGGCGCCGCCGTCTCGCTGATGGCGGGCAAGCTCAAGGACTCGGCCACCGCCGCGCTCAACGAGTCCCTGCGGAAGCTGAGCGGGCTGGTCTCCTGAGCCGGCGCCCCGGGACGGACGCAGGGACCCCGCACCAGGCGGGGCCCCTGTCCCGGACTCCCGGGCATCCCGGGCCGCGACTCAGTGCTCGTCGGCCAGGATCAGATACAACTTCTTGCGGGCGTCGTTGATCACGGCGATCGCCTTCGTCCGCTGGTCGGCGGTACCGGTCTTCCAGACCTGGCCGAACGCCTCCATCAGACCCATGCCCGCCGCCCTTATCTCGTGCATGGCATCCCAGTCGATACCGCGGCCGGCATCCTCCCAGGGAGCGTCCGGGACCGACTCGGCCTCGGTACGCCCGGCATCGGTGAGCGTGAACAGCTTCTTGCCGCCGTCGCTCTCACTCGCGATCAGCCCCTCGTCCTCCAGCAGCTGGAGCGTGGGGTAGACCGAACCGGGACTGGGCTTCCACGCCCCGGCGCTGCGCTCGCCGATCTCCTGGATCATCTCGTAACCGTGCATCGGCCGGTCCTTCAGCAGCGCCAGGATCGAGGCGCGCACATCGCCGCGCCGGGCTCTCCCCCGGCCGCCGCCGCGGCCTCGGCCGCCCCAGGGCGGACCCCCGAAGCCGGGCCCGAAGGGACCGAAGGCAGCACGCCGCCCCTCGAAGTCACCCCGCTCGCGAGGGCCGGGCCCGTGATGGCCGGGCCCGCAGTTGCCGTGTCCTTGTGAGCGCATTGCTCTGCTCCCTCCATCGTGATCTATCTACGCGCCATCGTTGTACTGTCGCGATGCGTCGACGATATATCGGAATACTACGTCTGGCAATGCACACCGGGCAGCCACCGGGCCCATCAACCGGTCCACGGCCATCGGATTGGCCTTGGTCTGCGGGTTTGTCCGAGCCCTACCGTCGCGGGCATGCGGATACGAATCGTGGATGCCTTCGCCGACCGGCCCTTCACCGGCAACCCGGCCGGAGTGCTCCTGCTCGACACCCCGGCCTTCCCCGAAGACCCGTGGCTCCAGAACGTGGCGCGAGAGGTCAACCAGGCCGAGACGGCCTTCGCACACCGGCTGACGCCCGGCGGGCCGGCGGACTGGGCACTGCGCTGGTTCACCCCGGCGACCGAGGTCGACATGTGCGGCCATGCCACCCTCGCGACAGCCCATGTCCTGCACACCACCGGCGCGGCGACCGGCACCGTGCGCTTTCTCGCGCGCTGCGGGATCCTCACGGCGACGGCACGCGAAGACGGTGCGATCACCCTGGACTTCCCCGTCGCACCGCTCACCCGCACGGAGGCACCGGCAGGGCTCGCCGCAGCCCTGAACGCCACTCCGCTCGCGGTCCAGGACACCGGCGAGCACATCGGCGACCTGCTGGTGGAACTCACGGACGAGGCGGCCGTGCGGGATCTCTCGCCCGACCTCATGGCTCTGGCCCGGCACTCGGAGCGGGGGGTCATCGTCACCGCCCGGGCCGAAGACCCCGGCCGCGGCTACGACTTCGTCTCCAGAGGCTTCTTCCCGAACGTGGGAATCGACGAGGACCCGGTCACCGGTAGCGCCCACACCGCGCTCGCCCCGTACTGGTCCGACCGCCTCGGCCGCAGCGAGCTCGTCGGCCTCCAGGCGTCCGCCCGCTCCGGACGGGTGCACACCGCGCTGCGCGGCGGACGCGTCCTGCTCACCGGGCGCGCCGTGACCGTGATCGACGGGGAACTGCTCAGCTGTCCGTAGCGCGCCTGATCCCGGCGGGCGGCATCACGGCGTCGGCAGCCAGCCCACCTTGCCGGCAAGCAGCCCGTATCCGACGAACGCCACGATGTCGAGCAGCGCGTGCGCCACGACCAGCGGCCCGACCCGTCCCCAGCGTCGGTAGAGCAGCACGAAGAGGGCACCCATGACCATGTTGCCGATGAATCCGCCGATGCCCTGGTAGAGGTGGTACGAGCCGCGCAGCACGGAACTGGCCACGAGCGCCCCGACCGGAGACCACCCCAGCCGGTCCAGTCTGCGCAGCAGATAGCCGACGACGATCACTTCCTCCACCACGGCGTTCTGCACCGCGGAGAGGATGAGCACGGGGTACTTCCACCAGACCTCGGGCAGCGCCTCGGGCACCACGGTCAGATTGAACCCGACGGCTCTGGCGATCAGATAGAACGCCAGCCCGGCGCTACCGATCCCCGCTGCCACCAGCGCGCCCCGGCCGAGGTCGGGCCAGGGCCGGGTCCGGTCGAAGCCGATGACCCTGAGTCCCCCGGCGCCTTCCCGGAAGAGCAGATGGGCGACGAGCGCGACGGGCACTAGTGCGGTGGCGACACCGAAGAGCTGCCAGGCGAGATCGAGCCAGGGGCGCCCCGGGGCGTAGGAGCTGTTGAGCGTGGCGGCCTGGTCTTTCAGACCGCCCGGTTTCGTCAGCGCGCCGGTGAAGCTGATCAGCGAGGACAGCGCGCTGGCGCCGAGCGACAGCGCCAGGACGAGCAGCATCTCGGACCGCAGGGTCCTGGGCGACAAGCCCCCCTCGGGGAGCGATCCGGGCGCGCGTCCCGCCTCCGCCTGCACATCCGCCTCCTGTTGCCTCGTCCAGCGGATCACAGCTTGCCCGACGAGGGCGGCGCATACGAAGGCAGGGCCTCGGTAGCGGGGTCGGCCCGGTGACGTCGAGGGCTCAGCCCACCGACCAGGAGGGCCAGGTGTGCACCGGGTCACCCTGGTGCATCAGCTCGGCATAGCGGCGTGTCACGGCGGCGAGCGCGGCTTCCCGGCCGAGCCCCGACTCCACCGCCCGGTGGAAGGCGTCCACCTGCCAGGACGCGCCATTGACCTTGCGGCGGCAGCGGCCTTCGATGATCCCGAGGTAGAAGTCGCGGTCCGCGGCCTCCACGTTCCACGCCTCGAGCCCGGCTGCCGCGAGCGGCAGCAGTTCGTCCCGTACGAGCTTGACGGCCGGTACGCGCGTCATCCCGCCGCCACGGCCCGGCCGCGGCCACATCAATTCGGCGTCGATGCCGTGGCGGCAGGCCGTGTCGAAGTTCTCGGCGGCGACCTCGAACGGCATCCGGGTCCACACCGGACGGGATTCCTCGGCGAGCGAACGCACCATGCCGTAGTAGAAGGCTGCGTTCGCCACCACGTCGTTGACGGTCGGGCCGGCGGGCAGCACGCGGTTCTCCACCCGGAGGTGGGGTACGCCGTCGGCGAGCCCGTACACCGGGCGGTTCCAGCGGTAGACCGTGCCGTTGTGCAGCACGAGTTCCTGGAGGCGCGGGACTCCCCCGTCGTCGAGCACCCGCAGCGGATCCTCTTCGTCGCAGATCGGCAGCAGCGAGGGGAAAAAGCGCAGGTTCTCCTCGAAGAGTTCGTAGGCCGACTCGACCCAGCGCTCGCCGAACCAGGTCCGCGGCCTGACACCCTGCGCCTGAAGTTCGGGCGGGCGGGTGTCCGTGGCCTGCTGGAACAGCGGTGGCCGGGATTCGCGCCACAGCTCCTTACCGAAGAGGAAGGGCGCGTTGGCACCCACGGCGATCTGGACGGACGCGATGGCCTGCGCGGCGTTCCACACCTGGGCGAACCGGGCTGGCGTCACCTGGAGGTGGAGCTGCACGGAGGTGCAGGCGGACTCGGGCGCGATCGACGTCGATGTACAGCTGAGGCGCTCGACCCCGTCGATGTCGAGGGTGAAGTCCTCGCCCCGGGCCGCGACGATCTGGTCGTTCAGCAGGACGTACCGGTCCACGTCGGAAAGGTTGGCGGAGACCAGGTCATTGGGCTCGATGGTCGGGAGAATTCCGATCATCACGATGCCGGCGTCGAGCTCGGCAGCCTTGCGGTGGGCATATCCCAGGCTGGTGTGCAGCTCCTCGGCGAGCTGGTCGAAGACGCGCCCTTCGAGGCGGTGCGGGGCTATGTTGACCTCCAGATTGAACATTCCGAGTTCGGTCTGGAAATCACGGCTCGCTATCCGGTCGAGCACTTCGCCATTCCTCATGCGCGGCAGTCCGTCGGACCCGGCGAGATTCAGCTCGATCTCCAGGCCCATCAGATTCCTGGGCCGGTCGAACCTCTTCTCCGCCAGGAGCCTCCCCAGCCCCGCGAGGCACTGCTGGAGCTTCCTCCGGTACCTCTGGCGGTCCGACAGGTCAAACGTGCCTCCAACGACCTTCTCCCCCATCGAAGCACCCTTCCTCGAGTGGGCGGCCTGCGGCACAGGCCGTTCGCGTCACGGACGATAATGCCCAGACCGACTGATCTATAACGCCCCGCGGGCGATGACGGCGCGATAGTGTGGATGCGGCTTTCACGGGGCACATTCCGTCGGCATGAAGCAACGCGCAGTTACCCTCGTACGGGTGTAGCGCAGGTGTCGCGCAGATGTGGTGAGAATCGCCGATGAGATCCGGCCGACCACCGACGGAGCAGCTTCCCAGGTGACAGCGACGAGTTCACGAAAAGACCAGGAAGAACTCCCCCCGAAAAGGTCCTGATTCGACCTTGTCCGCAATATCGGGCAGCGCTAGCAGAAACACTGCGTGAACACACGTCGTATAAACTCGGCAAACGAGGCAGAGAGTTGGCGCCCGGGCATGGCCTTTCCAGCCCCCTCTGGCCCACGCTGACAGTGCCGTCCGCAACTGCCCTCGCATCACCGTGTCTCTTGAGTGAGAGGCGACCCACCATGCCGCTGCATGTCCCCCCGGCACCCACGCCTGCGCTGCGCAGCGTTCTCACGGCCCTCGGTTCCCCCGCCGCGGTCCGACAGGCTCCGACGCCCACCCTCCGCTCCGTCCAGGGAGCAGTGAGTGCCGAACTCCCCCTACCCGTCCATGTGCTGGACCAGGTCGTCCCCCGGCCCGGCCAGGCACCCCGCACGAGACTGGCGGGCTGGAGATTCCTCATCCGCGCCGGTGAGCGCTCCGTGGCCGCCGCCGACACGATGCTGACCCCGGACGGCTGGGCCTTCTCGCACTTCTTCGAAGGCCCCTACCTCGTCTCGACCGAACGGGCGCTGATCCAGGCGGAGGCCCTGACCGCCGACTACCAGCCCCGCTTGCTGTCCGTCCCCGAGCTCTACATGCTCACCCTGTGGCTGCACGGGGACACTGCGGCCGACGCATCGTCGGGCGCACCCGCACCCGACGATCTGCTGGTCCCTCTCGCACCGGCCCCACCGGGCATCGCCGCCCACCGCCCCCACCGGGCGGCCGAGCTGCTCCCGGTCCTCACCCTGCGGGCGACCCGTGCCCCGCTCCTGGGGTCCCCAGCCTGAGACACGACGGCCCACGACAACACGGTGCGGCCGCCCCGTGACCGACAGGTCACGGGGCGTTGTGCTGCGCCCGAGGGGGGAGTCCCGCATAGTCCGCACGTCGCGGACACATAGTCAGGACGGCTCTCTCGAACCATCCGAAGGGACGGTGCCCTTCGGTTGAACCGTCCGCGCGGGTGATACGTCATTAAGTGGGAAGACGAGCTGCCGTGAAATCCCTGCGGATCGACGCTCGTGGGGCAACACTGGGATCGGATCGGACCGACGAAAACGGGGGCGGTCATGAACACCGCATCGAGCCGCAGCACTCTCCTCACCACACCGCAGCGAAAGAACCCTTCCATGTGCCAGCACCAGCCAGCCTGTCCTTCAGCCGACTCTCCCGACCGGGACGCCGCCCGTCTCATGGCGCACCACCCGGAGCAGGGCTGGAGCCTGCTGTGCAACGGCGTCCTGCTGTTCGAGGACACCGGTGAGCTGCTCCCGGACGGGCAGATCATCGCCCCTCACCGGCCGCAGGCGGTCGCCACGGCAGCCTGAGGGATTCACTCAGGCGGGCACCACACGGACCCGAACGGCAGAGGGCCGGTTCGGAGAGACTCCGAACCGGCCCTCTGTGTGCCCGGCTGTGGGATCAGACGTCGTACTCGTCCATGGGCGGGCAGGAGCAGACCAGGTTGCGGTCACCGAAGGCGCCGTCGATCCGGCGCACCGGAGGCCAGTACTTGTCCGCTGCCTGGACACCGGCCGGGAAGACCGCCACTTCGCGGCTGTACGCGTGGTTCCACTCGCCGCCCAGGGCGGCGGCCGTGTGGGGGGCGTTGCGCAGCGGGTTGTCGTCGGCGGGCCACTCGCCCGAGGCGACCTTCTCGATCTCCGCACGGATCGCGATCATGGTGTCGCAGAACCGGTCGAGCTCGTTCAGGTCCTCGCTCTCCGTGGGCTCGATCATCAGCGTGCCGGCCACCGGGAACGACATGGTCGGCGCGTGGAAGCCGTAGTCGATGAGCCGCTTGGCGATGTCGTCGACGCTGACCCCGGTCGCCTTGGAGAGCGGCCGGAGATCCACGATGCACTCGTGCGCGACGAGTCCGGCCGGGCCCGTGTAGAGCACGGGGTAGTGCGGCTCAAGGCGCTTGGCGATGTAGTTGGCCGCGAGCACGGCGACCTGCGTCGCACGCTTCAGACCGTCGCCCCCCATCAGCCGAACGTAGGCCCAGGAGATCGGCAGGATTCCCGCCGAGCCCCACGGGGCGGCCGAGATCGGGCCGACGCCCGTCTCAGGCCCGGCGCTGGGCTGGAGCGGGTGGTTCGGCAGGTACGGGGCGAGGTGCTCACGCACGGCCACCGGACCGACACCGGGACCGCCACCGCCGTGCGGGATGCAGAAGGTCTTGTGCAGGTTGAGGTGCGAGACGTCGCCGCCGAACCGGCCGGGCTTGGCGAGGCCCACCAGGGCGTTGAGGTTGGCGCCGTCGACGTACACCTGGCCGCCCGCGTCGTGCACCTGCGCGCAGATGTCGGCGACGTGCTCCTCGAACACACCGTGCGTCGAGGGGTACGTGATCATGAGCACGGACAGCTCGTCCCGGTACTGCTCGATCTTGGCCCGCAGGTCCTCGACGTCGATCTCGCCGTCGTCGGCGGTCTTGACCACGACGACCTTCATGCCCGCCATGACCGCGCTGGCGGCGTTGGTGCCGTGCGCCGATGAGGGGATGAGGCAGACCGTGCGCTGCTCGTCGCCGTTGGCGCGGTGGTACGCACGCACGGCGAGCAGACCGGCGAGCTCACCCTGCGAGCCGGCGTTCGGCTGGATGGACACCTTGTCGTAGCCGGTCACCTCGGCGAGGCGCTCCTCCAGCTCGTGGATGAGCGTCACATAGCCCTCGGCCTGCTCGACCGGGGCGAAGGGGTGGATCTGGCCGAATTCCGGCCAGGTCACCGGCTCCATCTCGGTGGTCGCGTTCAGCTTCATGGTGCACGAGCCGAGCGGGATCATTCCGCGGTCCAGCGCGTAGTCACGGTCGGCGAGGCGGCGCAGGTAGCGCAGCATCGCGGTCTCGGAGCGGTGCTGGTGGAAGACCGGGTGGGTGAGGTAGTCGTCGGTGCGCAGCAGCCCGGCCGGGAGGGTGTCCTCGGCGGTCCTGTCAAGGGCTTCGATGTCGGCACCTTCGCCGTCGACGCCGAAGGCGGACCAGACCGCGGCGAGCTGGGCGCGCCCGGTGGTCTCGTCGCAGGAGACGGAGACGTGGTCTGCGTCGGCGAGGTGCAGGTTGACGCCGTTGTCACGGGCGGCGGCGACGATGTCCGCGGCCTTGCCCGGGACGCGGGCGGTCAGCGTGTCGAAGTACGCGTCGTGGACGAGCTCCACCCCGCCGGCGCGCAGACCCGCGGCCAGGATCGTGGCGTAGCGGTGGGTGCGGCGGGCGATCGTCCGCAGGCCGTCGGGACCGTGGTAGACGGCGTACATCCCGGCCATCACCGCCAGCAGCACCTGCGCGGTGCAGATGTTGCTGGTGGCCTTCTCGCGGCGGATGTGCTGCTCACGGGTCTGGAGCGCCAGGCGGTAGGCCCTGTTGCCGTCGGCGTCGACGGAGACGCCGACGAGGCGGCCGGGCAGGCTGCGGGCGTGCTTGTCCTGGACCGCCATGTAGCCGGCGTGGGGACCGCCGAAGCCCATCGGCACGCCGAAGCGCTGGGTGGTGCCGACGGCGATGTCCGCGCCGAGCGCGCCCGGGGAGGTGAGCAGGGTGAGCGCCAGAAGATCGGCGGCCACGGTGACGATCGCACCGAGCTCATGGGCCTGCTCCACGACCGGCTTGAGGTCACGGACGGCTCCGGAGGCTCCCGGGTACTGGAGCAGCACACCGAAGACGCCACCCTCGGCGACCTCCGACGGGATCCCGTCGCTCAGATCGGCGACGACGACCTCGACTCCGGTGGGCTCGGCGCGGGTCTCGATCACGGCGATGGTCTGCGGCAGGGTGTCGGCGTCGATCAGGAAGACGCCGCCCTTGACCTTGCCGACACGCCGGGACAGGGCCATGGCTTCGGCCGCCGCGGTGGCCTCGTCCAGCAGCGAGGCGCCGGAGGTGGGCAGACCGGTCAGCTCGGCGACCATCGTCTGGAAGTTGAGCAGGGCTTCGAGGCGGCCCTGTGAGATCTCGGGCTGGTAGGGCGTGTACGCCGTGTACCAGGCAGGGTTCTCCATGACATTGCGCAGGATCACCGGCGGGGTGAACGTGCCGTAGTAGCCGAGGCCGATCATCGGGGCGAGGACCTCGTTGCGGTCCGCGAGGCTGCGCAGCTCGGCCAGGACCTCGGGCTCGGTGCGGGCACCCGGCAGCCCGAGTGCCTCGGCACTCTTGATGACGTCCGGTACGGCGGCGGCGGTGAGCTCGTCGAGCGAGCCGTAGCCGACGTGCGCCAGCATCTTCGCCTGGGCCTCGGCATCGGGCCCTATGTGACGCTGCTCGAAGGGGATGCCCCGCTCCAGCTGGGCGAGCGGAGTGCGGTTGGCGGTCATGTGAGGCCTCCTGGTCGATACGACCTGCGAGGGGCACCGCGGCGCGGGTGCCCGGACGGCCTCCCCCTCTGTCATCTAACCTGAGAGCTTCACCGGTCCGCCCGCTCACTGGCATTCCGGTTTTCACCGTCGGTGAGAGCGGATGCCGTACGGCACCCGCTCTGCTTTCCAGAGTGACCTCGCCCGTGCGGTACAGGGGCCTGAGAGATTCCGGGGAGGATTTGCTCCTTCGGCGGCTCCGGTACCTGTCCGGAGCGCTCTCCCGCGCGGGGTCAACAGCCGTGTGCCAGCCTACCAGCGCGGACTTCACCGGAAAGGTCGAGTGGCCGACCCCACAAAAGTGCACTTTCGTAGTACTTACGGAGCAGTGCGACCATTTGGAGGGACCGTGCAGACCGATATCGATCCGCGCAGCCTGATAGGCCGCAAGGCGTTCGACCGTACCGGCACCAAGATCGGGACCGTGGACGAGGTGTACCTCGACGACGCCACCGGCGTCCCGGAGTGGGCGGCCGTGCGGACCGGCCTGTTCAGCAGGGACGCGTTCGTGCCGCTGGAACCCAGCGAGCTGGACACCGACGGACTGCACATCCCGTTCGAGCGGGCCCTGATCAAGGACGCACCGGACTTCGGCGTCGGCCGGCATCTCTCCCCCGAGCAGGAGCTCCAGCTGTACCACCACTACGGTCTCGACCTCCCCAGTCCTGCGGAGAACCCCGCTCCCGCGCCGCCGCCCGCGTCGACCGGCCGCTCGCAGGCACCAGGCGATTCGGGCGACCGCGACTTCGGTCAGCTGGCCGGTAACGACGACTGAGCCGGCTGCGCCGGCGTCCCGGCCGAGGGCGCTCCGTCCACGGCGGCGGACTCATGCATGACCAGCGGCAGTGGTTCCGACAGCTCGAGCTCGGGATCGTCGACGGGGAAGGTGCGCACCCGGCCGGGGACGGTCGACCAGGGCTCCTCGAAGCGGACCGTGACCCGTCCGACGCCGCTGCCCTGCACCCAGCCCGAGCCGTGGCGTGCGTGCCGGACGTCGTGTCCCGCGGGCCAGCGCCGTTCGGCGGGTAGGGCCGTCGGCGTCCGCTCGGGCTCCGGCTGCCCGCCGGTGCCGTGCCGGGGGCTCTCGTCCGCCGGACCCCCGCCGTCCCCGTCGCCGATGGCCTTCTCCCCGGCGGCCTGTGCGAACAGGTCCTCCTGGGTGTAGTCGGCGAGCCCGCTGACGCCCACGCCCAGCAGCCGAACCCCACCGGTCGTGTCCACCGCGTCCAGCAGGCGCGCGGCGGCCTCCCGCACCACGGACGGGTCGTCCGTGGGCCCCCGCAGGGTCTCCGACCTGGTGAGTGTCGAGAAGTCGAAGCGTCGCACCTTCAGCACGATGGTCCGTCCTGAGTGACGGGAGTCCCGCAGCCGCCTGACGCAGCGGTCGGCCAGGCGCTCCACTTCCGTTCTGATCCGCACCCTGTCGTGCAGATCGACGTCGAAGGTGTCCTCCACCGACACCGATTTCGCGTCACGCTCGGCCACCACGGGGCGGTCGTCATGCCCGAGGGCCATCCTGAACAGCGATGTGCCGTGCGCCTTCCCCAGCAGCCGTACGAGCTCGTCCTCACCGGCTTCGGCGAGGTCGTGGACCGTGGTCATCCCGGCACGCCGCAGGTGCTCGCCGGTCGCCGGACCGACACCGGGCAGGATCCGCACCGCCATGGGCGCCAGCAGCTCCCGTTCCGTCCCCGGTTCGATCAGCACCAGGCCGTCGGGCTTGGCCTGCTCCGACGCGATCTTCGCGAGCATCTTGGAGCCCGCGAGACCCACGGAGCCGCTCAGCCCCGTGACCGCCAGGATGTCCCTGCGCAGCCGCTGACCGGCCTCCCGGGCCGAACCGGAGTCCTCGGCCACCCCACCCGCCTCGAGGTCCACGAACGCCTCGTCCAGGCTCAGGGGCTCCACCAGCGGTGAGAGACGGGCGAGCAGTTCCATCACCTGCTCGCTGACCGACCGGTACAGCGAGAAGCGCGGGACGAGGTACGCGGCGTTCGGACAGAGGCGTCTCGCCTGGGCCATGGGCATCGCCGAGTGCACACCGAACCGTCTCGCCTCGTACGAAGCCGTGGCCACCACCCCGCGGGGCCCCAGCCCTCCCACGACCACCGGTTTTCCGCGCAGGCTGGGCTTCGCCGCCTGCTCGGCGGCGGCGAAGAACGCATCCATGTCCAGATGCAGGATCGTCGGGGCGGATCTCACATGTCCGATGCTGCCCTACGCCACTGACAATCGCCCGCACTCACGTGCGAGCCTCAGGTGCACCGGGCCGGTCAGACGGCCCGGTCGCGGCGGCGTCTGGCCAGCTCGTCCGCCGGGTGCTGCCCGACCAACGTCTCACCGGTGTCGACGCGCTCACCGTGAAGCTGCGACAGCGCCGCTTCGACATCCCGCCACACCACACCCACGGCGATCCCGAAGATCCCCTGGCCGCCCTGGAGCAGGTCGACCACCTCGTCAGGCGATGAGCACTCGTAGACGGTCGCCCCGTCGCTCATCAGCGTCATCCGCTCGAGGTCGGCGAACCCGCGCGCCCGCAGGTGCTGTACGGCGGCACGGATGTTCTGCAAGGCGACACCGGTGTCCAGGAAGCGCTTCACGACCTTGAGAACGACCACGTCGCGGAAGCTGTAGAGACGCTGCGTGCCAGAGCCGTACGCCGCCCGCACACTCGGCTCCACCAGGCCGGTACGCGCCCAGTAGTCGAGCTGCCGGTAGGTGATACCCGCGGCGGCACAGGCGGTCGGCCCCCGATAGCCGATGGCCTCGGACGTGGCGTCATGTGCCGCGTTCATGTGAAGCGGATACGGCCCGCCGTGCCCCGGACCGAGTCCGAGGGGT
Organism: Streptomyces sp. NPDC059828; assembly: GCF_042731955.1. Classification (NCBI taxonomy): domain Bacteria; kingdom Bacillati; phylum Actinomycetota; class Actinomycetes; order Kitasatosporales; family Streptomycetaceae; genus Streptomyces; species Streptomyces sp. NPDC059828. Next base: position 8,310 of record NZ_JBHWIW010000050.1, on the reverse strand, counting down.
CCCCCTGCCGCACCGTCGCCGCTGGTTCTCACGCCGACCTCCGTCCTTGACCTGCCAACTCGACGGTAGGCAGTCGCCCGGGGCGCGTCAACGATCGCCACACTCGGCACGCCGAGTGATAATCACCCGGAGAGTGGTTTTCCATGGCCCCTCACCGGGAATCGATGCGCGAACGCACGCGTCGATCCGGATCAGTGACCGCTACCGACTCACTGGCTGCTGGATCCGAAGTCCTCGGGTGAGATCTGATCGAGGAACTCGCGGAACTTCTCCACCTCGTCCTCCTGCTCGTCCGGGATCGCGATGCCCGCGTCGTCCAGCACACCATCACTGCCGTAGATCGGCGTGCCGGTGCGCAGCGCGAGAGCTATGGCGTCGGACGGCCTCGCACTCACCTCGACCCCGCTGGCGAAGACCAGCTCGGCGTAGAACACGCCTTCCCGCAGGTCGGTGATGCGGACCTCGGTGAGCTCCTGCCCGACCGCCTCCAGCACGTCCTTGAAGAGGTCGTGGGTCAGCGGCCTGGCGGGGGCCATCCCCTGCTGCGCGAAGGCGATCGCGGTCGCCTCCCCGGGGCCGATCCAAATGGGGAGGTAACGGTCGCCTCCCACTTCACGCAGGAGCACGATCGGCTGGTTGGAGGGCATTTCCACCCGGACACCCACAACATCGAGCTCGTTCACACAGCAACCCTAGGACGTGCCCGGCAGGTTTGGGTAGTCGGGTTCCCCCAAGATCAGCCGGAGCTCAGCACAACCTGACACCCAAAGCGGTCTGCACCAGAGCCGCATGCAGCCTGACGGAGAGGTCCGCGAGCTCCTTGGTGGTGGCCTCCGCATGAGCCCTGGTCTGAGGGTTGCGATGCCTCCGCAGCGGTGCGACCACTTGTTCGACCAGCCCGGCCTCACGGTCCGCAGCGGCTTTCATCGCCCGAAGGTGCCGCGGCTCCAGACCGAAACGGCCCATGTGCGCCACCAGCTTGGCCACCGTCACGGACTGGGCGTCATAACCCCCGTCCGCCGCGGGAGTGATAAGCCCGTACGACTCCCAGATGGCGAGCTCGTCCTCGCTGACCTCGGCGGCCGCCAGCAACTCGGTCCGGCCCACCCGGGTGGCGGTCGGCCCGTCGCACTCCGCGCCCGGGTCGTACGGATCACCCGGCGCGCCCGGGTGCCGCGGAGCCGGCTGCTCCCCTCGGGCCAGAGCATCGAGCTGCTCCCTGATGACCTTGAGCGGAAGATAGTGGTCCCGCTGCATCCGCAGGACCTGGGCGAGCCGCTCGACATCTTCCGGGCTGAACTTGCGATAGCCCGAAGCGGTGCGCTGCGGCTCGACCAGACCCTCGCTCTCCAGGAAGCGGATCTTGGAGATGGTGACGTCGGGGAACTCGTCCCGCAGCTGGTTCAGCACCGAACCGATGCTGACCAGCCGGTCGCCACCGGCGGTGCCGCGCGCGGCACCGCCCGTCGGTGTTGTTCGCAGCATGGACCTTCCCTGAAGGGTCACACGCCCCGCTGGCTCGAGTAGAAGACCAGCCGGTACTTGCCGATCTGGACCTCGTCACCATTCGACAGCAGGACCGAGTCGATGGGCTCCCTGTTGACGTAGGTGCCGTTCAGGCTGCCGACGTCGGTGACGGTGAAGCTGCCGTCGGGCGTCCTGCGGAACTCCACATGGCGCCGGGACACGGTGAAGTCGTCGAGGAAGATGTCGCTCTGCGGGTGCCGGCCCGCCGTGGTGAGCTCACCGTCCAGGAGAAAGCGGCTGCCGGAGTTCGGCCCACGCCGCACCACCAGCAGCGCCGAGCCCACAGGCAGCGCGTCGACCGCAGCCTGCGCCTCGGGTGAGAGCGAGGGAACGGCGGTCTGGCCCGTCACCTCGGCGTCGTAGGCCTCCAGACCCGAGATGGAGATGGTCGACGTGGTCTCCGCCGCTCGCTCCGCCTGCGCCCCGGCCCGCAGCGGCGCGCCGCAGTTCGAGCAGAAACGGCTGGTCTCGGCGTTGCGGTGCCCGCACCGCGTACATACCGGCATGGACGAATCCTCCTGCCGCGGCTGCCCCGCGGGGGCCTGTGAAGCGTACGGGTCCGAGGCAAACCCTCCACCCGCACTTGAGGTTGACGGTTCTCCGAAACCTATGGGGCCGGGACCGGCAGGGTCAACAGCAGACGCGCCCTGGCCGCCCGGAATGTCACCGGCATCGCCGGAGACCTCGTCACGGAACAGCGGTCGCTCGCCCCCCTGCTCCGCCTCCTGGCCACGGCGCGGTCCGCGATGACGGGCGGAGCCGCTGTCCTCGCGTGCGCTCTTGCCGAACAACTTCCCAAACAACTTCACGGGCGATTCCCCTTGACCGAAACAGACCCGCCCGTAAGGCAGGAATCCTGATTGACCACACCTGCCGACCCGGACAACTTCACAACGTCCGTACCCTCCGGACAGTTTCCACCACTCAGCACCCTTACGATGCGTCGACCCCCCGCAACCTCATGCCCTTGTCCGGTCTCCCCATGCTCTCTGGTCTCATGGAGAAGACGACTGAGCGTAGTCAGGCCGTTCCACCGGTCGCAAGGCGTCCACAACGATCTTCTCCGACCGGGTCACCGTAGCCGTGGCCTGCTCCTTTTCCAGGGTCTGCACCACGCCTCCGGGGATGTGCAGCGCCGGTTCAAGATCCTGCGGCTTGCCGATGACCTTGAACTCGTACGGAGCGCTGACCTGCTTCCCGTCGATCCGGATGTCGCCGCCACTGCCGGAGAAGTACGTGTTGGCGACCACCCGGACATCGTTGATCTGAATGGCCTCGGCACCCGCCGCCCGCAGCTCCTGGATGGCATCCAGCAGCATGTCCGGCTCGACGGCTCCGGCATTGTCGATCGTCAGGGTGATGCCCGGCCCCTCGGCCTTCACCGTTCCGGCGAGAATGCCCAGCTGACGCTCCTTTTCCTGGGTCTGCCGACGCGCCTCTTCGGCCTGGTCCGAGCTGGTCTCGAGCTCGGTCCGCTGATCCTCGAGACGCTGCTTCTCATCTTCCAGACGCTCAGTACGGTCATCGAGTTCATCGAGGATGCGGACGAGATCTTCCTGGCGCGCACCGCGCAGTGCGCTGTTGTCGCTCGTGGACTGGACCTGGATGGCGAGACCGAGCCCGAGGACGAACAACAGCAGGGCGACCACGAGTTGGGCGCGCGTGACACGCGGCGGCCACAATCCGGCGATCAGCCGCTGACGGCCGGTCACCGGCTCGGCGTCCGGCGCACCCGGCTCCTGGGCGCCCCTGGGCTGGTCAGCGCCCAGGGGCTCGTCGGCCCCCGGCGCCCTCACCGGCTCGCGGACCTGCGCGGGCTCAGCCACGTACTCGGGCTTGCCCGCACTCCCGGCGCTCTCAGAGCCCTCGGCGTGCGCAGCGCTTCCGGTCCCGTCCGCCTTCTCAGGGTTCTCAGGAATCTCTGGGTTCATCCGCTCGTGCTCCTGCATCGGTCTCACGCCCGGAACACATGGCGACGGATGGCAGCCGCGTTGGAGAAGATCCGGATGCCCAGCACGACCACGACGCCCGTCGACAGCTGCGCCCCGACGCCCAGCTTGTCGCCGAGGAACACGATCAGAGCGGCGACCACCACATTGGACAGGAACGAGACCACGAAGACCTTGTCGACGAAGATCCCGTCGAGCATGGCCCGCAGACCCCCGAACACCGCGTCCAGGGCCGCGACCACGGCGATCGGAAGGTAGGGCTCGACCACCGCCGGCACTTCGGGACGGAGCAACAGCCCCGCCACGACTCCCACCACGAGGCCCAGTACGGCGATCACGATCTGCCCTTCCCTGTCTCTGTCTCTTCCTTGCCCGGACCCCTGCCCGCCTGGGCATCGGCGGTCCTCGGCTGTGCGGTACGTACGATCAGGCTCGGCGCGGCAGGCAGACGCACCTCTTCCTGGGGAGAGATGCTGCTGCGGATCCCGAAGTTCTCTTCCAGCGCGTGCAGGTACTGGCCGTCGGCACTGTCCTGGAACACTGTGCTCAGCTTCTTCGCATCCCCCACCGCGAGGACGGTGTAGGGCGGCACCAGCGGTTTGTTGTCGACCAGTATGGCGTCACCCGCCGCACGGATCGCCGACAGAGCCGTCAGCCGCTGCCCGTTGATCGCGACGGCTTCCGCGCCCGACTCCCACAGACCGTTCACGACGCGCTGCATGTCCCGGTCGCGCACCCGGCCGGTGTCGGAGAAGCCCGCGCTCTCACGAGGACCACCGCCACCGGTCTCCGTGCCCTTGGCGTCGTCCACCACCAGTTTGACGCCGGAGCCGTGCACCTCCGTGTCCCCCGAGAGCAGCGTGACCAGCTCTGCCTTGTCCCCGCCGTGCTTCTCCAGCGCCTTGCGCTGCCGCTCCCCCACCTCGTCACGGAGACGGTCGACATCGGCCTCGAGCTTGTCGGCCGCTGACGTCTCGGCGTCGATGCGGTCGATGAGCTCCTCGCGCTCCTTCGCCACCACCGGTGCCGATATCCGCGCCTGCGCCGCACCCAGCGTCACCACCAGAGCGGCCAGCACCAGCCCGGCGGCGAGCCCCAGCTTCGCCCGCAAGGTCCTCGGCAGGCCCCCGCCTTCCGCGTTCCTCCGAGCCGCCGCCTCCGCGTAGCCGTCGTCCAGGCTGTGGTCCATGACATTGGTCAGCAGCGACATGGACGCATCGGGACGTGACGGCGGTGAGGCGGTGCTCCGAACGGGGGGCTGCTGCGGCATGCCGCACATCGTCGCACGTCGCTCCCGCTACCGCCGAATGGCCCCACCGATGCGCCGGAAGGCGGACCTGCCGCCTCCCGGCGCACCACCGTGCCCGAGGGTTTGGCCGCGGTTCAGCTACCAGCGCTCTCCACGACGCGGGACCACTCGTCGAGTAGCGCCTGAGCGGACGCGTCATCGGGGCCTTCGGCCCACAGATGGGTGACGGCTTCCGCCGGGTCGGGCAGCACCATGACCCAGCGGCCGTCCGATTCGACCACCCGCACCCCGTCGGTGGTGTCGACGGAGCGGTCTCCGGCAGCCTCGACCACCCTGCGCATCACGAGGCCCTTCACCGCCCATGGAGTCGCCAGATCGCGCTTCAGCACGTGCGCCCGCGGAATCCGGGCGTCGATCTGGCTGAGGGTGAGCTGAGTGCGGGCAACCAGCCCGAGGAGCCGGACGAAGGCAGCGGTGCCGTCGAAGACACTGCTGAACTCGGGAATAATGAAGCCGCCGCGGCCGTCCCCACCGAAGATCGTGGAGTCCTCCCGGCAGACCCGGGTGAGATCGTCGGGCGAAGTCGTCGTCCAGTCGACCTGCGTCCCGTGGTACGCGGCCACCTGCTCGGCGATACGCGTCGTGGTCACCGGCAGCGCGACCCTCCCGCTACGCCGTTCCGCGGCGACGAGGTCGAGCATCACCAGCAGTGCCCGGTCGTCCTCCACGATCCGGCCGCGCTCGTCGACGAGCGAGAGCCGTTCGCCCACGGTGTCGAAGCGCACCCCGAAAGCCGCCCTGGCCGAGGCCACGATCTCACCGAGCCGCACCAGTCCTCTCCGGCGCGCATCGGTGGTCTCGGTGGGACGCGACTCGTCCAGCCCGGGATTGATCGTCAGCGCGTCCACACCGAGCCGCCCGAGGAGGCTGGGGAGAACGAGTCCCGCGCTGCCGTTCGACGCGTCCACGACGACCTTCAGCCCCGCGTCCGAGATTCCGCTCGTATCGACCTGCCGCAACAGCGTTCCCGTGTACGAGTCGAAGACGCTGGCCGGAAAGGACAGGTCGCCGATCTCACCGGGGAAGGCCCTGCGGTACTCCTGGCGCGCATAGACCCGGTCCAGCTTGCGCTGCCCGGCCTGGGACAGATCCGCTCCGCGCTCGTCGAAGAACATGATGTCGACCGAGTCGGGCACCCCCGGCGAAGTACGGATCATGATTCCGCCGGCGCTGCCTCGCGCCGTCATCTGGCGCGCCACCGGCAGCGGCACGTTCTCGAGGTCCCGTACGTCGATGGCACTGGCCTGGAGCGCCGAGATCACGGCACGTTTGAGCGCCCGTGCTCCGCGGGAGTGGTCGCGCGCCGTGGTGACGGTCGCGCCCTTCTTCAGCGTGGTGGCGTATGCGCCCGCAAGCCGTACCGCCAGCTCCGGGGTGATCTCCACGTTGAGGATCCCGGAGACGCCCCGGGCCCCGAAGAGGTGCGCCTGGCCGCGCGACTCCCAGATGACCGAGGTGTTGACGAACGCACCCGCCTCGATCGTCTTGAACGGATACACGCGCACATTGCCCTGAACAATCGATTCCTCACCGATCAGGCACTCGTCCCCGATCACCGCGCCGTCCTCGATGCGCGCCGCCCGCATGATGTCGGTGTTCTTGCCGATCACACAGCCGCGCAGGTTGCTGTGCTGCCCGATGTAGACGTTGTCGTGGATGACGGCGCGATGGAGGAAGGCACCGCCCTTGACCACCACGTTGGAGCCGACGACGGTGTGCTCGCGGATCTCCACGTCCGCTTCCACCTTGGCGTAGTCCCCGACGTACAGCGGCCCGCGCAGGACCGCGTCCGGGTGCACCTCGGCCCCTTCGGCGACCCACACCCCGGGAGAGATCTCGAAACCGTCGATCTCCACGTCGACCTTGCCCTCGAGAACGTCGGCCTGCGCCTTCACATAGCTCTCGTGGGTGCCGACGTCCTCCCAGTAGCCGTCGGCGATATAGCCGTAGATCGGCTTGCCTTCCTTCATGAGCTGAGGGAAGACATCGCCGGACCAGTCCACGGAGACATCGGCTTCGACATAGTCGAACACCTCCGGCTCCATGACATAGATACCGGTGTTCACCGTGTCGGAGAAGACCTGCCCCCAAGTGGGCTTCTCGAGAAAACGCTCGACCTTTCCGTGCTCGTCCACGATGGTGATGCCGAATTCCAGAGGATTCGGCACGCGCGTCAGACACACCGTGACCATCGCGCCCTTTTCCTTGTGGAAGGCGATGAGGTCGGTCAGGTCGAAGTCGGTGAGAGCGTCCCCGGAGATCACGAGGAACGCGTCGTCCTTCAGTGCGTCCTCGGCGTTCTTGACGCTCCCAGCTGTGCCGAGCGGCTTCTCCTCGTGGGCGTAGGTGAGGTCCATCCCCAGCTCTTCGCCGTCGCCGAAATAGTTCTTGACGAGGGACGCGAGGAACTGGACGGTCACGACCGTCTCATTGAGTCCGTGCCGCTTCAGCAGACGCAGCACATGCTCCATGATCGGCCTGTTCACCACCGGCAGGAGTGGCTTGGGCATGCTTGAGGTCATGGGGCGAAGTCGTGTTCCTTCGCCACCAGCCATCACGACGGCCTTCATGTCGGAAGCGTCCTCCTTGAAGAGACGACGGTCCAGCCGACTTCACCCATCCGGGCAGGCCCCTGTTGGTCTTGTACGGGCCGGCGCGATTCTGCACGACTCCGGGCAGATGGCTCAATCGGCCACGCGATCCGCCTTGACGAGTCGGCGGACCTGGACCACGTAGAGGATCCCTGCCCACCAATACAGAGTTGTACCCCATCCAGCGAACGCCCATCCGAAAATCTGGGCAACTGATGCAAGCCACCCGTTTCCGTCACTCAGGAGGAGCAACGGGAAGGCATACATCAGGTTGAAGGTTGCAGCTTTGCCGAGGAAGTTCACCTGCGGCGGGGGATAGCCGTGCCGGCGGAGGATTGCCACCATCACAAGCAGCATCGCCTCACGAGCCAGGAGGACCGCGGTGAGCCAGAGCGGCAGGATCCCGCGCCATGTGAGGCCCAGGAGGGTGGAAAGAATGTAGAGCCGGTCAGCGGCGGGGTCGAGGATGCGTCCGAGGCTGCTGATCTGGTTCCAGCGACGGGCGAGCTTTCCGTCGAGATAGTCACTGACGCCGCTGAGCGCGAGCACCAGCAGCGCCCACCCATCGGACTTCGGCCCGCCGAACTCGGGCAGGAGGATCAGCCACAGGAACAGCGGCACACCGAGGAGGCGCGCCATGCTGAGGATGTTGGGGATGGTGAGCACCCGGTCCGTCTGAACGCGGGTCTCCTGGACCTCCACCCGGGGGCCTCCTGTGGGGAACGTGGAACGTGCCGATGATGCCCCCTGACCTTACCTTCAGGCCTCAGGGGGTCGTACAGAGGGGGTAACGCAAAAAAGCCGTGGCCCCGGATCGAAATCCGAGGCCACGGCTGAAGAATTGTTCGGCGGTGTCCTACTCTCCCACAGGGTCCCCCCTGCAGTACCATCGGCGCTGAAAGGCTTAGCTTCCGGGTTCGAAATGTAACCGGGC
>NZ_JBHWIW010000049.1:52592-57865 GCF_042731955.1 Streptomyces sp. NPDC059828 | reverse complement strand
GGTGGAGCCGGAGGTGTAGATGACGTAGGCGAGGTCGTCGGGGTGCCCGAGTGGTTCGCTCAGCGGGCCCGCCGTCTCCACACCGTCCACCACCAGCACACTCATGTGCTGGTCCGACCCCGCCGCGAGCTCGCGTGCCGAGGACAGCAGGTCCGCCGAGGTCAGCAGGATGCGTGCTCCGCTGTCGTTGAGGATGCCGGCGCTGCGTGTCAGTGGTGCGCGGATGTCCAGGGGGACGTAGGCGGCGCCGGCGCCGAGTACGCCCAGGACGGCGGTGATGGCGTCGATGCCCCGTTCCAGGTGCAGCACCACCCGCTCACCGATCCCCACACCGGCGTCCTTCAGCAGAGACGCGAGGTGGTCGGCGCGGGCGGCGAGTTGCGCATAGGTGACGATGCCGCGGTCGTCCTGGACGGCCACCGCGTCGGGTGTTCGTTCGGCGTGGGTGCGCAGGCGTTGGATGATGCCGCCGAGTTGTTCGGGCCGTTCGGTGGCGTTCCACTGTTCCAGCAGCAGGGTGCGTTGTTCGGTGGAGACGGCGGTCAGTTCGGACACGTTCATCTGACCGTGACGCTCGGCAAGGGTCCGGCAGGCTCGCACGAAGTCGTCCAGAACCGTCTGCGCCGTACCCCGCGCGAACAGATCCGTCGCGAACTCCAGCGACACCGGAAGAGCACGGTCGCCCCCGGCTTGCGGTTCTTCCACCATCAGTGTGATGTCGAACTTCGCCATGCCTTCCTCCAGCGGAAGGCGTTCCACCGTCACGTCCCCCAGGTCCGCTCCGTCGCTCTGGGGAGTGTTCTGAAGGACGAACATGGTCTGGAAGATGGGGTTTCGGGCGAGGTCGCGGTCGGGTGCGAGCTCCTCGACGAGGCGTTCGAAGGGCACGTCCTGGTGGGCGAAGGCTTCCAGGGAGGTGTCGCGGACCTGTGCGAGCAGGTCGGTGAAGGGCTGGTGGGCGTTGACTCGGGTGCGGATCGGCAGGGTGTTGACGAAGAATCCGATCAGGTTCTCCGTCTCGGTGCGGGACCGGTTGGCGACGGGCACGCCGACGACGACTTCGTCCTGTCCCGCCCGGCGTGCGAGCAGGGCGGCGTACACCGCCTGGAGCACCATGAACAGCGTCGCGCCCTGATCACGTGCCAGATCATTGAGGCGTGCTGCGGTGTCTCCGTCGATGAGCGCATGCAGATGGGCGCCGCGGTAGCTGGGGACGGCGGGGCGGGGGAAGTCCGCGGGGAGCTCGAGCACCGGTGGTGCGCCCGCGAGGGCCGTGCGCCAGTGGGCCAGCTGCTCTTCCAGGACGCCTGAGGCCAGCCACTGGCGCTGCCACACCGCGAAGTCGGCGTACTGCACGGGAAGTTCCGGAAGTTCCCGGCCTGCGTAGGCGGCCTGGACCTCCCGCAGCAGCACACCCACCGACCAGCCGTCCGACACGATGTGGTGCATGCACAGGGCCAGTACGGCTTCGTGGGTACCCGCCCTGGCCAGGATCCAGCGGCTGAGCGGGCCGTGCTCCAGGTCGAACGGACGGGCGGCGAGTTCGGCGGCCATCCGTTCGGCGGCGGGGAGCAGTTCGGCGCAATCGCTGAGATCGGTTTCCTGGAAGTCGATGAGGGGTTCGTCGCGGACGAGTTGCACGGGGCGTCCGTCGGTTTCGGCGAACACGGTTCGCAGGACTTCGTGGCGCTGTGCGACGGTGACCAGGGCGGCACGCAGCCGCTCGGCGTCCAGGGGTCCGCGCAGCAGGACGACGGCGGGGACGTTGTAGGAGGCGCTGTCCGGTTCCAGCTGGTGCAGGAACCACATGCGCTGCTGTGCGTACGAGACCTCGAGCGGACCCGAACGCTCCACCCGCACCAGCGGCGCCACCTCCACCGCCTGCGCGGCCACCACCGCCTCTGCGAACCCGCCCACCACCGGCCGCTCGAACAGCGCCCGCAGCGGCAGGTTCACACCCAGCTTTTCCCGCACGCGCGCTATCAACTGCGTGGCGAGGAGTGAGTGGCCGCCGAGTTGGAAGAAGTCGTCCTCCAGGCCGACCCGCTCCACACCCAGCACCTCCGCGAACACGGCCGCGACCTGCCGCTCCGCCTCCGTACGAGGCTCCACATACTCCGTGTGGTCGGCGAACACCGGGGCCGGAAGAGCCGCGCGGTCGATCTTGCCGTTGGGGGTGAGGGGGAGTGTGTCGAGCACGGAGATCGCCGACGGCACCATGGCGTCGGGTAGCGCGGCGACGGCCGCCGCGCGCACAGCGGTGGCGTCGGACGCGCCACTCACCCAGCCGGCCAGCCGGGACCGGCCGAGCTGATCGGGAACCGACAGGACGACGGCATCCGTGACACCCTCGATGGCACGCAGCGCCGCCTCCACCTCGGCGAGCTCGATCCGCTGGCCGCGGATCTTTACCTGGTGATCGCGCCGCCCCAGGAACTCCAGCTGCCCGTCAGGCAGATACCGCACCACATCACCTGTGCGGTAGAGGCGTGCGCCCGGCACATCGGAGAACGGATCGGGGACGAAGGCCGCGGCCGTGCGTCGAGGATCATCCAGATAGCCGCGGCCCACGCCCGCCCCGCCGACCAGCAGCTCGCCGGGCATTCCCACCGGGACCCGTTCCAGCCATTCGTCCACCACGTACAGCCGGGTGCTGCCGATCGGTCGGCCGATGGCCAGACCGGGGCGGTCACCCAGCTCGTCCGAGGCGACCGTGCTCGCCACGCAGCAGCCGACCACGGTCTCCGTAGGCCCGTACTCGTTGACCACACGGGCGTCCGGAGCGATGGCGAACAGACGGCGTACCAGTCCCGGCGGCAGTGCCTCACCACCGACGACGAAACAAGTCCGCAGCCCGGCGAGCCCGCCCGGGCGCACCAGCCTGCACACCGCCTCCAGGTGGGCAGGCGTCAGCTTCACCAGCGTGGGCCGGGCGGGCCCGGTGAGCGCACCGACCAGTCCTTCCAGGGGGGACGCCTCGTCCACCAGATGGACACAGCCACCGCTGGTGAGCGGCACCCACAGGCTGGTCACGGTCAGGTCGAAGCCGACGGTGGTGTGCAGGGGCGCGACCGGCGGCTCGTCGGGGCAGTACGCGGACGCGGCCCACGTCAGATAGTTGTGCAGCCCGGCCTGGGTGATCTGGACGCCCTTGGGGCGGCCGGTGGAGCCCGAGGTGTACAGCACGTAGGCCAGGTCGTGCCCCGTGGACGCGGGTGTCGCGGTGCCCGGGCCGTCGGCGGCTGGGGCGGTGGCGAGGGCGTGAACGTCCAGCACCGGTGTGGCGCCGGAGGTCAGGTTCGCGCCGCGGCCGCCGGCTTCCAGGACGACCGCCGGGCGGGCGTCCGCGACGATCGCCGTCAGCCGGGCGGCGGGCTGCGCCGGGTCCAGCGGCACGTACACGGCACCGCGCTTCCACACGGCCAGCAGCGCAGCGACCAGCTCCACGGAGCGTGGCACCGCCACGCCGACGACATCGGCGCGGCCGACGCCCGCTTCCGCAAGGCCGGCCGCGATGCGGTCCGCCAGTGCGTCCAACTCGTTGTAGCTCACGCGGCGTTCGCCGTCGACGAGGGCGATGGCTTCCGGCGTTCGGGCGGCATGGCACGTGAAGAGCGCCAGGGCGCTGACGGCGCCGTCGCCGTCCTGCGGACGGGCGGGACCGTCCGACCACTGCGCGAGTTGCAGCAGCTGGTCCGCGTCCACCGCGAGCAGGGCTGCCGGGGGGCGCTCGGGGGCGTGTGCTCCCTCGCGCAGGACGGCCAGGACCTGGCTGAGCAGGCGCTCAGCGGTGGCGCGGCCGAACAGGTCGGTGGCGTACTCCAGGCTCAGCTCGACACCGGCGGGACCCTCATGCACGAACAAGGTCAGGTCGAACTTGGCGACGTCCGTCGGCACGTCGAAACGGTGAGCGGTGAGGCCGGGCGCGAGGTCGAAACCGCCGGGAGCGTTGTCCATGGCGATCATGGCCTGGAAGAGCGGGTTGCGGGACCGGTCGCGCCGGCCACCGAGCGTGCGGACGATCTCGCCGAAGGGCACGTCGGCGTGCGCGAGCGCCTCCGTGGTGCGCTTTCGCACCTGGACCAGCAGATCGCCGAAGGACATCCCACGGCGCCAGTCGGTGGGAATCACCAGGGTGTTGGCGAAGAAGCCGATCAGCTCAGCGGTGTGCGGGTGATCCCGGCCCGCCGACGGGACGCCGAGCCGGACCCGTGGCTGGGCGGCGTTGCGGGCCAGCACGGACGCGAACGCGGCATGCGCCGCCATGAACAGTGTGGCGCCCTGACGCGCGGCGGTGGTCCGAACGGCGCGGGTGAGGTCCTCGGCGATCACGGCGGTCACGCGGTCACCCGCGAAGGACGGCACCCTGGGACGTGCACGGTCCGTGGGCAGTTCCAGCACCAGTTCCTGGTCGTCCAGGACCCTGCGCCAGTGGTCGAGCTGCTTGTCCTGGACGCCGGAACCCAGCCACTCGTCGTGCCAGACGGCGAAGTCGGCGTACTGGAGGGCGGGCGGCGAGAGCAGGGCGTTCCCGTCGGCCCCGGCCAGCTCGGCCAGGTACAGCACGGTCAGCTCCTTGATGAACACACCCATGGACCAGCCGTCGGTGACGATGTGGTGCATGAGCAGGGAGACCACATGGTCGTCGTCCTCCAGGCGGTGGACGGCGATCCGCAGCAGCGGCCCCTTCTCCAGGTCGAACGGCTCCGCCGCCCTGCGCGTGCACTCCTCGCGGCATGCGGCGGCGGCCCCCTCACCCAGCTCGCCGAAGTCCAGGTGGTCCACCGTGGGGCGCAGTGCCGCCAGAGGGTGGATCACCTGGGACACCCGGCCGTCGGCGACGGTGAACGTGGTCCGCAGAATCTCGTGCCGCTCGCACAGCGCGCTGAGAGCGCGCTCGAGTGCGCCCGTGTCCAACTGCCCGGTCAGCCGCATGGCGGCCGGCACGTTGTACGCCGTGGACGTCGGGTCGAGCTCCACGAGCAGCCACAGGCCGACCTGCGCCGGGGACGCCGGCATGACATAGACCTGGCCCGAGTTCATCTGGTCCTCGCTCACAATCGTTGGTCCGTGTTGCTGGGGGAGTGGCTAGGCCCGGTCGGGGCGCGCATAGGCAGCGCGCGGTACCGCGGTCGGCCCGGCGGGCGGGCCCGCACTCTCGGACACAGCCGCCGCACCCGCGGATTCGCCGGTGCCGCCCCTGCGTTCGGCGATCTGCTCGGCCACGGCGCGTGCGGTGGGGTCGTTGAACAGTTCGTTGAGTGCGAGGTCGA
>NZ_JBHWIW010000049.1:0-52496 GCF_042731955.1 Streptomyces sp. NPDC059828 | reverse complement strand
ACGACTTCGTAGCGCTGTTTGATCTGTGCGAGGAGGCGGATGGCGAGGAGTGAGTGGCCGCCGATTTCGAAGAAGTTGTCGTCGGGGTCGACTTCGGTCCGGCTGAGGACTTCGGCGAGCATCGCCACGATCTCCGCCTGCAGCCCCGCCGCCGGGTCCGGGACCGCAGTGGTGGCTTCGGTGCCCCTGCGTTCGGCGATCTGCTCGGCCACGGCGCGTGCGGTGGGGTCGTTGAACAGTTCGTTGAGTGCGAGGTCGACTTCGTAGCGCTGTTTGATCTGTGCGAGGAGGCGGATGGCGAGGAGTGAGTGGCCGCCGATTTCGAAGAAGTTGTCGTCGGGGTCGACTTCGGATCGGCTGAGGACTTCGGCGAGCATCGCCACGATCTCCGCCTGCAGCCCCGCCGCCCCGTCCGCCGCCGCCCCGCTCCTCGCACCGTCGTCCTCCGGCAGCCGCAGCGCCGCCCGGTCGACCTTGCGGTTGGGGTTCTTGGGCAGCTCGTCCAGCCGGACGATGCGGGCGGGCACCATGTACTCGGGCAGACGGTCGGCGAGGTGCCCCGCCAGTTCATCCGCCGTCGGAGTACCGGCGTAGTACGCCACCAGTCGCTTCTCCCCGGTGGACTCGTCGACCACGGTGACCGCCTCCAGCACACCCGGGTGCGCGGTGAACGCGGCGTCGATGTCTCCGAGTTCGATACGGAATCCGCGTACCTTCACCTGGAAGTCGACCCGGCCCAGGAAGTCGATGGTGCCGTCCGGCAGCCAGCGGGCCAGGTCACCCGAGGCGTACATACGCGTCCCGGGCACCTCGCTGAACGGGTCGGGCAGGAACTTCTCCGCCGTCAGCCCGGGGTTGTTCAGATAGCCGCGGCCGAGCCCGTCCCCGCCGATGTACAGCTGCCCCGGCACGCCGATCGGCACCGGATTCAGCCGCTCGTCGAGCACGTACACCTGGGTGTTGGCGATCGGGCCGCCGATCGGCAGTCGCCAGACGTCGTCCGGCACACGGGCCAGGGGCTGCGTCGTGGCGAAGGTGGTCGACTCGGTGGGGCCGTAGCCGTTCGTCAGCAGCGGGCCGCCGAGCGCGGCGATCTCACGGGCGCGCTTGGGGTCCATCGAGTCGCCGCCCACCAGCAGCTGGCGGGTGGAGGCGAAGGTGGCCGGGTCATAGCCGACGACCTGGGTGAACAGCGGTGTCGCCATGACGACGGTGTGGATGTCGTTGTCGCGCAGGGCCGCGGCCAGCTGCGGCGGTGACAGCACGGTGTCCTTGCCGAAGCCGACGAGCTGACCGCCGCTCAGCAGCGCGCCCCAGATCTCCAGGGTGGCGGCGTCGAAGGCGGTGTTGGACAGCTGGGCGACGCGATCGCCGGGCTCCAGCGTCAGGTAGTTGGTGTCGCGCACCAGCCGGACCACATTGCGGTGGGTGATGCAGATGCCCTTCGGCGCACCTGAGGAACCCGACGTGTACATCACGTACAGCAGCCCGTCAGGACCCGAGCCGGTCGCCACCGGGCCGTCGTGCGCCGCGTCACCGGCGGTCCCGGGATTCATGAAGTCGCGGGGTACCAGCCGCGGCAGCTCCGTGTCGATCCCGGCGAGCGTGTCGTCGCCGCCCGGGACGAGCAGCACGGCCGGCCGCGACTCGTCCAGGATGCGCCGCAGCCGCTGCGGCGGGTGGGCCGGATCCAGCGGTACGTACGCGCCGCCCGCCTTGGCGACCGCGAGCATGGCCACGACCACCGCCGCGTCGCGGTCCACGTGCAGGCCGACCGGTGTCTCCGCGTCCACGCCGAGTTCGCGCAGACGCCGGGCCAGGGCGCCCGAGACCCGGTCCAGCTCCCGGTAGGTGTAGGTCAGTTCGCCATAGGTGAGGGCGGGCGCGTCGGGCTGCCGGGCGACCTGCTCGGCGAAGAGCTCCGGGACGGTCCGGGTGCGCGGGTAGTCGGTCGCGGTGGAGTTCCACTTGGCGATCTGGCGCAGCTCCTGCGCACCGGCGGACGGGATCGCGGCGAGCGGTGCGTCCGGGGTCTCGGCAAGGCGCGCGGCCAGGTCGGCGAAGCCGGCCCCCAGGCGTTCGACGGTCTCGCGGTCGAAGAGATCGGTGGAGAAGTTGATTCCGGCTTCGAGGTGGTCACCGACCTCGGTGACCACCATCGTCAGGTCGATCTGGGCGGTGCGCCGGACCAGGTCGAGGGACTGGCCCTCCAGGTCGCCGATCCGCACACGGGTGCCGGGTCGGCCGAAGTTGAGCGCCGCCAGGTCCTCCCCGCCGGCCAGGTGCGACTTGGTCAGGCTGAACATCACCTGGTAGCCGGGCGGACGGGAGGCCTCCCTGGCCAGGCCGAGCCGCTCGACGAGCACGGGGAAGGGCAGGTCCTGGTGGCGCATGGCCCCGGCGACCGTCTGCCGGGTGTCGCGGAGCTGGTCGGTGAAGCTGCGTGCCCCGTCCATACGGGAGCGGATCAGCACCGGGTTGACGAAGTAGCCCACCACACGGTGCAGGTCGGCGTCGGTGCGGCCGGAGGCGGGCACACCGATGAGGAAGTCGTCCTCGCGCGTGTAGCGGTGGACCAGCGTCTGGAAGACCGTCAGCAGCGTCACGAACAGCGTGGTGCCCTCGGCGGTGGCGCGTCGGCGCAGCGCTGCCGTGGTGGCCGCGTCGAGCTCCAGGGTGACCGAGTCTCCGGCGTAGGTCTGGACCGCGGGGCGCGGACGGTCGGTGGGCAGTTCCAGGACGGGATTGCAGCCCTCGAGCTCACGGCTCCAGTACTCCCACAGCCGCTGTCCCCGCGGTGTGTCCAGCATCGCCTGCTGCTGATGGGCCAGATCGGCGTAGCGCGCCGCCGGGGGCGCGGGCAGCGTCGTGTCACGGCCGGTCCGCAACGCGTACAGCCGTCCCAGCTCGTCGGTGAGGACCGCCAGCGACCACATGTCGACGGCGATGTGGTGCACGACGAGCGACAGCACGTCGCCGCCGGGCCTGCGCAGCAGCACGACCTGGAGGACCCGGCCCCGCGTCAGGTCCAGCCGCTCGCCGGCGATCTCGCGCCGCAGCCGCCGCTCCAGTTCGCCGTCGTCGAGGTGTGCGGCGTCCTCGACGCTGAACGCCACCTGCTGGTCCTCGAGGACCTCCTGGTACGACTCGCCGTCGTCCGCCCAGTGCAGTGCGGTGCGCAGCGCGGGATGCCGGTCGACCAGCTCCTGGAAGGCCTCGCGCAGCGCGTCGGCGTCCACGTCGTGCAGGAACCGCAGCGCGGCGTAGATGTGCTGGACCGCGGTGTCCGGGTGCTGGCGCTCCAGGATCCACAGCGCCCGCTGGTTGATGGCCAGGGGAGTGCGCCCGCCGGGGACGGGCTCCGGGACCGGGGCGGGAGCCTCGGCCGGGGCGTCGATCACCAGGTCGTTGACGCTCGCACCCGCCAGCAGGGCCTCCAGCGACACCTCCAGGCCGGTGGCGTCCTCGACGGCCGCCTTCAGCTCGATCGCGGCGAGCGAGTCCAGACCCTGGGCGGCCAGTGGCAGGGCGGGGTCCACGGTGGTGCGCAGCCTGCTGCTCGCCAGGGCCAGCACGGTCTCGCGGGCGGTCTCCTGCCACAGGTGCTCGGGCAGTGTGGCGAGATCGGCGGCACGTCCCGCGTCCCAGCGGTGCACGACCTTCAGTGAACCGCCGACGAGCATGGCACGGGTCTGGGAGCGCTGGATCTTGCCGCTGGTGGTGCGGGGGATGTGGCCCGGGCGCACGAAGACGATCGTGCCGGGCGTCACGCCGTGCTCCCGGGCGAGCCCGGACCGGACCAGGGTGGTGACCTCGGAGATCTCCTCGGTGCGGTGGGCGGTCGCCGTCTCCAGGACCAGGCAGACCTCCTCACTGCCGTCGGTGTCCAGCGAGAAGGCGGCTGCGCCGCGGCGCAGGGAGGCGTGCGCGTCGAGGGCCGCCTGCTCCAGGTCCTGCGGATAGTGGTTGCGGCCGCGTACGACGATCAGGTCCTTGCTGCGTCCGGTGACGAAGAGCTGGCCGTCGTGGAGGAATCCGAGGTCCCCCGTGCGCAGATGGGTGCGGTCGCTGCCCGGGTGGGTTGCGCCGAAGGTGGCGTGCTCCGTGTCGTCGCGCCCCCAGTAGCCGGCGGCGACGTTGTCGCCGGAGGCCCGGATCTCGCCGACGGTGCCCGGCGGGCAGGCCTCCCCGGTCTCGGGATCGACGACGGTCACGTCCAGGTCCACGGCGATCGGGCCGCAGCCGACGACCGGTAGGCCCTGGTCGTCCGGGACCGCCCGGCGCCCGGGGGCGAGCGAGTCCGTGTCGAAGGTGTGGGCGACCGGAGCCCCGCCGACCCTGCGACCGGAGACCATCAGTGTGGCCTCGGCCAGCCCGTAGCAGGGGAAGAAGGAACCTGCGTCGAAACCGTGGGGTGCCATGCGGCGGGCGAACCGCTCCAGGGTCCTGGCGCGGACCGGTTCGGCGCCGTTGAAGGCGACGTTCCAGTGCGACAGGTCGAGCCCGGCGAGGTCCTCCTCCTGAATGCGGTCGACGCACAGGTCGTACGCGAAGTTCGGTCCCCCGCTGATCCGGGCGCCGCGCTCGGATATCAGCTGAAGCCAGCGCAGCGGACGGGTGATGAAGGAGACCGGCGAGAACAGCGTGGCGGTGGCCCCGGCGAAGACCGGCTGAAGGATGCCGCCGATGAGGCCCATGTCGTGGTACGGAGGCAGCCAGCTGACCACGGGGGTGCCGGGGGTGGTGCCGAACCGCTCCTGGATCTGACGGGAGTTGACCACGAGGTTCCGGTGGGTGACCACGACACCCCGCGGGGTGGCCGTGGAACCGGAGGTGTACTGGAGGAACGCGACCGTGTCACCGTCGATGGACGGCCGGCGCCAGTCGCCGGGCGCGGGCAGGTCGCCGTCCACGGCGATGAGCGGCAGGCCGGGGATGCCGGCCGCCTCCACCAGCTCGGCCGGGTCGGCCGCCACGCTGCCGGGCACGAGTGCGGCGGCCGGGGCGGAGTCGGCGAGGACGGCGCGGTGCCGGGCCGAGTAACTTCCCTTGCTCGGCGGGTAGAGCGGCACGGCGATGGCACCGGCGTAGAGGCAGCCGAGGAAGGACGCCACATAGTCCAGGCCCGGCGGCAGCAGCACCAGGACCCGGTCGCCCGGAGCCACGCGTGCGGCCAGCAGGGCGCCGATGGCCCGTGCCCGGTCGTGCAGTTCGGCAAAGGTCAGGGTGGTGGGCCCGGTGCCGACCACGGCGCTGTCCGGGGTGATGAACTCGAACGCCGTGCCCGTGGACAGGGCTGCGCGCTCGGTGACCACGTCGACGAAGGTCGGGGCGTGGAGGATGGACTGCTCCATCGCGGAACTCCTTGCTATTCCAGGCTCAGGCAAGACGCCAACGAATCCAGCGGGCGGCTCCGGCCAGCCCGAACACGGTCATCGCGGCGAGCACCGCGATGTCCAGGGTGAATGCGGCGCCCAGGTCGCCGCTGAGGGTGTGCCGCAGCGCGTCGGCCGCGTAGGTCGGTGGCAGCAGATAGCCGAGGACCCGCAGGGGCAGTGGCAGTGAGTCCGGCGGGATGAGCACCGGAGCCGCCAGCAGCAGTACGAAGATGAGCAGATTGGTGATGACCACGATCAGCTCCATGCTGTCGATCAGCGTGCCGATGGCCAGGCCGATCGCCGACAGCGCGAGGCAGGACAGCGGCAGCACCAGCACCAGGGCGGGCGAGATCGTGAAGTCGACGTCGTACATCAGGCCGGCCGCGATCATCGGGGTGATCAGACCGGGCATGATCAGCAGCAGCCGGGACAGCACCATGGCGGCGACGAACGATGCTTTGCTGATAGGCAGTGAGGCGTAGTACACCATCATGCCGTCGTTCTTGATCACACCGATCCGCTGGGCGAGGGTCGCGATGCCCTCGGTGGCCACGGAGAAGATGGCGGCCCCGCTGACGATGTACAGCAGACTGCTGGCGTCGTTCAGCCCGCCGCCGATGCGGGACAGACCGAAGACCATCGCCACGGGCATCAGCAGCCCGAACAGCAGGCTCCAGGTCCAGGTGGTGCGGACCTCCAGCATCTGTTCCAGCCACAGGTACTTGAACCCCACGAGCAGGGTCCGCGCGCGCTCCTTGGGGCGGGCTCGTGCGGGGGCGACGGCCTGGGCCTGCTCCTTTGCGGCGGCGGACGCGGTGGCGCCGGACCCCGCCGCCGTGCCGACGGGTGCCGCGGCGTCAAGTGGCGTGCCGGCGAGCTGCGGTGCGGCGGGTGTCCCCTCCGACTCCGGCGTCCCGTCCGTCTCCGGTGCCCCGCCGGGCGCCGGCGCGGTGCCCTCCGGTGCGGACCGATCGTCGAGCTGCTCCTTGCCGTCCAGGCTCAGATAGACGTCCTCCAGCGTGGGACGGGTGAGCCGGAAGTCGTCCACCCGGCCCATGCCCAGGTCGCCCGTCACGACCTTGACCAGATCGGGCGTGGCCTCCGGGTCCGAGTGGATGAGGTACGTGCCCTCCCGGCTGCCCGGTACGACCGAACCGACCATCTCGAGCCGGTCCAGCTCATGGGGCCGCAGCGAATCGCCGTCCTTGACGAACAGCTCCATGCGGACCTTGTCGCCCATCCGCTCCTTGAGCTCGCCGGGGGTGCCGAGCGCCGTGATCCGCCCGCCGTGCATCACGGCCACCCGGTGGACGGCCTTCTCGGCCTCCAGCACGTTGTGGGTGACGAGCACCACGGTGGTGCCGTCGGAGGCGCTGCGTCTGGCGACCATGTCCCAGATCAGCCGGCGGTTGTGCGGATCGAGCTCGTTGGTCGGCTCGTCCAGGATGAGCAGCTTGGTCCGGCCCATCAGCGCCATACCGAAGTTGACCAGCCGCATCATCCCGCCGCTGAGCTGGTTGACGTAGCGGTCGGCGACGCCGCCGAGGCCCAGTTCCTCGATCAGTTCCGCGGTCTGGCGGCGGGCCTCCGGCTCCGACTGGCCGCGCAGCCGCCCCGTGTAGTGCAGCGCCCGGCGCACCTCGACCAGGCGCATGGACAAGCCGGTCTGCGGCAGGAAGCCGGTCATGGCCTTCACCGACTCCGGGTCGGCCACCACGTCGACGCCCTCGACCCGGATGGAGCCGGATGTGGGCCGGACCAGACCCAGCATCTGGGAGACGAGCGTCGTCTTGCCCGCGCCGTTGGCGCCGAGCAGTCCGAAGACCTCGCCGCGGGCGATGGAGAAGGTGACGTCGTCGTTGGCACGTACCAGGTCGCCGTTCTTCCCGGACTGGTACGTGCGCGTCAGGTTGCGGACCTCGATCGCGGTGGCCCCGTCGTTGCGTGGCATGTCCCCTCGATGGCTGTGGCTGTTGTTCCGGTCAGAGCGTGGTGATGGTGCGTACGACCGCGGAATCGTCCGGCGCGAAGCCGAAGGACACCGGTACGGTCCCTGCCGGGCGTGGTCCCACCAGTGCGGACACCTCGGCCGGCAGCCCGATGGTGTAGTCGGCCGCGTCGACCGGCAGCTTGCTGCCGGCCCTGGTCTCGCAGTCGAACCCGACGCCGGAGGCGTCGCTGCCGGTGAAGTGGAAGACCACGCCCTCGGCGCCTTCCCCCTGCTTGTCGAGCGCGGTGCCGTCCATGCGCACGCCGGCGACGGTGCAGGCCTTCAGTGGTTCACGCGGCAGCCGGATCTGGAGTCGCCACGCCTGCCGCTGCGAGGCCACCGTGAACCGCACCCGCCGTGTGTCACCGGTGGTGGTGTCGCTCACCGCCGTCACCCGTGGTGCCGGCAGGTCCAGCTCCCGGGCCTTGGCGCGCAGCACCGGCTCGTCGCCGCGCTGCGGGTAGTAGTCGGCTGCCGAACCGCTGCCGGGGTTCTCCCCGAGCACCTTGCGGGTCCAGGCATCCGGCTCGGGGTCGCCGCTGATCCATGTCGTCGTGCCGTCCGACAGGTCCCGTACGTACACCAGGGCGTCGGGACGCGGGTGTTCGGCGTCGAAACCGGAGCGCAGCAGCCCGGTCCCGACCAGCATCAGGGCCAGGACGGCCGCCACCGCGGCGACCGGCCCGGGCCGTGCGATCCGCGACAGCAGCGGCAGCAGCAGCACCCCGCCGATCGTGGCCACTGCCATGGCCACGGCGGCGAGCGGGATGCCCAGGGCGATCAGCAGGCTGTCCACCAGCGGGGCGAACAGCACGGCGGCCACGGACGGCGCCGCCGCCGCCATGAGCGCGCCCGCCCACACCGGCCGTTGCGCCTTCTCGTCCCGGCAGGCCCACCACAGGGCGGGCAGTCCCGCGAGTAACGGCCACTGGAAGAGGTAGCTC
Source organism: Streptomyces sp. NPDC059828 (assembly GCF_042731955.1). Lineage (NCBI taxonomy): Bacteria > Bacillati > Actinomycetota > Actinomycetes > Kitasatosporales > Streptomycetaceae > Streptomyces > Streptomyces sp. NPDC059828. Next base: position 44,184 of record NZ_JBHWIW010000049.1, on the reverse strand, counting down.
ACACCCGGCAGCGTCAGTACCGAGACCAGCAGCAGCACCGCCCCGATGAGCAGCGCCCCGCACACCCGCTCCGCCGGCCGCCGGCCGCGCGTCAGACGCGCGGCCAGCAGCAGCATCGCGGCGGCCAGCAGCAGGAACCCGGCCGAGAACAGACCACGCTCGTACGGCTCCGACAGCGGCAGCGCCGCCAGTTCGGGTCGTAGCGCGGCGGCGGAGAGCCACAGCCCCAGCGTGGCCAGCGCCGCCGCGACCACGGCGGCGAAGCCGGTCCCGGCCGAGGCCAGCACCCCGGCGATCCGCAGTGCCGAGCGGCGCACACCCCACCAGGCCAGGGCCACCAGACCGAGCACCGTGCAGGCGGCGAGAGGCAGCGCCCAGCCGGACGGGTAACGCACCAGCACCCGGGCGAACAGATCGAAGTACACGGCGTCCTCGTCGCTGCGCAGCGCGCGCAGGTCCCCGTCCCCGAGGCCCTTGACGAGCCCGAGCATGGACTCGCCGTGGTGCTGGACGCTGTCGTCGCTGAGCCGCTCCAGGTCGTCCTTGGGGGAGTGGTAGTCGTGGAAGCCGTGCAGGAAGGCGGCGTTGAGGCCGACGGCTCCCGCGTCCCGGAAGACGGTGAAGTCGCTGCCGTTCGGCATCCGCTTGTAGACCTCGTACGCCAGCGAGTTGGCCACCGGACGGCTGCTGCCACCGGCGAACGCGTCGACGAGCGGTGTGTTCCCGGTGTTGGTCTCGAACATCATCACCGGGCCGCTGCTGCCGCGCGCCTCCCAGTTGAGCACCGCCCCATAGCCGTCGACGCCGTACTCCTGGACGAACTTCTCCGCGCCCAACGCGCCGAGCTCCTCACCGTCGGTGAAGAGGAACACCACGTCGTTGCGGACGCCGCCCGACTCCCTCAGGGCCCGCATCGTCTCCAGCATCGCCGCCACCGCGGCACCGTCGTCGGCTGCCCCGGGCCCTGTGGGGACCGAGTCGTAGTGGGCGACCAGCAGCAGCGCCTTCCCGCCACTGGTGCCCGGCTCGCTGCCGGGCACCCGGGCGATGACGTTGTGCACCTTGGCCGCGGGGAACGGATTGCCCCAGTCGGGCCGTACGACATCGCCCGACTGCACGGTCACCGTGGCCCCCAGGGACCGGGCCGTCCTGACCAGGTACTCGCGCACGCGGGCGTTGTCCGGCGTGCCCGTCGGGTGCGGGCGCTGGGCGATCTGCTCCAGGTGTGCGGTCGCCCGGGCGGCGGAGAACTCCACCGCCGGAGCGTCGGTGCCCCGCGCCGGCGGTGGAGCGAACGCGAGCACGGCCAGCACACCGAGCAGCGCCGGAACCGCCAGGGCGATCACGGTCACCACCCCGCGTGCGGCCCGGCGCGGCGCGGTGGACCCGGCCTCGCCCCCGGCACGGAGCTCTGCCGCCTCGTCCGTGGTGCTCACCGACATCACCGCGCCCTAGGCCGTCCGCCAGAACGGCACGATGTTCTCGATCTTCTCGATCATGCCGTGGCAGTAGTTCGCGTTGTGGTCGAGGGTCTGGGCCGCCATGTACGGGTACTGGAGCCGCTTGTGGTCGACGGTGAACACGGCACCGCCGGGCGGCGCCGGGTCCAGGCGCGTGGCCGTGGCCAGCGCCTCGTGCCAGGCCGCCTCCAGTTCGACGGTGTACGTACGGCCTGCGCGAGCGACGACCTTGAGGGTCTCGAAGGGGTAGTCGTGCTCCTCCAGGGGCGTGGTGCTGTAGACATACGGCCGGTTGACGAGGTCGATCTCGAACAGTCCACGCGCGGTCTCGTCCGACCACCACGGCTGCGCACGCGCGAACTCCCGCAGATGCCGGGTGAACAGCACGCGATGCTCATGGAGCACGGTGTGGATGAACAGCCCGTAGTTGCCGACGTCGTAGTAGAGCGCGTCGCGGATGGACCGCTCGACGTACTCGACGATCGGGTCGTCCTCGGACAGCGAGCGCCAGTAGTCGACGAAGGCGGAGAACAGCTCGGGGTAGGTCAGAATGCCCTTGCCCGTCAGGTACTTGCTGGTGGCGCGCAGACTGCGGGTGTTGTGCACGGCGTGGACCGCGTAGAAGTACCGCATGCCCTCGACGAACTCGTCGCCGTTCACCTGCTCGGTGGCCACCACGATCTGGGCCTCGGCGACGCCGCCGCCGGCCGGCCTGGTGACCAGGCCGAGCTTCTCGCGGTTGTGGTAGATCGGCGTGTTGTTCAGCAGCAGGTGCGAGTACGAGATGATCGTGTGCGCGTCCTTCTCGCAGAGTGTGCCGATGCCCGCCTTGAAGGTCTCCAGCGTCTCCCCGGGCAGCGGCCAGATCAGCTCGATGAACGAGCTCAGTCCCCGGTCGCGCAGATCGTCCTGGACCGAACCGAAGGCGTCCAGCTTGATGTTGTCCCGCCGGATGATCTTTAGGCTCTCCGGTTCCAGCGTCTGCATCGACACCGGCTGCGAGGTGACGAGTCCGGCCTCCTGGAAGATGCCGGTGATCTTGGTGACGGCGTGCGGCTTGTTCTTCGCCGAGGAGAAGTACACGACGTTGGGAAGGTGGTTCTGCCGCGCCAGCCCCGCGATGTGCTCCGAGAACTCGACGTCGCGGGCGAGCATGCCCCAGTTGGCGTCGGCGATGTACAGGAACAGCGTGCCGTTGCGCGACATCCAGGTCAGTTCGTCACGCACCCGCTCCTCGTCGAAGCGGTACACGCGGTCGTTGGTCGCCGCGCCCCAGAAGCAGAATCCGCAGTGGTAGGGGCAGCCGCGATTGGTCTCGATGATGCTGATGCTGTACTCGGGCGCGATCATCCCGGACAGGAAGGGCGAGGGAATGGTGTCCAGGTCCTTGATCCGGGCCCGGTCACCGGTGTTGATCAGCTCGCTGTCCCGGTAGACGCTCAGCCCCTCGACCTTGGTGAGGTCCGGGTGGGGCTCGGTGAGTTCGCGCAGGTACTCGGTGAAGGAGGCCTCGCCCTCGCCGTTGCACAGCGACAGCTTCTCGTCATGCGGGTCGAGGTACCTCAGACCGTGATGCATCACCTGTGGCCCGCCCAGCATGATGTCGGCCTGCGGCTTCGCCTCCCGCAGCAACTTCACCAGCGGACGCACCAGCCCGATGTTCCACACGTACGTGGAGAACGCGAAGACGTCGGAGTCCTTGGCGAGCAGGTCCCGGGCGATGGAGTCGAGCGGTGTCTTGATGCTCGTCGTGTACTTGTCGAACCGGTACTCCTTGGAGACCACCGGGTCCGTCGACGCGTACGCCTCCAGGTAGCCGGAGACCAGCGGGGTGATCCTCTCGAACACCGAGAGCTCCACCGTGGTCACTGTCTTCATGAGTCTCCCCTGTACTCGGTCGTGCTGCTGCTGGTCCCACCGTGGTGCTCGAGCCCCTCCAGGGGGCCGTCGGCACCGGACCGGACGGCCTCCAGCGCGGCTACGAGCCGCGGCCCCAGCTCCCGGGAGTCCCCCGGCACCGCCCGGTCGGCGGCGAAGGTCAGCGCCAGGGCGTTCTGAGCCCCGCGCAGGATGTCGACCCGGACCGGGAACTCGGTCTGGGCCAGGCCGAGATCTCCCGCGATCAGCGGGTGCTCGACCGTGTCCGGCAACGTGGCCGCTCTCAGCGATTCGTCGACCGGGTAGTTGTCGAATACCAGGACGGTCGCGAGGTCGCGGCCCCCTGTCATCTCCCCCAGCTCCAGCACACCGTGCTCCTCGGCCGCCGCCCGCTCCAGCTGGAGCCGCAGCGCCGCGGCCACAACCGTTTCGCCGGACCTGGGCGCGAACCGCACCGGCATGGTGCTGATGAAGGGTCCGACAGCCGACTCGGCACCCGGCAGCGCGGGCCGACCCGAGGCGGTGATGCCGAACACCACGTCCTCGTGATTGGTGCGCTCGGCCAGGACCACCGCCCAGGCGAGTTGCACCAGTGTCGCGAACGTGACGCCGTGCTCCCGGCCCAGGGCGTCGAGCCCGTCCAGCAGGGCCGCCGGCAGCTCCGTCAGCAGCCTTAGCGGCCGCGTGGTCGCGCCCCCGGCCCGCCCGGCCGGTTCGGTGCCCGTGTCGGCCGGTCCGATGCCCGCACCGGCCTCCGGCACGACGTCCTGCGCCCAGGGACCGGGGCAGTCGCGCAGATAGCCGGCCCAGAAGTCGGCAGCGGCGTCCCGGTCCTGTCCGTCGAGCCACTCCACGTGCCGCTCGAACGGCATCGGCGCGGGCAGTTCGGGCCGCTCGCCGGTGGCGAACGCCAAGTAGGCGGCGAGCAGGTCCCTACGCAGCTGCATGCAGGACCAGCCGTCCAGCAGGCTGTAGTGGTGCAGTTGCGCCACGAGCTGCACCTCGTCGCTCAGCAGGTAGCGCTGAAGCCGCACCAGCGGCGCCTTGGCGAGGTCGAAGCCGGCTGCCCGCAGCTCCTCGAGCTCGGCGATGACCACCCGCTGCTGCTCCCCGGGGTCCATGCCCCGCAGGTCGCGCGTGTGCAGCGGCAGATCCACCCGGTCGGTGACGACCGGACGGGGCCTGCCCGACGCCGTGAACTCGTAGCAGGTGCGCAGGACGGCGTGACGGTCGAACAGCCACTCCCAGGCGTCGTGGAACGCCTGCTCGTCGAGGTCGCCGGGCAGCGGGAACGCCGACTGGATCACATACAGGCCCGGCCGCGGGCGCCGGCCAGCGACGGACAGCATGTGCCGCTGGATCGGCGCGAGGCCGTCCCCCTCAGCGGAGAAGGTGCCGGCGCCCCGGGGCCCCTCGGCCGCGGCACGGTCGACCGCCTCCGCCAGTTCGCCGACGGTCTGGTGCTCGAAGACCATGCGGGGCGTGAGCTCAAGACCCGCGGCCCGAGCCCGGGTCACCATGCGGATGCAGGCCACCGAGTCGCCGCCCAGCGCGAAGAAGCCGTCGTCGGCCGTGACGGTCTCCCGTCCCAGCAGTTCGCGCCACACACCGGCGAGGGTCACCTCGGTCGGTGTCGACGGGGCCCGGCCGGGTCCGGCCGCCTCTGCCGCACCGGCGTCGGCGCCCGGCAGCGGGAGCCTGCCCCGGTCGACCTTGCCGTTCGGCGTGAGCGGGATCCGCTCCAGGACGACGAGCGCCGCGGGCACCATGTACGCCGGGAGGGCGGCCCGCAGCCGCTCGCGCAGCGCGGCGGTGTCCGGCTCCTGCGGATCCTCACCGGCCACCACATAGCCCACGAGGGTGCGCCGCCCGTCGATCTCGGGGGCCGCGACCACGGCCTGCGCGATCTCGGGCTGGGCCCGCAGCGCCGCCTCAACCTCGCCCAGCTCGATACGGTTGCCGGCGATCTTGACCTGGAAGTCGATACGGCCCAGCAGCTCCAGCACACCGTCCTGCCGGTACCGGGCCAGATCGCCCGTGCGGTACATCCGGTCGCCCGGCACCCCGCTGAAGGGATTGGGACGGAAGCGGTCCGCCGTCTGGGCCCCGGCGTCCAGGTAGCCCCAGGCCAGTCCCGCGCCGCCGAGATACAGCTCACCGGCCACGCCCGGCGGCACGAGATGGCCCTCCGGGTCCACGACATAGGCGAGCTGATTGGCCATCGGCCGGCCGTAGGGGATGCTGCGCCAGGCCGGGTCCACCTCGTCGACCTCGTAGATCGTGGAGTCCATGGACACCTCGGTGGCCCCGCCCAGGCTGATCACCCGGGCCTCGGGCGCCAGAGCCCGCAGGCCGTCCGGCATGGTCACCGGGATCCAGTCGCCGCCGAGGAGCACCACGCGCAGCGCGGGGAGTTCGGCGATACCGAGGTCGTCGGCCGCGTCCATGAGCAGGCCCAGCAGGGCGGGCACCGAATGCCAGACGGTGACTCCGTGGGCGCGCATCAGGTCCAGCCAGTGACCGGGATCGCGCTCACGCACCGGATCGGGCAGCACCATGGTGCCCCCGGCCAGCAGGGTGCCGATCACGTCGTAGGCCGTCATGTCGAAGCCCAGCGAGGACACCGACAGCACGGCGTCGCCGGGGCCGACCGAGAAGCGGCGGTTGAAATCGGTGAAGTTGTTGACCCGGCCGCGCTGGTCGAGCACCACGGCCTTGGGGCGGCCGGTGGAGCCCGAGGTGAAGATGACGTAGCACAGGTCGTCGGGCGCGGCCGTGACCGCCGGCGGCTCCTCGGACAGTGCCTCCAGCCGTTCCGCCAGGTCCTCGAGCACGAGCACCGGCGCGTCGGTGGCCGGCACCCGGCCGGCCACCGAGCGGCTGGTGATCACCGCGCGGGCACCCGAGTCGCCCAGCATCAGTGCGAGCCGCTCGGCCGGGTGCGAGGTGTCCAGCGGCAGGTAGGCGGCGCCGGACTTGAGCACCGCGAGCACGGACAGCGGCAGGTCGGCGGTGCGCTCGGCCGCGATGCCGATCACCGCTCCGGGGCCCGCGCCGTACTCCGTGAGCAGGCGTGCCAGCCGGTTGGAGCGCCGGTCCAGCTCGGCGTAGGTCAGGGTCGTCCCGGATCCCGTCCTTACGGCGCAGGCCTCGGGATGGGCGGCCACGCGCTCGGCGAACAGGTCGACGACGGTGCGGTCCGCCGGGTAGTCGGCGTGCGTGGCGTTCCACTCGTGGGCGGCGCGGTGCCGGGCGGCCTCGTCGAGGACGGGCAGCGCCGAGACGGCCGCCCCGGGGGCGTCGATCATCGCCCTGATGGTGTGTTCGAGCTGGCCGAGGAGTGCGTCGACGCGCTCCGGGGTGAAGATGTCGGCGTCGTACTCGCAGCTGACATCGATGCCGTCGGGACCGTCGAGGAGCGACAGGTCCAGGTCGAACTTGGCGGTGCCGTTGTGCAGGTCGAACCGCTCCACAGCCAGGCCGGGCAGACCGCCGTCGATGCCGGGGACCTGCTGGTGGACGAACATCACCTGGAAGAGCGGATTGCGGGCCAGGGTGCGCTCCGGCTGACGCAGCGCGACGACCTTCTCGAACGGCACGTCCTGGTGGTCGTACGAGGCCGCCACGTCATCGCGGACCTGGTGCAGGACTTCGCCGACCGTGGCCGACCCGGACGGACGGACCCGCAACACCAGGGTGTTGGCGAAGCAGCCGATGAGCCGCTCCGTGTGCGCGGTGGGCCGGTTCGAGGCGGGTGTGCCGATCAGGAAGTCCTGCTTGCCCGTCTGACGGCGCAGCACCAGGCCCAGTGCCGTCAGCGCGGTCATGAAGGGCGTGACACCGTGGTCGCCGGCGAAGGCGTGCATACGGGCCGCCAGCTCGCGCGGGATGTGCCGCCGCCGGCGACCGCCGCTGTGTGTGGGCCGGGCGGGACGCGGTCGGTCGGTGGGGAGATCCACATTGGTCTCCACCCCCTCCAGCCAGGTGTCCCAGAACTCCAGACCGCGCGCGAGGCGCCCGCCCTCGTCCGTGGAGCGCTGCCAGCCGGCGTAGTCGGCGTACTGGATGGGCGGCTCGGGAAGGGCGGTGCCGGGGTCGGCGTCGGCGCACAACGCCGTGTAGAGGGCGGAGAACTCGCCGAACAGCAGCTGCGTGGACGCCCCGTCCGTGGCGATGTGGTGGACGACGATGACCAGGACGTGGTCCTCGTCCGCCAGCCGGATCAGCTCGGCGCGCAGCGGGAGGCAGGCCGTCAGGTCGAAGGGCCGGGCCGACACTTCGGCAGCCAGCCGCCGCGCCGCGTCCTCGCGCTCCTCTTCGGGAAGCGCGGACAGGTCCGCCTGACCGAGGTTCAGCTCGCGGTGGTCGCCGAGCACCGTCGTCGGCTCGTCGTCCTCGATCGCGTACCGCGTGCGGAGGATCTCATGACGGCGTACCACCTCGCGCAGCGCGGCCTCGGCCCGGTCGGCCCGCAGAGCGCCGCGCAGACGCAGCGCCATGGGGACGTTGTACTGGCCGCTGTCCGGGTCCTGCTGCCACAGGAAGAGGAACTGCCACTGCGCGTACGAGAGCGGTCGGGGGCCCTCGCCCCGGGGGATCTCGGGGCGGGCTGCGGCCCGGCGTTCGGTGAGCAGCTTGGCCAGCAGGGCCTGCCGCTCGGGCGACAGACCGGCCAGCCTCTGGTCGAGAGAGGTCACGGGGCCCTTCCCTCGAGTCGTTCACGGACCGACTTGGGTGTCAGATCGGTCCACACTTCGCCGATGTGCTCCAGGCATGCCTCGCGCGTGCCGGTGAAGCCGGTTTCCGTCCAGCCCGCAGGCAGGGCGCGGTCGGCGAACCAGATGGAGTGCTGCTCCTCGTGGTTCACCACGACCTTGTAGCGGAGTGTTTCGTCGCTGGTGGAGCTGGTGGAGCTGGTGGAGCTGGTGGAGTTCGTCATGCCTGCCTCACTGCCTCGCCGAAGAAGTCGGGGATGTCATGGCCGTCGCCTCCGGCGGCCGCCCGGTCATGGACCCACTTGCCGACGGCCAGGTCCAGCACGCCGAGACCGAAGGGCGAGAAGATCACCGGCCGGTCACGGTCGACGGTCACATCGCCGTTAAGGACGCCGGCGATGGTGCCGTCGATGAAGTCGCGGTTGCCGGTTGCCTTCTCCGCCAGGTGCAGCGAGGTGTTCTCGCGTACGGCGTGGTCGACGTCGTCCGTGATGTTCTGCGCGGCCAGCACCATCTCGGGGGAGAGGTCCCGCAACGACAGATGGAGCACCACCGGCGCGTGGGCGAGCAGCCGGGGGTCGTGGATGTGCGGTTCGCCCGCCACGGTGGTCAGCACCACCACGTCGCAGTCGGTGAACGCGTCGCGCACATCGTCGGTGACCACGACGTCCTCGGCGCCCTGCTCCGTGAGCATCCGGCCGAACCGCTCGGCGTGCGTCCGGTCCCGGTCGAACAGCCGGAAGCCGCCGATCTTCCAGTCCAGGTCCCGAAGGAACTTCCAGACGTGCCCGGCGATCAGTCCGGTGCCGATCACTCCGACCCGCTGCGCGCTGCGGCCGCCGCTCAGCGCCTCCGCGCCGAGCACGGCGGATGCCGCCGTACGCGTCGCCGACACGATGGAGGACTCCATGCACACGAACGGGTAGCCCGTCTCGGTGTCGTTGAGCACCAGGGTGGCCGAGGCACGGGGAATGCCGCGTGTCGCGGGGTTCTCCGGGAAGCTGGCGATCCACTTGATGCCCGCGACCTCGAACTCGCCTCCCAGGTACGCCGGCAGCGAGATGATCCGGGACGTGGGGCGGTTCGGGAACCGCAGGAATGCGCTGTGGGGGTTGGAGCTGTCGCCGCTCTCGTGGGTCAGGTAGCCCCGGCGGACGACCTCCAGGCATGCGGGACGGTTGCCCTCGACGTGCTTGAGGACATCGGCACCGGTCAGGGTGCGCAGGGACGGCAGCGTCGGCAGGTCAGGGGACGAGCCCGTCATGACTTTCCTTTCGGCCCCCCTGGCGGTCGCGGTGCTCGGCCCGGTGCAGCACGACCGGCCGCGCTCCGACCGCCTCGTCGCCGAGTTGCTCCTTGACCCAGGTGGGGTTGTAGATCGTGTGGGCGTAGCTCGCGCCGCGGTCGGCGCACAGGAAGGTCACCGTCGGCCGTCTGCCGGCCGGGCGACTCGCGTCGAAGTAGCCGCGGATGGCGGCGTAGACACTGCCGGTCGAACCGCCCGCGTACAGGCCATGGCGCTGGAAGAGCTCGTGACAGCCCTCCACGGCCTGCCGCTCGGGCACGATGACAACGTCGTCGATCCGGGCACGACCGCATAGTTCGGGCACGATGCTGGAGCCGAGGCCGGGGATGCGGCGGGCGCTTGGCTCACGGCCGAAGATGGCCGACCCGGCCGCGTCGACGGCGACGACCGTGACCTTGGGGAAGTGCTCCTTGAGCCGTCGGGACACTCCCGCGATCGTGCCGCCGGTGCTCACGCCCACGAACACGTAGTCGATGGTCCGGAAGGCCGCGCACAGCTCCCCGCCGGTCATCCGGTAGTGGGCCTCCAGCGCATCGGCGTTGGAGTACTGGTCGGGCCAGTACGCCGGGGACAGCTCATCCACCAGCTCCCGTACCCGGGCCAACCGGGTACGGAGATAGCCTCCGGCCCCGTCCGGTTGCTCGACCTTCACCACCCGCTCGCAGATGGTGCGCAGATATGCCTCGGTCGGCGCGTTGCAGTTCGGGTCGATCACCGGCACGAACGGGATGCCCAGCATCTGGCAGAACGACGCCATGGAGATCGCGAAGTTCCCCGACGAGGACTCCACGACGGTGGTGCCCTCCGTGATGTCGCCGCGCTCGATGGCCCGCTTGAGGATCCAGTACGCGGACCGGTCCTTGGCGCTGCCGTTCGGGTTGGCGAATTCCAGCTTGGCGTACAGGTTCACCGTGTCGTCCGCGAGCGGGACGACCGGCGTCTGACCGAAGCTGGCGCTGAGCATGTCGAGTCTGGTGAGCAGGGAACTCACTCTTCGAACTCCCAGCGGTCGACAGGGATGTAGCGCGGGACGGGGAACTGCGTGGTCAGCTTGCGGACTTCGGTGCGCACCGACTGGCGTGTGAACTCCTCGAGTTCGTAGTCACGGTCGCCGAGCGGACGAACGGCACGCAGCACCGTGTCGATCAGCCGGGCACACTGCCGCATCTCGGTGGGTCCGAAGCCCCGTTGTGCGATGGAGTTGGTGCCGATCCGCACACCACTGGTCACGGCGGATGGGCGTGGATCACCGGGGATGTGGTTCTTGTTGACGACGATGCCGACGTCCTCGAGAGCACGCTCGACCACCAGCCCGCTCAGCGGTGTGCCGATGAAGTCGAGCAGGACGATGTGGTTGTCCGTGCCACCGGTGATGACCTTGTAGCCGAGCCCGGCCAGGGCGTCGGCGAGCAGTGCGGCGTTGTCGGCGATACGGCCGGCCGTCGCCCGGTACTCGTCGGTCTGCACCATGTCGAGCATGCGGGCTTTGGCGGCGATCGCGGGAAGGATCGGGGCGCCCTGGAAGTAGGGGAAGACGGCTCTGCGCAGCCGCTGGGCCAGCGACTGGCCGCTGTCGCCGATGCGGGTGTCGGCATCCCGCCCGGACATGATGAGCGCGCCGCGGGGGCCGCCGAGCTGCTTGTGGGTGCACGTCGTGGTGATGTGCGCGTGGTCGATCGGGCTGGGATGCAGCCCCGCGACGACAAGCCCGGCGATGTGCGAGATGTCGGCCAGCAGCAAGGCCCCCGCCTCGTCGGCTATCTCCCGGAAGCGGGCGAAGTCAATGGCCCTGGGATAAGCCGTGGCCCCGCAGATCATCAATTTCGGGCGGTGTTCCAGCGCCAGTTCACGTGCCTGCTCGTAGTCGATACGCCCTTGCGCGTCCACGCCGTAATTGACGGAGCGGAAGTAGCTACCGGAGTAGGCGACCGGATACCCGTGTGTGAGGTGTCCGCCCTGGTCGAGCTTCATTCCCAGAATGACATCGCCAGGGTCCAGCAGGGCGGAGAGAACCGCGTAGTTGGCGGTGGTGGCGGAATGCGCCTGGACGTTCACGTACTTCGCCCTGAACGCCGAAAGGGCACGGTCGATCGCTAATTGCTCGATGGGATCGATCTCGCGGCATCCCGCGTGGTACCGGGCGCCCGGATACCCTTCCGCCGTCACGTTCATCGCCACCGAAGCCATGCAGGCCAGGACCGACGGGTCGACCACGCTGGACGAGGCCACCATCATCAACGTGCCGTCCTGGCGCTGGTGTTCGGCGGTCAGTGCCCGGTGCAGCAGTGGATCGTCCTGAGCCAAGGCGTCCGCGCCACCACGCAGGAACGAGCCCAGGGGCGAACGCGCCCGGCCGGCCTGATCGGCACTGTCTAACTGGAATACCATGAAGTAGCAGCGCTCCCCTGTGCGACTACATTTCGAATTCCCGATTTGCGGGAGCACAGTGTGACGTTCCTCGTTACACGATTCAACGGATCGCAAAACATCAACGCATGGCGACCGGATCGCTCACTGAGTCCCCCGAAAAACTGCCCCGTGCCGCAGTCGACGCGTCCCCACACGCCGTAATCGGCAAGATTCCCTCGCGGGGTGGTCTGTCCACCCCCGCCACAAGTACAGTCCCACAGAAGAACCGGTCACGTCCAGAAGATCTTTGCCGGAACCTGAAAAAAGCTTGGCAAGCATGATGTGTACATGTCCCGGTAGGGGAAGGGCTCTTGATGAGGTGTCAGGACTCCGTGGCAGACGGCCGGGAAGCGGCGACAGGGCCGCCTGGATGCAGCACTGCCGGCCCGTCACCCAGGTGCGCGGCTTCTCGGGATTGAGTACGCCCGGATGTGCTGGATCCGGGTGCGTGAGGCTTCGAAAGTCACCGAGACGATGACGCCGTCCGGTGGGCCCACCAGAGCCACCAGACCAGTCACCCTCATGCCGCCGGAGCGGTGTGGACCCCGTCGGCAATGGTCGGTATCACCCTGCCGTGGCAACGACTTCGCCGAACCACAACGCGCCGGCGGGCCGGTCATGGACAGAGGCTCCACCATCATGGGCGAGCGTCGGTCCGGGCACATCATCGACGCCGCCTCCATCGCGGCTCTCCGGCCGGTCGCCGAGGCCGCCGAGGCGCGGAGGGCACCCGTTCAGTCGAGGACCGCGGTCGCTTCGATCTCGACCAGGTGCTCGGGCACGTCCAGGGCCGCGACACCCAGCAGGGTGGCCGGTGGTGCGGCGGTGGTGCCGAGCTTGGTGGCGGCCCGGGTGAGGCCTTCCATGAGCTGGGGCATCTTCTCGGGGGCCCAGTCGACGACGTGTACGTTCAGTTTCGCCACGTCGTCGAAGGAGGCGCCGACCCCGGCCAGGGCGGTGGCGACGTTGAGGTAGCACTGTTCGACCTGAGCGGCGAGGTCGCCTTCGCCGACCGTGGCTCCTTCGGCGTCCCAGGCGACCTGCCCGGCGATGAAGACCAGCCTCGAACCGGTCGCGACCGACACCTGCCGGTAGGCATCGATCTTGGGCAGTCCGCCCGGGTTCACCAGGGTGATGGCCATGTTGTCCGTCTCCTCGACTCGTGAGAGCCCACGCGCTGCGTCGGTGAAAGCAGTCGCGGTCTCTTCTGGTTACTCGGAAACCGTAGGAGACTGGGCACTGACGTGGAAGAACGCACTTTTCAGTGACTGGGGTACCTCATGGTGACCAAGCAGTTCAGCGGCTCGGACGAGGACGCCGACCTCACGCGCGCGGACTCGTTGGGACGGGAGATCTTCTCGGACGTGGCCAACAAGTGGGCGCTGCTGATCATCGAAACCCTGGGTGAACGAACGCTGCGTTTTAGCGAGGTCCGCGACGGCATAGAGGGCATCAGCCACAAGATGCTCACCCAGAACCTGCGCATGCTGGAGCGCAACGGCCTGGTCGAGAGGAACGTGCATCCCACGGTGCCGCCGCGGGTCGAGTACACCCTGACCGAACCGGGCCGGGCGCTGCGCGTTTCGATCGCCGGCCTGTGCGACTGGACCCACCGGTTCCTCGGCCAGATCGAAGCCTCCCGCCGTCACTTCGACACATCCCGGTAAGAACGTATGCGCACTGCCGCTTGGGTCGGCGAGAGCCAGGAGACCGTCGATCGGGCCCTGCGTGCCGTTCACGCGGGACAGGCCGCACTGCGCTGACAGCCGGGAGAGCCCCCGACGGGGCTGGCTGGCGGACGCGTTTCGCCGGGCTGGGTTCATCCCGAACACCGTTCGCACCCACAGCCTGGTCTTTCTCATGCTGGCCCCCTCGGCGGACTGGTCCCGTTCGGCTGCCGGCGCGGCAACGGCCGGTCAGCTGCTTGCGGTGGCCGTACTGGTCCAGCGGCTTCTGAAACCAAAGGCCGCAGAGTCAGCCGAGGCCCCACGGCTGCTCACCGACAAGCAGCGCAATCTGTGGAGCGTCCTTCTGGTGGCTCTGGTCGCGGTCTACGGAGTGCCCTTCTTCCGCCAGGCCGGGAGCATGCTGCCGGTCAAGGTCGTCGTGGGTTCCATGGTCGGCGGGATGATCGGCTGGCGCCGCACCGGCCTGGCCATCGCCTTCCGCCTGCGGGTCACCACCGCGGCCGCATCCACCGCCGTCGCCGTCTTCGGAATCTGCCACGGATCGGCTCACGGCCTGGAATACGCGTCGCAGGAAGGCAAAGTCGGGTATGTGCTGGGCATCCTCGTCACCACGGCGGGCCTTCACGTTGCCGGCGCGGTAGGGGCGCTCCTGGTGACGGACTGGCGCCACGGCGGACGTGCACTGCGCGTCGCGGGGGCATCGGCCACAGCTGTAGGGCTGTGGCTCGTGACAGCAACACTGTCAGCCTGAGTGCCTGCCTGAGAACCGGTCGCGGTAAGTGGAGCGTCACGTTCGGCGTGGCGCCGGGCGCGGTACTCGATGGCGCATGCCGCGCACCGGATCGTCCCGGACCCGATGACGCACGCCGAGATGCCTCCACTCCTCCGGCTTCGGCGCATCTGTGGGGCTGAGGCGGAAGAAGAGGATGCTCGTGACCAGCCCCAGAACGAGCTTCGCACCAGACGCCGCGAGCCCTGCCCTTCGGACGGACGACGCCAGTTCTCAAACACGGCCCTAGAGCCAGCCCCGCCTCTTGAACACCACGTACAGGCTCACGCACACCGCCGCCATCAGCAGGATCGCGAACGGGTACCCCACGGCCCACTTGAGTTCCGGCATGGTGTCGAAGTTCATCCCGTACACCGTTCCCACGAGCGTGGGTGCGAAGAGGATGGCCGCCCAGGCGGAGATCTTCTTGATCTCCTCGTTCTGCTCGAAGCCCGCCTCCGCCAGTGCCCGCATCTCGGCGTTCTGCTGCTGGGTCACCAGCGTCGTGTTGACCGTCAGGATGTCCGCGAGGGCCTGGCGGAAGCCGTCCACGCGCTCGCTGGTGTGGGTGACGTGGTCGGCCACGTCGCGCAGGTAGCGCTGGAGTTCCTCGTCCGTGCCGTATTTGGCGAAGCCCGCCATCAGGCCGTGCAGCATCCCCACCAGGGGACGGGTGGCGCGCTGGAACTCGACCATCTCGCGGGAGAGTTCGTAGATACGGCGGGACACCTCGGGATCGCCGCTGAAGACCTCGGTCTCGATCTCGTCGATGTCGTTCTGCACACCGGCGACCACCGGGGCATAGCCGTCGACCACGGCGTCAAGGATGGCGTAGAGCACGGCCTCGGGGCCGAGGGCCAGCAGTTCGGAGTCGTCCTCCATGCGGCGGCGGACCGCGGAGAGGTCGGGTGCGGCGCCGTGGCGGACCGTGATGACGAAGTCGCGGCCGACGAAGACATGGAGCTCGCCGAAGTCCACCTCTTCCTGGGCGTCGAGGTACCGGGCGGCGCGCAGCACGACGAAGAGGGTCTCGCCGTAGCGCTCGAGTTTGGGGCGCTGGTGGGCCTCCATCGCGTCCTCGACGGCCAGCTCATGGAGGTCGAACTCCTCGGCCAGCGTCAGCAGCTCCGCTTCGGTCGGCCGGTGCAGGCCGATCCAGGCCATGCCGCGCGGCTCTTCGCGGAGCTGGCGGAAGGTTTCGGCGAGCGACTCGGGGGTGGAGACGCGCCGGCCGTCGCGGTAGAGCGCGGCCTGGACGATGCTGCCCTGGTCTTTCTGCACCGGGGCCGGGGACCCCGGTGTGTGGGCACCCGCGGCGCCTGTGCCGCCGCCCGACGCGCCTGCCGGAGTGAAGCGCCGGCGCCAGGCGTGTTTCCTCGGGGTGGCATCGGGGCGGGCCCGTCGCTCGGACATCCTGGTCACCTCCCGTGTCCCGTGATCGCGTACCCGGTCGGAGCAGGATATACACGATGGCCGGATAGCGGACATTTTCGGTCCGGAATCCGGCCATGGCGGCGTGCGGACCGCTTACAGGTCCACGTCCCTGGCCGGCGGGTCCTTCCTCGCGTGGACGGCGGCGGCCGTCCACGCGAGGCGGCGGGGGCCGTGACGCGGGGCACGCCGAAGAAACGGAGTCCGCGTCCCAGCGGGTGCCGCGCGGCTCCCGGTCCACCACCGGTGCGGGCGCCCTGAGCAGGGGATCACCGCGGTCACTCCCAGCGGCTCCGCGAGCGCCCGCAGCGCGTTCCGCGAGCCTGATCCAGGTCTGGGGTCTCACTGAACGCGGCGCCCAGCCGCCGCTCCCCGGTGAAGCCGATGGCCGTGTGCGCCCCGAGCGGTGTGCGCAGGAAACGCAGCTGGAATCTCCCGGCAGAGCCGAGCCTGACCGGTACGAACAGCGGCTCTGCCGGGCGATGTTCTCCAGGGTCCGCTTCCCCGGGCGGAAGGTCGTCCATGGTGGGTGCCCTCCGGGACGTCGGTGATTGCCGTGCTCGTCGCAGCTTTGCGGACGCACCCGGAAGCCGTGCGCGGCGGCGGAAGCATGACGGGTCGCTGACCGGAAGGGGGCAGTTCTTGACGTGCTCCGTACGGGGGAAGGTCTGCGTCACCACCCGCACTCGAGTGGGTACGCGAGATGCTCGCACCGGAACAGCGATTAAGTGATTGCAGGCAGGAGAGAACGCCATGCGGATTCCCATGACCGTCGCCGACTTCCTCGACCGGGCCGAGCTCGGGTTCGCCTCCAGCCCCGGTGTGATCGACGAGCCGGACCAACCCGCACCGCCGGTGCCCGATGCGACGTACGGGCAGCTCGGGGTGCGGGTACGGGCCTGGCAGGCGGGGCTGGACGCGATCGGCGTCGGTGAGGGCGAGCGCGTGGCTGTGGTCAGTCACAACTCCGCGCGGATGCTCGAGCTGCTCTTCGCGGTGCCCATGAGCGGCCGGATCTGCGTGCCGGTCAACTTCCGGCTCAAGCCGGACGAGGTGGAGTACGTCGTCCACCAGAGCGGGGCCTCGGTCCTGCTGGTCGACCCTGAGCTGGACGAGTCGTTGTCCGGGGTCAAGGCACGGCACCGGTTCGTGCTCGGTGAGCAGTCCGACAAGGAGCTGATGCGGTTCGGGGTGGAGCCGCGCCCCTGGTCGCGGCCGGACGAGGACGCCACCGCGACGATCAACTACACCTCGGGGACCACCGCCCGGCCCAAGGGCGTCCAGCTCACCCACCGCAACATCTGGGTGAACGGGCTGACCTTCGGGCTGCACACCCGCGCCTGGGAGCGGGACGTGTATCTGCACACCCTGCCGATGTTCCACTGCAACGGCTGGGGCATGCCCTTCGTGATGGCCGGTCTCGGCGCCAAGCAGGTCGTGCTGCGCAAGGTCGACGGCGCCGAGATCCTGCGCCGTGTCGACGCCCACGGTGTGACCCTGATGTGCGGCGCGCCCGCGGTGTGGAACGCGGTCCTGGACGCCGCGGCCGACTGGGAGGGCGAGATCCCCGGCCGCGACCGGGTACGGATCGTCTGCGCGGGAGCTCCGCCGCCGAGCAGGACCATCCAGCGGGTGGGGGACGAGCTCGGCTGGGAGTTCACCCAGATCTACGGTCTGACGGAGACCTCGCCGCTGCTCACCTTCAACCGGACCCGCCCGGCCGACGTCGGGCTGCCCGCCGAGGAGCGCGCGCACAAACTGTCGCGTGCCGGGCTTCCGGCGCTCGGGGTGAAGCTGCGGGTCGCCGACTCCGGTGAGGTCCTGGCCAGGTCGAACGTGGTGCTCGACGGGTACTGGGAGAAGCCCGAGGAGACCGAGGCCGCACTGGAGGGCGGCTGGTTCCACACCGGCGACGGCGGCATCATCGACGAGGACGACGGACACCTCACGATCTCCGACCGCAAGAAGGACGTGATCATCACCGGGGGTGAGAACGTGTCGTCGATCGAGGTCGAGGACACCATTTTCAGCCACCCCGCCGTGGCCGAGGTCGCCGTGATCGGCGTCCCCGACGAGAAGTGGGGCGAGACCATCAAGGCCCTGGTGGTGCTCGCCGAGGGAGCCACCGCACAGGAGGCGGACATCATCGCCCACTGCAAGCAGCGCATGGCGGGCTACAAGGCCCCCACGTCGGTCGAGTTCCGCGATGCCATCCCGCGGACCGCCACCGGCAAGATCCAGAAGTTCAAGCTGCGCGAGCCGTACTGGTCGGGCTCCGGACGTCAGGTGAACTGATCGGTCTCAAAGGTGAGTTACGGGACGGAGCGGGCTGCCCCGCACAATGGGTCGCCTACGGGGATGCGTACAGTGACCGTATGCCCGAGTTGCAGCTGCTCCGCCCGGACCACGCCCCCGCGCTCCTCGCCTTCGAGCGCGAGAACCGGGCCCACTTCGCCGCGTCCGTCCCCGACCGGGGCGACGGATACTTCCTCCACTTCGACGAGCGGCACCGGGCCCTGCTCGCCGAACAGGAGGCGGGTGTCTGCTACTTCCATGTGCTCGTGGACGCCGAAGGCGAGATCCTGGGGCGGGTTAACCTCGTGGACGTGGCGGACGGCGCGGCCGAACTGGGCTACCGCATCGCCAAGCGCGCCGCAGGCAAGGGACTCGCCAGCCGGGCTGTGCGGGAGCTCTGCCAGCGCGCCGCCGGCCGGTACGGGCTGAGCGTGCTGAGGGCCGAGACCACCCTCGACAACCCGGCGTCGCAGGCCGTGCTGACGCGCACCGGGTTCGCCGTCGTCGGCGAGACGGAGCTCGACGGCCGCCCTGGCCTGTCGTACCTCCGCAGCCTCGGCGTCACCGGCGACTGACACCCGGCCGCTCAGTCGAGCACGCGAAACGCGAACGCTTCTGCCGGGAATGCGCGTAAAGGCGATCTAGCATGGCGCATCATGGAGCCGCCAGCCCCACCCTCGCCCGGCCCGACCCGTCCGCTGCACATCGCGGTGACGTTGCTGGTGGCAGCGGCAGGGTCGGTGGAGACCATCTCCTTTCTGGGCCTTGACCATGTCTTCGCCGGAGTGATGACCAGCAACCTCGCCTTGCTGGGTATGGCCATCGGGCAGCAGCAGGCCCTGAACGTCACCGCCGCGGCCCTCGCACTGGCCGGGTTCGGCATCGGGGCCGCGGTGGCCGCGTGGTTCACCCGGCGCAGCGGGATCCCCGCCGCACGCTGGCAGCCGAGGGTGATGTCCTGTCTGGTGGCGACGACCGTCATCCTCGTCGTGATCGCGGCAGTGTGGGCGGCCGTCGACGGCGCACCGCGCGGGATCACCAGAAGCCTGCTCCAGTTCGCGGCGGCGGTCGCCATGGGGGTCGAGTCCACGGCCATGGTGGCCGCGGGTCACGCGGCCGCGCCCACCACCTATCTGACCGGCACCCTGGCCACCTACATCGTCAAGGGTGTCGGAGCGGTCCGCCAGGAGCACTGGATCCCGGTACGGTTCGGCGCGCTGATCGTGGGTGCTGCCATCTCCGCGGTGCTGCTCAAGGCCGCTCCGGCGTGGGCCGCGGTGCCACCGGTCGTGCTGATGCTCTGCGCACTCCTGGCGGCCCGCGGCCGCTGGCCACTGCGATGGCGATGAGGTGACCCGGGTGGGTCAGCCGGCGGACGACCGCTCGGCGTCCGGGAACCGGGCGAGAGGCGCCTCCTGGGCGAAGAACGTCTTGGCCTCGACGGCCGCCCGCTCGTCACTGAGCACCTGGCCCGGCCGGGAGCCGTTGCCGAGCAGTACGCCGCCGAAGCGCATGCCCATGTATGCCGCGGTGTGGTTCAGCGTCAGAATGAGTGGTTCGGCGCGGACCGGCTCCCGGTCCGCCATGGCCGTGACGCCCCACAGGGTGCGGCCCGCCATCCTCGCCTTGAATCCGGGGTCCGGGGTGGAGAGCCACTTCGACCAGTAGTCGAGATAGCGCTTGGCATACGAGGAGACGGAGTACCAGTACAGCGGCGAGACGATCACCACGTCGGTCGCAGCCAGCGTCGCCTCCCTCAGCAGGTCCTCGTCACTCTCCTCCTGCGGCCAGGAGCCCGCCGCATGGCGCGCGTCGTGAAAGTCGGGCAGACGGAGCCGTTCCAGGTTCAGCCACCGCTGCCCGGTGCCGCCCGGCAGTTGCTCCGCCGCCGCACGGGCCAGCAGTTCGGCGTTGCCGTCCGCACGGGCGCTGCCGAGGAGGAAGAGGAACGAGCGGGCCATGAAGTGCTCCTGGGTCAGCCCATGGGCGGCGACCAATGGTCGCGCCCCGGGGCGTGGTTGATTTCCCCGACTCCAACCTCCCTCCACCAGCTGATATTCCGGCTGCACTCGGGGGAGGATCCCGGCAGTGAACGAGTACGGCGGGAAGGGAACTGCGATGGCGGGAACGGACACCGGGGCGGAAACGGCGCTCGCGTACACACATGGCACGGGCACCGTGCCGCTGCTCGGTGACACGATCGGGCGCAACCTCGATCGGACGATCGCGCGGTTCCCGGCACGGGAGGCGCTGGTCGATGTGCCGTCCGGGCGGCGCTGGACGTACGCGGAGTTCGGGGCGGACGTGGACGAGCTCGCGCGGGCGCTGCTCGCCCGCGGGGTGGCCAAGGGAGACCGGGTGGGGATCTGGGCGGTGAACTGCCCGGAATGGGTGCTGGTGCAGTACGCCACCGCCCGGATCGGCGCGATCATGGTGAACATCAATCCGGCCTACCGGGCCCATGAGCTCGCATACGTCCTCGACCAGGCAGGGATCGGCATCCTGATCGCGTCCCTCGCCCACAAGACGAGCGACTACCGCGCGCTGGTGGAGCAGGTCCGTGCCGACTGCCCGGCGCTGCGGTCCGTGCACTACATCGGCGATGACAGCTGGGCGGAGCTGGTCGCATCGGCCGAAGGTGCGGGACGGGACGAACTCGCCTCACGAGAAGCGCAGTTGTCCTGCGACGACCCCGTGAACATCCAGTACACCTCAGGCACCACCGGATTCCCCAAGGGGGCGACCCTCTCCCACCACAACATCCTCAACAACGGCTATTTCGTGGGCGAGATGATCGCCTACACCGAGCAGGACCGGGTCTGCCTTCCCGTCCCGTTCTATCACTGCTTCGGCATGGTCATGGGGAACATCGGGGCCACATCCCACGGCGCCTGCATCGTCATCCCCGCCCCGTCGTTCGAAGCCGACGCCACCCTCCGCGCCGTCGAGCAGGAACGCTGCACCTCGCTCTACGGCGTACCCACGATGTTCATCGCCGAGCTGAACCTGCCCGACTTCGCGACGTACGACCTCGGCTCGCTGCGCACCGGCATCATGGCGGGCTCGCCCTGCCCGGTGGAGGTGATGAAGCGGGTGGTCGCCGAGATGAACATGGCCGAGGTGTCCATCTGTTACGGCATGACGGAGACCTCACCCGTCTCCACGCAGACCCGGCGGGACGATGACCTGGAGCGCCGCACCGGGACGGTGGGGCGGGTGCTTCCGCACATCGAGGTCAAGGTGGTCGACCCGCTCAGCGGGGTCACACTGCCGCGCGGCGAGGCGGGGGAGCTGTGCACCCGCGGCTACAGCGTGATGCTCGGGTACTGGGACGAGCCGGAGAAGACGACCGAGGCGATCGACGCGGGGCGCTGGATGCACACGGGTGACCTGGCGGTGATCCGCGATGACGGGTACGTCCAGATCGTCGGCCGCATCAAGGACATGATCATTCGAGGCGGCGAGAACGTGTACCCGCGCGAGATCGAGGAGTTCCTGTACGCCCATCCGAAGATCGCCGACGTCCAGGTGGTCGGCGTACCTGACGCGAAGTACGGCGAGGAGATCCTCGCCGTCGTCATCGCCCGGGACCCGGCCGATCCGCCGACGCTGGACGAGGTCACCGGCTTCTGCCGCGAGAAGCTCGCCCACTACAAGGTCCCCCGGCGGCTCGAGGTCGTGGACACCTTCCCGATGACCATCAGCGGCAAGGTGCGCAAGGTGGAGCTGCGGGAGCGCTACGGCTGACGCTTCCGGAAGGCGAGCGGGGGAGCCGACCGCCACGCCCGAGCCGCTCGCCGGCAGCGGGCGGCCGCTGCTCGTGGAGACGCCTGCCGACCGGCGGGAGGTGCGCTGGGTCGCGCGCCGGTCGGGAAGACCGTGCGGACCGAACCGGGCCCGCGGCGCGGGCTGTTCGGAGCGCGCGCGGTCAGGGGCCCGGCGACAGCAGTGCGTCCGCCGGGCCGTTCACCGGTTGCGGCGTTCCGGTGAGGTCCATGACGAAGAGGGGGAGACCGAGCTCGTCCGCGCGGGCGCGGGCGTCGGAGGCGTATCCCGCGAGGGAGAAGAACACGCCCAGCGCCTCTTCGTTGAGTCCGTTCAGCCAGAGGCACTCGACCGCGCGCAGAGTGGCCGGACGCGTGGTGGGGTCCACCTGGGCGACCAGGCCGGGGCCGCGCAGGGCGAGGCCGCTCGCGTACCAGTCCTTCTGCTGGACGATCTCCTCGAAGCCGAGCCAGCGCAGATACAGGGCGGCCGTGGTCACGGCGTCGCCGGCGGTGCGGATCGTGACCGGGCGGAACGTGGGGCGTGGCGCGGGGACGGTGCGTGGCAGGGGGATGTGCGTGGGCAGCCCAGCCCGGCCGCCACGGGCCTCTGCGGCCGCGGGCGAGCGGAACGGAGCGGAGGGTGCGGAGGGCGCCGTAGGCCCGGCCGGCGACGCGGGTGCGGAGGGCGTCGAAGGCCCGGGCGGTCTGGGGCGCGAGGTCACCGGGCGCACCGCTATCCGCAGCACCGTCCCGCAGGGGCAGCCCAGCTCGGGCTGCGGCCATTGGTCCTGCCGTCCGCAGGCCTGGCAGCGGGCGGTGACCCAGTCCTCGGTCCAGGTGCGGTGCGTGATCGGCTCGGCGGGTGCGCCGCGCACCAGGGGAGGCGCGACGGGAGCCCCGCACGCGCACGGGTACACGGGCGCGGCGAAGGTGTGCGTACGTCGGCAGACCGGGCAGCGAACCGGTACCTGATCGCCCATTCTCCCCGTCCCCCCTCGGGTGGCCCAGACGTGACTCGTGCGTGCCTCGGGCGCGCCTCTGCCGTCTTCGTGACGTCGGTCACGCGCCTGGGGTCCATCGTCCACCACGCGTCAGCCCTGGGGGAGGGACTTCGGCCATCCCCCGGCCCCGTCCTGGCCTCCTTCCCTTGACGTCCCCCACCACGCCCCTTACTTTGATTCCGGATAGCAGAATCAAGTTTCCGCATTGTGGAATTTCTCGTTGGAGTCCGATCCGTCAGGCCGAAGCAGGAGCCCCCATGCCTCGTATGACAGCCGCCCGAGCGGCAGTTGAGATCCTCAAGCGCGAAGGCGTCACGCATGCGTTCGGTGTGCCGGGCGCCGCGATCAACCCCTTCTACAAGGCTCTCCAGGAAGGTGGCGGCATCGATCACACCCTCGCCCGCCATGTGGAAGGCGCCTCGCACATGGCCGAGGGGTACACGCGGACCGCCCCGGGAAACATCGGGGTCTGCATCGGTACGTCAGGCCCCGCGGGCACCGACATGATCACCGGGCTCTACTCGGCGATCGGTGACTCGATTCCGATCCTGTGCATCACCGGGCAGGCCCCGACGCATGTGATCCACAAGGAGGACTTCCAGGCGGTCGACATCGCCGCCATCGCCGGTCCGGTCACCAAGGCCGCCACGACGGTGCTTGAGGCGGCGCAGGTCCCCGGCGTCTTCCAGCAGGCATTCCACCTGATGCGCTCCGGCAGGCCGGGCCCCGTCCTGATCGATCTGCCCATCGACGTCCAGCAGACCGAGATCGAGTTCGACCCGGAGACGTATGAGCCGTTGCCGCTGCACAAGCCGGCCGCGACCCGGGCCCAGATCGAGAAGGCGATCTCCTATCTGCTGGAGTCCGAGCGCCCGCTGATCGTCGCGGGCGGCGGTGTCATCGGCGCGGACGCGAGCGAGCTGCTGGTCGAATTCGCCGAGCTGACCGGCACGCCCGTGATCCCGACACTGATGGGCTGGGGCGCCATCCCCGACGACCACGAGCTGAACGCCGGGATGGTCGGCCTCCAGACCGCGCACCGCTACGGCAACGCCAACTTCCTGGAGTCCGACTTCGTCCTCGGCATCGGCAACCGCTGGGCCAACCGGCACACCGGCTACAAGCTGGACGTCTACACCCGGGGCCGTACGTTCGTCCATGTGGACATCGAGCCCACCCAGATCGGCAGGATCTTCGCCCCCGACTACGGGATCGCCTCGGACGCCAGGGCTGCCCTGGGGCTCTTCGTGGAGGTGGCCCGGGAGCTGAAGGCTGCGGGCAGGCTGCCCGACCGGACGGCCTGGGTCGCCTCCACCCAGGAGCGCAAGGCCACCTTGCAGCGGCGTACGCACTTCGACGACGTGCCGCTGAAGCCACAGCGCGTGTACGAGGAGATGAACAAGGCCTTCGGTCCCGAGACCCGTTACGTCACCACCATCGGGCTCTCCCAGATCGCGGGCGCGCAGATGCTGCACGTCTACCGGCCGCGCCACTGGATCAACTGCGGCCAGGCCGGACCGCTGGGCTGGACCATCCCGGCGGCGCTGGGCGTCGCCAAGGCCGACCCGGAGGCGCAGGTCGTGGCGCTGTCCGGGGACTACGACTTCCAGTTCATGATCGAGGAGCTGGCGGTCGGGGCACAGCACCGGATCCCGTACGTCCACGTGCTCGTGAACAACTCGTATCTGGGGCTGATCAGGCAGGCGCAGCTCGGCCTGGGCATCGACTTCCAGGTCAATCTGGAGTTCGAGAACATCAACGCGCCGGAGCTCGGCGTCTACGGCGTCGACCATGTGAAGGTCGCCGAGGGCCTGGGCTGCAAGGCCATCCGGGTCAGGGAGCCGGAGGAGCTGCTGCCCGCGCTGGAGGAGGCCAAGAAGCTGGCGGCCGAGTACCGGGTGCCGGTCGTGGTGGAGGCGATCCTGGAGCGGGTCACCAATATCGCGATGAGCCGGACGGCGGACATCAGCGACGTGTCCGAGTTCGAGGAGCTGGCCACGGAGCCCTGGCACGCGCCCACGGCGATCAGGTCCTTGAAGGTCTGAGGTGCTGTCGGCGGGGTCGGAGGGGTCGGCTTCGGAGGGGGGAGACCCATGGGATGCGGTGCGAGACCGTCTCCTGGGCCGGTCCGTGAACGCCTCGGGGGGTGTAGCTGTTTGGTCCCTGAAGGTCACGATCTCAAGGAGCACTCCCGACTTGGCGGTGCCATCCCGCTCTGGCTACGCTTGTTGAGTGTCTGCGAGCCCGCTGCCTTGCTGAATTCGGCCCGGCGGCCGGTTTCGTCGGCCGGGTGGCGATCGTTCGGGATTCGCTTCTGTCCCGCGAAGACCGTGCCGCTCGCTCTCGGCGCATACGCCGTGCCCTTGCGGCATTCGGTGGGTGCACCGGCCCCCGGTGCCGTCCATGGCCGGAAGCGGTTCGACGGCACGCTCGGCCGACTGCAACCGGCCGGTTCAAAAGGTGGTGTTGCGACGGACGCGAGCGCCCCGGAAGGCGTGACGCTGCGACAGGGTACATCTGCCCCATGCGTATGAGCCGTCTCCGTGCAGGCCCACGGATGGCGCGCCGGTAAGGTCCGTCGCGGCCCTTGTCGTGAGAGAGACAAGTCCCCATGGATCTCAACACCGTCACGGAAGTCGTCCGGCATCCGCAGGACCGGCCCGGAGCCGACTGGCGCGAAGGTGACGCCTGGCTCGCCGGCGGCACCTGGCTGTTCTCCGTGGAGCAGCCCGACGTGCACCGCCTGATCGATCTGACCGCGCTGCGCTGGGATTCCCTCGTCCCGGGCGACAAGGGCCTCGACATAGGTGCGACGTGCACCGTCCAGGAGCTGTACGCCTTCTCCCCGCCCGCCGACTGGATCGCGGGGAGCCTTCTCGCCACGAGCTGCGAGGCGTTCCTGTCCTCGTTCAAGGTGTGGACCTCCGCCACCGTCGGCGGCAACATCTGCATGTCGCTGCCCGCCGGGCCGATGATCACGCTCACGGTGGCCCTGGAGTCGGAGTACGAGCTGTGGGCTCCTGACGGGTCCGCGCGCACCGTCGACGCCCTCGACTTCGTGACCGGTGACCACCGGAACATCCTCGGCCCGGGAGAGATCCTGCGGCGCGTGCGGATCCCGGCGCGCGCCCTGAGGAAGCGCACCGCGCACCGTCGCTTCGCACTGACCCGCCTCGGCCGTTCTACCGTGTTCCTCGTCGGTACCCGGACGCCGGGAACGAGTGACCTGACGCTCACCGTCACGGCCGGCACCACGCGGCCGGTGCGCGTCGCCTTCGACACCATGCCCGACGCCCGGACACTTCAGCAGAGCATGGACGTCATTCCCGCAGACGTCTGGTTCGCCGACCCCAACGGGTCCCCTGGGCACCGTCGCCATCTGACGAAGCACTTCGCCGAGGAGATCCGTCACGAACTCATGGCAGGGGGCCCGGCATGACGTACACCGTGAACGGCATGAGCTTCGACGAGGAACCCCACCCCGGCCAGTGCCTGCGCACGTTCCTGCGCTCGCTCGGGTGTCATGGCGTCAAGAAGGGGTGCGACGCGGGTGACTGCGGGGCGTGCACCGTGTGGCTGGACGGCGCCCCGGTGCACAGCTGCATCACCCCCGCCTTCCGTGCCGAAGGCCGTGAGGTGACCACGATCGAGGGCATCGGATCACCCGGCGACCTGCATCCGATGCAGCGGCGGTTCCGCGACGCCCCAGGGTTCCAGTGCGGGTTCTGCACCGCTGGGATGATCATGACTGCGGCGACGTTCACCGAGGCGCAGAAGAAGGACCTGCCACGTGCGTTGAAGGGCAACCTCTGCCGTTGCACCGGTTACCGGGGCATCCAGGATGCCGTGCAGGGCATCGTGGGCGTGGAACCCGCCACCCCGGGAAAGGCCGTGGGGACGAGCGTCGGAGCACCGGCGGCCGAGGATGTGGTCACCGGCCGGGCCGAGTTCACGATGGACACACACCTCGAAGGGATGCTGCACCTCAAGGTGCTGCACTCGCCGCACGCACACGCCCGGATCGTCTCCATCGACACCACCGCCGCGCTCGCCGTCCCCGGCGTCCGACGCGTCTACACATGGGAGGACGTGCCACGCAGGCGCTTCACGACGGCGATCCACACCGACCACCTGGTCGATCCGGACGACACCCGGATTCTGGACGACACGGTCCGTTTCGTCGGCCAACGCGTCGTGGCCGTCCTCGCCGACACGGTCGCGGCGGCGGAAGAAGGCTGCCGAGGGGTCGTCGTCGACTACGAGGTGCTGCCCGCGGTGTTCGACCCCGAACAGGCGATGGCCGACGGGGCGCCACAATTGCACGGCGCGGACGATCCGTTCGTGCGCGACCCGGTCCGCAACATCCTGCTCGAGATGCATGCGCACATCGGCGACGTCGACGCCGGGTTCGCCGATGCCGACGTGATCCACGAAGGCACCTACTCCTCGCCCCGGGTGCAGCACGCGCACCTCGAGACCCACGGTTCGATCGCCTGGATGGAGGACGGCCGGCTCAACGTCCGCACCAGTTCGCAGTCTCCGTCCATCGCGAAAGTCAAGCTCTCGCATCTGTTCGCGCTGCGCCCGGACCAGCTTCGTGTGTTCTGCAAGCGCGTCGGCGGCGGCTTCGGCGGCAAACAGGAGGTGATCTCGGAGGACCTGGTCGCACTCGCCACCCTCGACACCGGCAGGCCGGTCTGCTTCGAGTACACGCGCGAGGAGGAGTTCACCACCGCCTCGCCGCGGCACCCGATGAAGCTGACGGTCAGGCTCGGCGCGAAAGCGGACGGCACTCTCACGGCGTTCCAGGTCCGCAACGTGTCCAATACGGGGGCGTACGGAAACCACGGTGGCGAGACCCTGTACGCGGGCAGCGCCGCCGTCATGATCTACCGCTGTCCGCACAAGAAGTACGACGCGTACTCCGTCTACACCAACACCGTCCCGAGCGGCGCGCTGCGCGGTTACGGGATGACGCAACCGGCGTTCGCCGTGGAATCGGCCATGGACGAACTGGCACGCGCGCTGCACATCGATCCGCTCGAACTGAGGCGGCGCAACATCGTGCGTCCGGGTGATCCGCTCGTCGCCCTGCACGAGGGCCCCGACGACGTGGCGTTCACCGAGGACGGCCTCGCGAAGTGCATCGACCTGGTGGGCGCTGCCATGGCCCGCACGGCTGACGAACCGTCCCCCGGCCCTGAATGGCTCCTCGGGGCAGGCGTGGCGAGTTCACTGCATGAGACCGCACCGCCGACCGAACACATCTCGGAGGCCTGGGTCACACTCGGTGAGGACCTGGTGTACGAAGTGGCCGTCGGCACGGTCGAGTTCGGTGAGGGGACATCGACCGCTCATGTGCAGATCGCGGCGGCTCAGCTGGGCACGACACCGGCCCGGATCCGTCTGGTGCAGTCCGACACCGATCGCACCGGCTTCGACACGGGTGCCTTCGCCAGCGCGGGCCTCTTCGTGTCGGGCAACGCGGTGCTCCGTGCCTCCGGCGCCGTGCGCGACCGCATCCTCGAATTCGCCGCCTCCTACACGGGGGTCCATGTCGTGATGTGCTCGATGGACGACGAGAGCGTGGTCTGCGGCGAGCGACGCGTGCCCCTCGCGGAGCTCGTCGCCGCGGCCCGAACCCGTGGAATCCGTTTCACCGCCGCGCGCAAGGCGTACGGCTCGCCCCGCAGCGTCACCTCCAACACCCAGGGGTTCCGGATCGCCGTGCATCCGGTGACCGGGGAGATCCGCGTCCTCTACAGCGTCCAGGCGACCGACGCGGGTGTGGTCATCAACCCGGCGCAGGTCCGGGGACAGGTGGAGGGCGGTGTGGCCCAGGGGATCGGCTTCGCACTGACGGAGAACCACCACATCGACGAGCACGGTGCCGTGGTGAATCCGAACCTCCGCAACTACCGCATCCCGGCCTACGCCGATGTGCCCCGTACCGATGTGCTCCTGGTGGAATCGGCCGATTCCGTCGGGCCCCTGCGGGCGAAGGGGATGGCGGAATGCTGCATCAACCCGGTGGCCCCCGCGCTGGCGAACGCGCTCCACGACGCCACGGGCATCCGCTACCGGGAACTGCCGCTGACTCCGGAACGCATCTACCGCCGGCTCAGTCAGAGCCGACCGGCCCGGACGGGTCTGAGCACATGAGTACCGAACGGCTCGAAGGCACCGCCGTCACGGCGATCATCGGTCAGCGGGTCCACCCCAGCCGCGAGCGGGAGTTCGAGGCGTGGCAGAAGGAGGTCAACACCGCCGCCTCCCGCTACCCCGGCTTCCTCGGCACCGAGACCTCGCCCCCGACGGCGGTCCAACCCGACTGGGTGGTCGTGTACAGATTCGACTCGATAGAGCACCTTGAGGCATGGATCAACAGCGCCACCCGGCAGAGCCTTCTCGACTCCGGCCACGAGTACTTCGACGGCCCCGCCACACAGCAGGTCGTGGGCGGCGGCAGCACGCCGTCCCCGGACACGCTGGTGACGGTGGTGGTCACCCACCGCGTCGACCCGGCCCACGTCGACGACTTCCTCGACTGGCAGCGCCGTATGGCCGCGGCGGAGAGCCGGTTCGACGGATACCGCGGTACCGAGGTCTTCCGCCCCGTGGAGGGGTTGCAGGACGAATGGACCACGCTGTACAGGTTCGACAACGCCGAACACCTCGACGTCTGGCTGACCTCGGCAGAGCGGCAGGAAATGCTGACCGAAGGCGACAAGTTCGAGGACTACCGGCTGCGCACCATAGACGACTCCTTCGGCAGCTGGTTCGCCTTCGACAACAACGGCACCGAGGCGCCGCCGCCCTCCGAGACCAAGACCGCCATCGCCGTCTGGGTCGGGCTGTATCCGACCGTTGTGGTGCTGGCACTCGTGCTGGCCCCGTTGAACATGCCGTTGTGGATCGGGCTGCTCGTGGGCAACCTGCTGTCGAGCTTCGTCATGAGCTTCCTGACCATGCCCCGCTATGTGAATCCGCTGCTCAGGCGTTGGCTGCGGCCGTCCCCTGAGGAACCGGCGGCGAAGACCAACCTCATCGGCCTCGGCATCGTCACCGCGCTGCTCGGCTTCTGGTGCGTCGTCTTCTGGCTCGTCACGACGCAGATCTGGACACTTCCCTGAGTGCCGCGCCCCGGCCGTCAGGTGCTGCTTCACCTGCCTCGCCCCGCAACGACGCTTCGTTGCGGGGCGAGGGGCAGGGGCAGGCCCGCACTCAGCCCTGGCAGACCCCGCGGGCGTAGTCGTATGTGGCCGTCTTCTGCGCGTACTTCCACTGCGGAGCGAGCAGCGCGTCGTCGAGCTGGGCCGCGGCCTTCGGGCTCTCCACGATGTAGCCGAAGTCCTGGAGCCAGGCCGGATACAGGTTCTTGGAGCCGATGTAGAAGGCCGAACCGTCCACCGACACCAGCTTGTGGTGCTGCGCGTACGGCTTGCCGTCGGCCCAGGTGGCGCTGTCGGCGTTCCGGGCGGAGGCGAGCTGGAGATTGCCGCACATCGCCGCCGAAGCGCTCGTGCCGTCGCCGGTGACGCGGGTGAGGCGGCTGCGCAGCACATCGCTGATCTCGCGGAGCGACTTGATCTGCGAGTAGCCACCGCTGCCGACCGCACCGCGGTTGGCCGGGTCGCTGACCACGATGCGGACCTTCACCCCGGCGGCGAGCTTCGCGGCCAGCGCGTCGTACAGCCGGATGTCATAGCGCGGCAGCGGCGGGCAGGTGGCATTCATGTCCTGCTGGGAGATCTCGACATGGCTGGTCGCGCTGCTGACGAGCGCCCGCAGGGCGCTCTCCTCGGGGTTGACCGTGTCGTAGTCGCGATCGGCGTTGGTGCGGTCGGACAGGCCGACGCCGCACTTGGCATCCGAGGCGTTCGGCAGCTCCGGCTTGAACGCCGATGACGGGTCGCGGTCCCTGATGCCGACGCCGAGGCCGCCGACGGCGATCACCGGGGTGTCGCCGGACTGGCCGGCCCCGGGGGACGGCTGCGTCGTGGACAGGGCGGGCATGCAGCCGCCGCCGGACGAGGCGAACCACACCTTGGCGATGTTGTTCTTGTTGTCGCACGTCCAGGACCAGAGCTGGTCCAGGTAGCGGCCGGCCGAGCCGGCGGCCGGGCCGGTGAGGGCGAGGTCGACGTCGGACACCGGGTGAGTGGTGTCGAGGTAGTCGCCCTTCCAGTTGTTGATCCCACCGGTGATCGCGGACTGGCCGTCGACCACGAGCAGCTTGGAGTGGTTCCAGGACAGACCGGTCTTGGAAGTCGTCATCGACGCGACGTTGAGGGTGATGTCGTCGGCGGCGTCGCCGAGGCCGGAGAGGAGCTGGTCACGGTACTTCGACGGCAGCACGTTCAGGTGGTACACCGGCGCGGCCCCGACGAGGACCCGCACCCTGATCTTGTCGTCGCCCGCCCCGCGCGTCGCCGCCGCGCTCCTGAGACCGGAGACGATCGCCTCCTGGAAGTCCCCGTCGGGGAACGGCGCCAGAGTGGATATGTCCACCGTGCGGGTGGCCTGCGCGATGTTCGCGGTCATTTTCGCCAGGAGCCGCTTGGTGCCGGACCGCTCAGCGCAGGCGGCGTCACCCCAGCAGCCCGGGGTCTGGAGCAGCCAGCCGGAGGGATCATCGGCGGGCGCGTCCAGGCGGTTGCCCGCCGTGCGCTCCCACACCTGGCCTTCAAGCCCCGGTGACACCTCGCGCAGTACCTGCTCGATGGCGTCGAGGTGCGGTGTGTCGGACGGTTCCGCCGCGAACGCCGGGGCGGCGGGCAGCGGGGAGAGGGTGGCGGCGAGGACCGCCGCGGTAGCTGCGAGACGGGTCGAGCGGCGAAGCCGGACAGGAGCCAAGGTCGCATCCTTGTCGAGTGATTGGGGTGTCGCTCACGGCCGTGACATCAGGCACGGAGCTTGATCAACTCAACAGAAGTTACCAGTGAGGAACTGTCGGTAACGAATCCGGGAACGCGTGGGAACGGGCGGGAGCGCGCGGAGACGCACAGGAATGTGGACTATCTGGGGTGCTAAGGGCTGTCCTGCAATACCCGGCGGACCAGCGCGTGGCGTCAGATGCGGTGCATCGCAAGGCGGAGAGTCGCGCTCATACTGGGTGTATTCGGGTGATTCGACAACGCAGCGAGGTGCCGTAGCTGTCGTCGTGCGCCCGGCGGGTATTGCGGGACAGCCCTTAGATTGATCTTTAACCTGTGCGGCGGGGACGTTGGGTCGTTGCCTTCTTTGTGCGTTGTCTCGCCGGGCCTTCTTTGCCGACGGTGTGCACGTCATAGCGTGCGGTGGGTTGGTTGTTCCTGCGGCCGGGTGGTCGTCCCGGGCCGGGCCGGGAGGATTTCGGTGCTCCGGCTGGGCAGGCGGCCTTCGGGCGGAGGTGCCGGAAATCGCGACGGACGCGTGCTGGGGTGAGCTTGTCGGGCGGAGTCGGTTTCTCCCAGGGCCTCCGGAGGTCTGCTGCCAGTGGGCGGGCGAGCCGTAGCTGGGTGAAGACCGAGAGGATTAGCCAGGTCCAGCGGTCCGCCGCCTCGGGTGTGCGGATCCTCGGGCAGGTCCAGCCCAGGGTCTGTTTGAAGAGCCGGAAGGTGTGCTCGATGTCGAAGCGTCGCAGGAACGCCTGCCAGAGCAGGTCGACCTGGACGGTGGTGGCGTCGGTGCCGGACCACCACAGCCACACTGGCTTCGGTGTGGCGCCGCTGGGCAGGTGCTCGACCTGGAAGAGGAGCACGGTGCCCTCGATGACCGGCAGCGTGCCGAGCTGGGTTGCCCAGGCGGAGCGGTGGGTCAGTCTCGGGTGCAGGCGGTCCCAGGCCCGTGCGGTGGCGGTGCCGTAGAGGCGGGTTTCGGTCACTGTCTGGGCGTCGGGAGTTTTCCAGGTGGCCGGGTCGCCGAAGACGAACTCGCCGCCGTGGCGGGGTGGCCGCCCCCGGACACCGGGCTCACGGGGCAAGACCGCACGTCGCAGGACACGGTCCGAACGCATCCGGCCCAGCACCTGCACCGGCAGGTCCTTCAGCAGGAAGGCCAGACGGGGCACGTCGTAGCCGGCGTCCACCACGATCAGGATCTCCGGATCGCCCTGGGCCCACTGCCCTGCTGAGGTCAGCCGTTCGATCAGTTCGCGCATCTGCCGGGCGGTGACCGTGGCGGCGTCGTCACCCGGTGCCAGGCGCAGCGCGTCCAGCGGTGCGGTCCAGGAACTGCGGCCCGTCTCCAGTGCGCAGATCACCGAGTACGGCCAGCCGGGAACGGGAATGTGCTGGTCCTTGCCCCGCCCGTAGGTGTGGCACAGGATGCGCTGCGGTGAGGTGTGGGCGCTGGGCCGCAACCAGCTGGTCAGGTCGGCGGCCAGCACCAGTCGGCCGTCCGCCGCCCGGGGCAGAGGCACCGTGGCCAGGGCCCGTCGCAGCCGGGCCACATCGACCCGGCCCGCGGCCAGGGCGTCGTAGAGCCCGCCGTGACCGCGCCGGTGCTCGCCCACCAGCGACAGCTCCACCAGAGAACGGACCGGACCATCCGCACACAACACCGCGTCCGCGAGTTCGAACAAGGCATCCGCACGCCTGGTCAGACAGGAGTAGAACTCACCCCGGAAGCGTGACAGTCCCGCAAAGGGATCCTGCCGGACAGCATGATGCGACAGACTCATCTCCACGGCCTTCGCGCTGAGCTTGTGTGTTCCTTGGTCGGATCACATGCTCAGCCGAAGGCCGCCCGCACGTACGGCAGTTACCAGTCCGAGTGATCAAGTACGAGACCTCGTTCGGACCCCGAGGTCAAAGATCAAGTTAGGGAGGTGTAGGGCATGTGGGGCAAGTCGTCCTCGGGACCCGTTGCCTGACAGATATTGCTCAGGCATGTACGGCATGTTCGTGACGCGGTACCAACCCCGAGTTCGGTTCGACCGAAACAAGGTCACAAATCGGATGCCATCACCGGCAGTCCGTGGCGTCCGACCGACAGAGGCACGGTGACACCACTTCCTCAGCCTCTGTATCGCTGCTTCGGACAGCCGATTTCGGGCTGCCTCGCCCGACGGCAATGTCGTCGCCACGACCGGACCTGAACCGGTACCAGCCCTCTGCGCGTCCTCACTTCTGCCTGCCCGGCACCTCGACACACATCTGCGGAGCTGCCGCACTATGAGCGCACCCTTACCCCCCTCCTGGCCGTGCTGCGGGCACGGAGCAGACCCGGCCACCGACCCGGTCGGCTGTCCCGGTATCCACGTCCCCGGCCACACTGCATGCCTGACCCACCTCACGAACACCGACCGCACCACCTACCTGACTGGCCTGACCCCCGGCGCCGACGTCGACCACCGAGGCACCCACTTCACATCAGACCTGCTGCAAGCCCTCCTCCACGCCCTCACCGACCCCGCTACCGGCAAACCCCAGCTCGGCACCGCCCGGTTCAATGGGGTGCAGTTCGACGGCGACGCGGTGTTCAGCGGGGCGCAGTTCTCCGGCGACACCTGGTTCGACCAGGCGCAGTTCGGCGGCGTCGCGGCGTTCAGGGGGGCGCAGTTCTCCGGCAGCGCGCAGTTCAACGAGACGCGGTTCTCCGGCAGCGCGTACTTCAACGAGACGCAGTTCTCCGTCAGCGCCTCGTTCGACCAGGTGCAGTTCTCCGGCATCGCCTGGTTCCGCGATGCACAGTTTCCCTTTGGCGCCTGGTTCGGCGGGGCGCAGTTCTCCGGCGACACCCAATTCGACCTCGCGCAGTTCTCCGAACTTGCCTGGTTCCGCGATGCACAGTTTTCCAGCAAAGCTTCCTTCTGCAACGCGCAGTTTTCCTGCACCGCCCGGTTCGACCAGGTGCAGTTCTTCGGCGACGCCCAATTCGCGAGCGCACAGTTCCCTGACGGCGCCAGGTTCGGCGGGGCGCAGTTCTCCGGCGACGCCTGGTTCGGCGGGGCGCAGTTCTCCCGCTCCGCCTGGTTCGACGGTGTGCGCTTTGAGGGTGTGTCGGTCTTGGGACCGTTGGTATGCGCGGAGCGGGTCGTGTTGTCGGGGGCGGTGTTCGTTCTGCCGGTGACCCTGGAGATAGCCGCAGCGACGGTGGTGTGTGCCCGAACGCGGTGGGAGTCGACGGCCGTGATGCGGCTGCGGTATGCGGACGTGGACCTTGGTCACGCAGTTCTCACAGCCCCCACCGCGGTCGTCGTCCACCCCACCCCCTTCACCCACGAGGACAGCGCTGTGGGTGCGGCTCTGCTGACAGGCGCCGACCCTCAGAACCCGCGCCCGCCAGACCGGGTACGGGTCCTGTCGGTGCAAGGCGTGGATGCCGCACACCTGGTCCTGACCGACACGGACCTCACCGCATGCCTGTTCTCCGGGGCCTTCCATCTCGACCAGATCCGCCTGGAAGGCCGCACCACCTTTGACGACACCCCCAGAGGCCGGCACTGGCGCGGCATCCGCCCCATCCGCTACACCCGCCGGCGCACCCTCGCGGAGGAACACCACTGGCGCGCCCACACACTCGGTGAGGGCTCCGGGTGGCATCGCCCAGACCCCCCGGACCCTGCTCACACCTCTGATTCGGTAGACGTCGCCGCCCTGTACCGGCAGCTACGCAAGGCCTTCGAGGACGGCAAGAACGAACCCGGCGCCGCCGACTTCTACTATGGCGAGTCCGAAATGCGCCGCCACGACCTCACCGGCACCGCCAAGGGCGAACGCCGCCTGCTGTGGGGATACTGGCTGCTGTCCGGCTACGGCCTGCGCGCCTCTCGCGCCTTCACCTGGCTGTTCGCCTCCATGACATTGACCGTGTTGCTTCTGATGGGCGTCGGCCTGCCCAGCCAAGACCCGGACCCCGCCACCAGGGGTACCGTCCACGGCAGCAAGATCAGTCTGACGACCAAGGCCCCCGACGCCGTCCTGGAGGGCAAGTGGCCGCAGCGGTGGTCCTGGAAACGAGCGGAGAAGGCCACCCGCGTCGCCGTCAACTCGGTCGTCTTCCGCTCCAGCGGCCAGAACCTCACCACCGCCGGTACCTACATCGAGATGACCTCCCGCCTGCTCGAACCCACACTCCTCGCCCTCGGCGTCCTCGCCATCCGCGGACGCATCAAACGCTGAATCATCCCCAGTTACGTGCCTGACTTGCCTGAACCACGGACCATCCCCCTGAGCTGCACAGGAACCCATCGTCCCCTGCACAAGAGGGGACGAGGTGGGACCGCGGCGGGGCGGTGGGCTTTGCGTCCCGCCTTCCTTCAGGTCAGGAAGGGGGACGGGGCGGCCCGTACCACCGCACTGGCTCGCGCCCGCCGCGGTCCGGTCTGGGGGGTGTCTCAGGCGTCGCGCAGGGCGTGGACCGCCTCCTCGACGCGCCTGCCGTAGTCGGCGTCGGCGGCGTGGAAGTGCGCCAGGTTCTTCTCGACCACGTCGTCACGGGACACCTGGGAGAGGCCGCCGGCGATGTTCGCCACCAGGCGCTGCTTCTCCTCCTGCGACATCAGCCGGTAGAGCTCACCCGCCTGGTGGAAGTCGTCGTCCTTGCTGTGCGCCAGGGTGGCGTGGGTGCCCGTCCAGCCCTGGACGGCCAGCGGGGCCGACAGCGCGGTGCCCGTCTGGGCGGGCCCGGAGTGGGAGTTGGGCTCGTAGTTCTTGTCGTAGCGGGAGCCGTTGCGGGTGGCCATGAGACCGTCCCGGCCGTAGTTGTCCGCGGCTCCGCCCGGGACTCCCTGCGGGGAGTTGACCGGAAGCTGGGTGTGGTTGACACCGAGGCGGTAGCGGTGCGCGTCCGCGTAGGCGAAGAGACGGCCCTGGAGCATCCTGTCCGGCGAAGGGCCGATTCCCGGAACGAAGTTGTTCGGTGAGAACGCCGCCTGCTCGACCTCGGCGAAGATGTTCTCGGGGTTGCGGTCGAGCACCAGCCGGCCCACGCGGTGCAGCGGGTAGTCGGCGTGCGGCCAGACCTTGGTGAGGTCGAACGGGTTGAAGCGGTAGTCCGCCGCCTCGGCCGCGGGCATGATCTGCACGTACAGGGTCCAGGACGGCTTCACACCCCGCTCGATGGCCTGGAGCAGATCCGTCTGGTGGCTGGCAGGGTCCTGGCCGGCGAGCTCGGCGGCCCGCTCGGAGGTGAGGCAGCGGACGCCCTGGTCGGTCTTGAAGTGGTACTTGACGAAGAAGGCCTCGCCCTCGGCGTTGGTCCACTGATAGGTGTGCGAACCGTAGCCGTTCATGTGGCGGTACGAGGCGGGTATGCCCCGGTCGCCCATCAGCCAGGTGATCTGGTGCGTGGCCTCGGGGGCATGGGCCCAGAAGTCCCATACGTTGTCCGGCTCCTGACGGCCCGTGAACGGGTCGCGCTTCTGGGAGTGGATGAAGTCGGGGAACTTGACGGGGTCCCTGATGAAGAACACCGGTGTGTTGTTGCCGACGAGGTCGTAGTTGCCCTCCGCGGTGTAGAACTTCAGCGCGAAGCCCCGCGGGTCGCGCACCGCGTCGGCGCCCCCGAGCGCGTCGGCCACGGTCGAGAACCGGATGAACGTGTCGGTGCGCCTGCCGACCTCGGAGAGGAAGTCCGCCCTGGTGTACGCGGTGACGTCGTCCGTCACCTCGAAGTGGCCGTACGCTCCCGAGCCGCGGGCGTGTACGACCCGCTCCGGGATGCGCTCGCGGTTGAAGCGCGCCAGCTTTTCCAGTAGGTGCTGGTCCTGGAGCAGCAGCGGACCGCCGGCACCTGCGGTGGCGGAGTTCTGGTTGTCGGCGACCGGAGCACCGGACTCGGTCGTCAGCACGCGCTTCGACATGGGGCGGGAAGACCTTCCGTACGGGAGATCGGGAGACACCGGGGAGCCCGGGAGCCCCCGACGGCAGTGGGCGTGGCAGGAGCCTAGGTTTGCCCCGGCAACAGCGTCAACATTTTGTTGAAATGGTGGGTGTGCATCCGGGCCGTGGCGGCACCTGGGCGCGACAGGACAGTTGTCGGTGCGGCCACGGCCCGGAAGTCCGGGGCCTGAGCCCGGCAGGGCGGGCTCAGGCGAACTGCCCGCCGGAGAGCCGCTCGACGGCCCGCAGCAGTGCGGAGTGGTCAAGACCGCCGTCGCCCTGCGCGCGCAGGGAGGCGACGAGCTGGGCCACCACCGCGCCGACCGGCAGTGCGGCGCCCACGGCGCGGGCGGCGTCGGTGACGATTCCCATGTCCTTGTGGTGGAGGTCGATCCGGAAGCCCGGCGTGAAGTCACGGTTCAGGAAGTTGTCCTTCTTGCGGGCCAGCACGGTCGAGCCCGCGAGCCCACCGTTCAGTACGTCCAGGGCCGCACGCAGGTCCACACCCGACTTCTCCAGGAAGACGACCGCCTCGGCGCAGGCCTGGATGTTGACCGCCACGATGAGCTGGTTCGCGGCCTTGACCGTCTGGCCCGAGCCGTGCGGACCGCACAGGACGATGGTCCTGCCCAGCGCCTCCAGAAGCGGCAGCGCCTCGTCGAAGGCCTCCCGGGCGCCGCCGACCATGATGGACAGCACCGCTTCGATCGCGCCCGCCTCACCGCCCGACACCGGGGCGTCCAGGACGCGGATGCCCCTGCCTGCGGCGGCCTTCGCCAGGTCGATGGAGGTCTGCGGGGTGATCGATGACATGTCGATCAGCAGGGCGCCCTCGCGTGCGTTCTCCAGGATGCCGTCATGGCCGTAGGAGACGGCCTCGACCTGCGGGGACGCCGGGACCATCGTGACGATGACGTCCGCCTGCGCGACCGCCTCGGCGATGGAGGCCGCGACCTTGCCGCCGGCCGCGGCGAGCCGGTCGAGCTTGTCCTGTTCCAAGGTGAAACCGGTGACCTCGTAGCCGGCCTTCAGCAGGTTCTCGGACATGGGCGAACCCATGATGCCGAGGCCGATCCAGGCCACCTTGGGCAGGGTCGTGCGGGTGGAGTCCGTGGGGGTGCTCATAGGGGGCCTTGCCTTCCTGGAAGCTGTTGTTGCGGAGGTGGGGCGGGTGCGGTGGCGAGGTGCCTTCAGCGCCCGGATCGGGCGCCGGACGGAAGCCAGTCGAAGGCCCCGGCGCTCGGGCGGTCCCCGGGCTTGTACTCAAGGCCGATCCAGCCGTCGTAACCGGCGTTCCGCAGCTCCTCGAGATGCCGCCCCAGCGGGAGCGAACCGGTGCCCGGTGCGCCGCGCCCCGGGTTGTCCGCGATCTGGACGTGGCCGGTCTTGCCGGCGCACTCCGCGATGACCGCGCTGACGTCCTCGCCGTTCATCGACAGGTGGTAGATGTCGAGCAGGAACCTGGCATTTCCCAGGCCGGTCGCCGCGTTCACCTTGTCCACGACCTCGATCGCGGACGGGGCGCTCACCAGTGGGTAGAGCGGGGACTCGGGCTTGTTGAGGGTCTCGATCAGCACCGTCGCGCCCACCCGCTCGGCCGCGCGGGCCGCCAGCACCAGGTTCTCCAGCGCCAGTTCGTCCTGTGCGGCCGGATCGACGCCCTCGACGCGGTTGCCGTACAGCGCGTTGAGCGCCGTGCAACCGACCGACGCGGCGAAGTCGGCCGCGACGTCGATGTTGGCGCGGAAGCGCTCCGACTCCTCGCCCGGCACGGACAGGGCGCCGCGGTCAGGGCCCGGGAGCTGCCCCGCGTAGAAGTTCAGCCCCACCAACCGGGTGCCCGCGTCCGAAAGGGCCGCGCGCAGTCCGTCCAGCTCGCTCTGGGCGGGGGTGGGGGTCTCCGTCCAGGGCCACCACAGCTCGACTGCCGCGAAACCGGCGGCAGCGGCGGCGGCCGGGCGCTCCAGCAGCGGGTACTCGGTGAAGAGGATCGACAGATTCACGTCGAAGCGCCGGTCCGTGACCGCGGCTTCGGGGAAGCGGGCCATAAGGACACGCTCCTTCCGTATAGCGGAAGCTTGTTTCTGCTTAATGGAAGATTGCCTCTCGTGGGGGAGGGCTGTCAAGGGGCGGCCGTCGCAAGGGCGGCGGGTGGGCGGGCTTACCGTGTGGGCATGCGATTGCGAGTGGAGTTCACGACCGAGCCCTTCGACCTGGACGAAGCGCCGGCGCATGCCCTGGTGGCCCGTGAGGTCATCCAGGCGGCCGATCTCGACGCCGTGGACGTCGGGCCCTTCGGCAACACGGCGGAAGGTGCCACGGATGCGGTGCTCACCGCGGTCGACTCGCTGCTCCGCCAGACCCTGGGGGCAGGTGCCACCCGTGTATCGCTCCAGGTCAGCGTCATTCCGGGTGCTCCGGGTGCTCCGGGTGAGGGGGGCGAGCGGTGACAGAGTCCGTAGACCGGTCCGCGGACCATCCGCTGGTCGTCGCCGTGCAGCCGCTCGTGGACGCCATGGGCGGGCGGATACTCGCACCGGATCAGGCGGAGCGTGACGATGTCGTGCTCACCTGGGAGGGCGCGGAGGTGCTGGCCGTGCGCCTGCCGCAGCTCGCGGAGTCCCTGGATCACATCCTGGCCGCGATGGAGCGCACCTACGGCATGCCGCTGAAGGCGCTCGACCGCAAGACGAAACAGTCGGTCGTGCGCACCCTCGAGGCGCGCGGGGCCTTCTCCGTGCGGCATGGTGTGGAGACCGTCGCGGGCGCGCTGGGTGTGAGCCGATTTACCGTCTACAACTACCTGAACCGGGAGAACGCCGCGAAGGGCGAGTAGGGCGGGGCCCGTGGGGGCGCCGCATTTCAACAAAGTGTTGACGTGGCGTCGGTGGAAGGCGTTAGCTGTCCACAGCCCGTCTCACGCACTGCACGGAGGCTCCCGTGTCCTCGACTCCCGTACCGGGCCTGGCCCGGTTCAATACCGCCGCGGACAGCGCGGCGGCCGCCGAGCTGCACGAGGTGTGCGCCAGTGCCACCTGGGGGAGGAGCGTGCTCGCCCGGCGTCCCTACGCCACCGTCGAAGCCCTCTGCTCCGCCAGTGACGCCGCGATGGCGGAGCTGACCGCGGACGATCTGGCCGAAGCGATGGCGGGGCATCCGCCGATCGGGCGCCCGAAGCCCGGTGACCCGACCTCCGCGCGGGAACAGCGGGGGATGGCAGGGGTCTCCGATGAGCTCAGGGCGGAGATGCTGGAGCTGAACCTGGACTACCAGGAGAAGTTCGGCCATGTCTTCCTCATCTGCGCCACCGGCCGCACCGGCGAGCAGATGCGCGACGCCCTCCGCGAGCGGATCGACCACTCGTCCGAGCAGGAGCGGGAGATCGTCCGCACCGAACTGGGCAAGATCAATCGCATCCGGCTGGCCCGACTCGTAGTGCCCGCGGAGGAAGAGAACCGATGACCAGTACCAACGCCGCAGCAGCTCCGCACACCTCGGTGTCCACACACATCCTGGACACCAGCGTCGGCCGCCCCGCGCAGGGCGTCGCCGTCTCCCTGTCCGCCCGCGAGGGATCCGGCGCCGCATGGGCGGCGCTCGGGAAGTCGGCGACCGACCCGGACGGACGATGCAAGGACCTCCCGGCCCTGCCGGAGGGCACCACCCATGTACGTCTCGACTTCGGTACCGAGGACTACTTCCTCGGACAAGGACAGGGTCCAGCCGTAGTCGCAGCCGACCAGCAAGCCGATGCGCAGCAGGACGCCCCCGCGAATCGGGACAGCGGTGCGTTCTTCCCGGAAGTGGCGATCACCTTCGCCGTCAAGCCGGGCGAGCACTACCACGTACCGCTGCTGCTCAACCCGTTCGGCTACTCCGTTTACCGAGGGAGCTAGCAGACAATGACAGCCCAATCCCGTCCCGCCCGCCCCGTCCTCCTCGGCCAGAACCAGTACGGCAAAGCCGAGAACCGCGTCGTCAAGATCACCCGCGAGGGCGCGACCCACCACATCAAGGACCTGAACGTCTCCGTCGCCCTGTCGGGTGACATGGACGAGGTCCACTACTCCGGCTCGAACGCCAGCGTGCTGCCGACGGACACCACCAAGAACACGGTGTACGCCTTCGCCAAGGAGCACGGCATCGAGTCCGCCGAGCAGTTCGGCATCCACCTCGCCCGCCACTTCGTCACCTCGCAGGAGCCGATCAAGCGGGCGCGCATCCGCATCGAGGAGTACGCCTGGGAGCGCATCCCGGCGTCCGGCGCCAACTCCAGGTTCGTCGGGGCTGACGAGATCAAGCACTCCTTCGTCCGCAAGGGCCAGGA
The DNA here is from genome assembly GCF_042731955.1 of Streptomyces sp. NPDC059828. Lineage (NCBI taxonomy): Bacteria > Bacillati > Actinomycetota > Actinomycetes > Kitasatosporales > Streptomycetaceae > Streptomyces > Streptomyces sp. NPDC059828. The sequence goes on along the minus strand of NZ_JBHWIW010000049.1, from coordinate 2,331 downwards.
GACCCGGCTCACCCAGATCACCTACGACGGCGCGCGGTGGGAGGTGATCTCCGGCCTCAAGGACCTGGTGGTCATGAACTCCACCAACTCGGAGTTCTGGGGCTATGTGAAGGACAAGTACACCACCCTCCAGGAGGCGCACGACCGCATCCTCGCCACCGAGGTGTCCGGCCGCTGGCGCTTCAACTGGAGCGACGAGGACGAGCGCATGCCAGACTGGGAGAAGTCCTACGCGGCGACCAGGAAGCACATGCTCGAGGCTTTCGCCGAGACCTACTCCCTGTCGCTCCAGCAGACGCTGTACCAGATGGGTGCGCGCATCATCGATCACCGCGCCGAGATCGACGAGGTCCGTTTCTCGCTGCCGAACAAGCACCACTTCCTCGTGGACCTGGAGCCCTTCGGCCTCAAGAACGACAATGAGGTCTACTTCGCCGCCGACCGGCCCTACGGACTGATCGAGGCCACGATCCTGCGGGACGGCGCCGAAGCGCTGATCCCGGTGGACATGTCCAACCTGTGAGCGAGTGGTCCGGGTCCCTACCCGTTCGGCGTCCGGCCCGGACCGCCCGGAACACCAACTCCATGAACTCGGCACCCGGAGCACCACGGGTCCACACAGCAGGGTGACTCGCTCCGGCACTCAAATCCTCTGGGCCCTGCCGTGCCCGCTCCGCCACCGAAAGCATGAGGAAGTAGTCCCATGGCAGCATCGGCAGCCCCTGACCAGCCGGTCGAGCGGATCGTCATCGAGAACTGCGCGATCGCGACCGTCGACGCCGACGACACCGAGTACGCCGACGGCCATGTGGTCGTCGCGGGCAACCGGATCGAGTCCATCGGGGCGGGCAAGGCTCCCGAGCGGTTGGTGAACGTGGTCCGCCGTATCGACGGCACCGGACACCTCGTCACTCCCGGCCTGGTCAACACCCACCACCACTTCTACCAGTGGATCACCCGCGGCCTCGCCACCGACCACAACCTCTTCAACTGGCTGGTCGCGCTCTACCCGACGTGGGCCCGCGTCGACGAGCAGATGGTGCACTCCGCCGCCCAGGGCTCCCTGGCGATGATGGCGCGCGGCGGCGTCACCACTGCCATGGACCACCACTACGTCTTCCCGAAGGACTCCGGAGACCTCTCCGGCGCGATCATCCGCGCCGCGTCCGACATGGGCGTCCGCTTCACCCTGGCCCGGGGCTCCATGGACCGCAGCGAGAAGGACGGCGGGCTGCCCCCCGACTTCGCCGTCGAGACCCTCGAAGGCGCGCTCGCCGCCACCGAGGAGACCATCGACAAGCACCACGACGCCTCCTTCGAGGCGATGACCCAGATCGCCGTCGCCCCCTGCTCTCCCTTCTCCGTCTCCACCGAACTGCTCAAGCAGGGCGCCGAGCTGGCCCGCCGCAAGGGCGTACGCCTGCACACCCACGGCAGCGAGACGGTGGAGGAGGAGCAGTTCTGCCACGAGCTGTTCGGCATGGGCCCGACCGACTACTTCGAGTCGACCGGCTGGCTCGGTGAGGACGTGTGGATGGCCCACTGCGTCCATATGAACGACTCCGACATCGCGGCCTTCGCCCGCACCCGGACGGGTGTCGCGCACTGCCCCTCGTCCAACGCCCGCCTCGCCGCCGGAATCGCCCGCGTACCGGACATGCTCGCGGCCGGGGTCCCGGTCGGACTCGGGGTGGACGGCACCGCCTCCAACGAGTCGGGCGAGCTGCACACCGAACTGCGCAACGCCCTGCTGATCAACCGGCTCAGCGCGGTGCACCGCGAGGCCGCGCTCAACGCCCGCCAGGCTCTGCGCCTCGGTACGTACGGCGGTGCCCAAGTGCTCGGCCGTGCCGGGCAGATCGGCTCGCTGGAGTCCGGCAAGCTGGCCGATCTGGTGCTCTGGCGGCTCGACACACTGGCCCACGCCTCGATCGCCGACCCGGTGACCGCCCTGGTCTTCGGCGCCGCGGCACCGGTCACCCTCTCCCTCGTGAACGGCAGGCCCGTGGTCGAGAACGACCGCCTGCTGCACGCCGACGAGGACGCCATCGCCCGCTCCACGCGGGCGGAGGCTCAGCGGCTCGCGCGCATCGCCGCAGGAGCCTGAGCACCCCGGACACCCGGACGAGGGGGACGGCCCTCGTCCGGGCGCCGTGCACCCGAGCGGGGTACACGGCAGCCGCCGCCGGGGGGGGGGGGGGGGGCGCGCGGCCCCCGGGGGGTTGGGGGGTGAGGGGGGGTTGTTGTCGGCGGGGAGGGGCGAAGACCGAGAGGATGGTGGCCGTGCTGAGCTGGCGCGCGAGTGCGCCACTTACGGCGTAAGTACGAGAC
>NZ_JBHWIW010000048.1:0-59356 GCF_042731955.1 Streptomyces sp. NPDC059828 | reverse complement strand
GAGCCGGGACGGCAGGGCGGCGGCTTTCATCCGACCAGGTAGGCTTCCCGGCGTGCGCCATGGGGGCGCACGCCGGGCAGTACGAGCCCGAACACAACGGCTGCGCCCACACCACGTCCCGCGAACCACGGGCCCGGGCCGAACGACACGGGAGGACCGGCGGTGCACGTCCAGGAGTGGCTCGAGACCATCCCGGCGGTGAGCATCTACATCCTGGTGGGTGTGGTCATCGGGCTGGAGAGCCTCGGCATTCCGCTGCCGGGCGAGATCGTCCTCGTCAGCTCCGCCCTCCTCGCCTCCCAGCACGGAGAGATCGACCCCTGGGTGCTCGGCATCTGCGCCAGCACCGGTGCCATCGTGGGTGACTCCATCGGCTACGCCATCGGCCGCAAGGGCGGCCGGCCGCTGCTCGCCTGGTGCGGAAAGAAATTCCCCAGGCACTTCAGCGAGGCCAATATCGCGCTGGCGGAGCGGTCCTTCGAGAAGTGGGGCATGTGGGCGGTCTTCTTCGGCCGCTTCGTGGCTCTGCTGAGGATCTTCGCCGGCCCGCTCGCCGGCGTACTGCGCATGCCGTACTGGAAGTTCCTGATCGCCAATGTCTTCGGCGGCATCCTCTGGGCGGGTGGCACCACGGCGGTCATCTACTCGGTCGGCATCGTGGCCGAGGCGTGGCTCAAGCGCTTCTCGTGGCTCGGACTCGTGCTGGCCGTGCTGTTCGGCCTCACCTCGATGCTCGTGCTCCGGAACCGGGCCAAGAAGGCCGCGGCACGCACCGCGGCCACGGACGGCGACGCCGGCGAACCGGTCGCGTCCTCCACGGTGCAAGCCGAGGCGGCCCAGAACTGACGATGTGGCCAGCCCCTGCGGCGGTCACCCTCACGAGGAGTAGGCGATGGCACAGGGACAGCGGGCACTCATTTCCGGAGTCGGCGGGAAGCAGCCCCGGATCGACCCCGGCGCGTTCGTCGCCCCCACCTCCGTCGTGATCGGCGAGGTCTCCCTGGCCGCCGGATCGAGCATCTGGTACCACGCCGTGCTGCGTGGCGACTGCGGCCCGATCGTGATCGGCGTGGACAGCAACGTCCAGGACAACTGCACGGTCCATGTCGATCCCGGCTTCCCCGTGACCGTCGGTGAGCGGGTCACCGTCGGGCACAACGCCGTACTGCACGGATGCACCGTCGAGGACGACGTCCTGATCGGCATGGGAGCGACCGTCCTCAACGGCGCCCATATCGGCGCGGGTTCACTCGTCGCGGCCCAGGCCCTCGTCCCGCAGGGGATGCGGGTGCCGCCCGGTTCGCTCGTGGCCGGGGTGCCGGCCAAGGTCAGGCGCCAACTGACGGACGAGGAGCGCGAAGGGCTCAAGGTCAACGCCCTCATGTACCTGGAACTGGCCAAGGAGCACCAGGCGGTTGCCGAGGGCTGACCGCCGCCCACTCGATGCCTGACGAGCGGTTGACGGCCGGGCGCTGATTCACGGCTCGGTCCCCGGGTAGCCGCAGCGTACGCACACAGCAACGCAACCCCGGGAAAGGCACACGGCATGACCACTCCGACACAGCCGCCCCCCGACGGACCGGAACCCGTGCCAAGCGGCCCGCGACCGGTACCCCGCGATCCACAGCCCGCGCCACCGGCTCCCGAACCTGGACACGAGCCGCCGGGAGACCCGGAGCCGGGCACTCGGCCGGTGCCGGAGCCACCCGACTGACCATGCGCTCAGTGTCACCGATTGCGGACATTGAGTGATCGGCGCAAGGTGGATATGCCAGTCCACCCCCCACGTGAAGGGACCGCCGTCATGGCTAAGGCAAAGGCGAAGGCGAAGCAGGCCAAGGGCAAGATGAAGGAGACCGCGGGCAAGGCCATGGGTGACCGCTCCATGCAGGCCGAAGGCCGTGGCGAGCAGGCCATGGGCAAGGCCCAGGAGACCGCGGAGCACACGGCCGAGCGGATGAAGCGGCCCGCGCGGTAAGTGCGGTAACCAGCGCCGGGCCCAGTTGGTCCGGCCAGGGCGGCTGCACCCGCCAAGCGTGGGTGCAGCCGCCCTTGCGCGTCATCCGCTGTCCGCTGCCATCGGCTGCTATTGGCTGGCTTCCCCGCCGCCCCGTCGCACACTGCCCCGCACCCGGCGCTTGAGATCATCCAGCCGCTGATGGCCCGCGGAGCGGCTCCGTGAATGCCGGTCGAGTTCCTCGATCAGGCGCTCGCTGCGCTTCTCCACATCCAGCTCGTCCAGGATCCGGTCCGCCTCGGCGAGAAGCGCGCCATGGAGCTGCCAGTGCTCGGTCTCCGCCCGGACGCCCAGCAGGAGCAGGGCCACCCGTTCCCGGCACTGCCGGCCCGCGGCCAGCTCGGCGGCGAGGCGCTCCTCTGCCTCCTCCGCGTTCTCCGCGACCTGCGACGTGATCAGTTCGACGAAATCCCCGATGGCGGTGGAGAGGTGCCCGTAGAGCTCCTGGAGCGAGGCCGTCAGTGTCGGGGGGAAAAGCGTGCCCGACGGCTGAGTCTTGGCGAGATCGGTGAGCGTACGGCAGGACACCCGCAGGATCACCGCGCAGATCTCCAGCGCGTCGAGGCCGGTGCGGAGCACCAGCCGGGAGAGCACCGGTTCCTTGACCCGGGGGTTCAGGCGCAGGCTGTCCTCCGCCTGGCGCAGCGCCGCGTCCACATGGGCGATGTCGTGGTCGAGCCGGCGAGCCTCGTGCAGCCGTGCCGCCGCCCGCTCCACGGGCGTGTGCTCGCCGAGCTGCTCGGACATGTGCGTCAGCAGGTCCCGCATCCGGGAGGCCAGTCCGTCGATGGCCTGACTCGCGTCATTCACCCATACGGGCGGTACGAGCAGCACGTTGAACAGCAGGCCCACGACGGCGCCGATCAGGGTCTCCAGCACGCGGTCCCATGCCGTCGCCGTCACCTGGGTCACGCCCAGCACGAGCATGGCGCTGATCGCGACCTCGGGCACGAACTCGCCGACCTTCACGAATCGCCCGATCACCAGCGAGGCGAGGATCACCAGCCCGAGGCTCCACCAGGTCAGCCCCACCAGCGAGCTGAACCCGATGGCGATGAGCACGCCGGCGACGACCGCGTTCACGCGGCGGATGCCGGTGGTGAGGGTCGAGTACAGCGTGACCTGTACGACCAGAAGCGCGGTCAGGGGAGCGGTGAGCGGCAAGGGCTCACTGCTGAGCTGGAGGGCGACGACATAGGAGATGACCGCCGCGGCGGTCGACCGCGCCGTTTGGACGACGGCCGGTTCACGATGGCGCCGTACGAACTGGCGCAGTGGCTCCGTGGCTTCCGACACCCCACCAGACTGCCGTGCACGGGGCCCGTACGTGGGGCGGCGCGGCCGTGGGGCGAAGATCACAGCTCGCCGTTCTGACTGGTCAGGTCACCGCCGACTACCGTGTCGGAGTGCCCAAGAACAGAAACACGTTCTCATCGCTCGCCGCCTGGCGTCGGCGTGTCCTGGCCGGCGCCGTGCAGAGCGGCTGGCGCTGGGTGCAGCGGACGGGAGCGGTGACCGCGGAGAGCCCCGGGCGGCTGCGCTTCCGCAGCATCGGGGCGGGCACCAGGCTCGCGTTTCCGCAGGGCACGGTGTTCGGTGCGCCGTGGATCGAGCTGGGGGAGTACTGCATCATCGGCGAGCAGGTCACCCTGACCGCGGGCATGATGCCGGATCTCGACCTCGGGCCGGATCCGATCCTGACCCTGGGCAACGGTGTGGTCCTCGGCCGCGGCAGCCATGTGATCGCCGACACCAGGGTGTCCATCGGATCGGACACCTACTGCGGGCCCTACGTCTACATCACGTCGACCAACCACAGTTACGACGACCCGCACCAGCCGGTGGGCAAGCAGTGGCCCCGTACCGACCCGGTCGAGATCGGTCCCGGTTGCTGGCTGGGCACGGGCGCGGTGATCCTTCCCGGAGCGCGCCTCGGGCGCAACGTGGTGGTCGCCGCGGGTGCCGTGGTCCGTGGTGACGTTCCCGACCACGCGGTGGTGGCCGGGGCGCCCGCCAGGGTCGTGCGCCGCTGGGACGCCGAGCGCGGCTGGCAGCCGCCGCTGCGGACGCCGGCGCCGGTGCCGATTCCGGAGGGTGTCACTCCGGACGATCTGCGGGCGCTCGCCGAGCTCGATCTGGCACTGGAGCCGGACGAGAGCTGACGGCCGTTGGGTTGGACCAGGCGGTGAGGGGAGTTGCCGCTGGACCGTTGAGGCAGGTCAGCCGCTGGCGAGCAGCACGGTGCCGATGAGCGAGAGCCCTGCGCCGGCCGCCTGCACGGCACGCAGCCGCTCCTTGAGTACGCCTCGTGCGGCCAGTGCCGTCACCACCGGGTAGAGCGAGGCGAGCACCGCGGCCACGGTCACGGGACCGTACTGCGCGGCGATCGAGTAGGTGCCGTTGGCGGCGACGTCCGCGAGTCCGACGAAGGCGAGTGCGGGCAGCGAGCCGCGGACGACCTCCATGCCGCCCTCTTCCGGAAGGGCCCGGCCGCCCCGCCTGACCGAGACGAACAGCGCCGCGCCGCCGACGGCGACGTTGGTGACCCGCTGGACGAACAGAGCCAGGAAGAGCCCGGTGAGTGTGGTCGACGCCTCGGAGATCAGCGCCATCACCGAGCCGAAGCCGAAGGCGGCGAGCAGGGTCAGCAGGATCGACTGGCGCTGCACCGGCGCCCCGCGCAGCTCGGGGCCCCCGGCCAGCAGGACGCCCACCACGGCCACGCCGATGCCCGCGAACTGCATGAGACCGGGTCGTTCCCCGAGCAGCAGCCCCACGGACACCGGTACGACGACCCCGAGTGAGCCGAGCGGCGACACCACGCCCATCGGGCCGAGCGCCAGGGCCCGGTAGAAGCTGAGCATCGCGACCGGCCCGACGACACCGGCGGCCACGGCGTACCAGAGCTCCGGCCCAGCCTCGTGAAGACCCCCGGTGGCGAGCACCACCGCACCGAGCACGACCACTGCGATGGCCTGGGAGACCACGACGACGGTGAGGGCCGGGATGCGCCGGGTCAGCAGACCCCCGCCGAAGTCGGCCAGCCCCCACAGGAGACTGGTGGCCAGGGCGAACAGCGCAGTCATGGGGGAGCCTCGCAGTACAGTGTGATGAACGATGGGGTGCAGCTCAGCGTAGTGCAGCCTGTTGAACTCTATCAATTAAAATATTGGACGGAACGTGTCGGACCTCGACCAGCTCACGCAGTCGCTCGCCCGCAACCTCAAGCGCTGGCGTGGTGAGCGGGGCTTCACCCTCGACGCCCTCGCCGCCCGCTCCGGCGTGAGTCGCGGAATGATCATCCAGATCGAGCAGGCACGGACCAACCCGAGCGTCGGCACCACGGTGAAGCTCGCCGACGCTCTCGGGGTCAGCATCACCACCCTCCTCGACTTCGAGCAGGGCCCACAGGTCCGCCTCGTCCCGCCGGAGCAGGCGGTCCGTATGTGGTCGACCCCGGCCGGCAGTTCCACCACCCTGCTGGTGGGTGCGGACGCCAGGGGGCCCCTGGAGATGTGGGCCTGGACGCTCGTGCCCGGCGACGAGAGCGCATCCGACCCGCATCCGGGCGGAACGGTGGAACTGCTGCATGTCACGGCCGGTGAACTCACCCTCGTCATCGACGGCGAGTCCCATGCCGTACCGGCCGGAACCTCGGCCAGCTTCGAGGCCGGCGTGCCGCACACCTATCGCAACGAAGGCTCCGAGACGGTCGAGATGACCATGACGGTGGCCGTGCCGCCCGCCCGCTGAAGCCGGGGCGGGGCGCCGTCAGCCCAGACGCGGGATCTCGATCGCGGGGCAGCGGTCCATCACCATGTCGAGCCCGGCGTCCCGGGCCCTCACGCAGGCCTCCTCGTCGATCACACCGAGCTGGAACCACACGGCCTTCGCGCCCTTGGCGACCGCCTCGTCGGCGACGGCGCCGGCAAGCCCGCTGTTGACGAAGACATCCACGACGTCGACCGGGAAGGGAATCTCCTCGAGCGAGGCGTAACCGGGTTCCCCGTGCACCGTCTCTGCCTTGGGGTGCACCGGCACCACGCGCTTGCCGAACCGCTGGAGCACCCGGGCGACGCCGTAGGCCGCGCGGGACTCGTTGTTCGATAGGCCGACCACCGCCCAGGTGTCTCCGGACTCCGTGAGGATCTTGCGGACCGTGTCTGCGTCTGCGTACATGCCGGGCACAACCGGCGGGCGGGTCCGCCCATTCCCCGGCTTCCCCCGCGTTCCGCGGCGCCGCATAGGCTGGCCGGATGCAGGAGCAGTACCAGACGGTCGCCCGTGAGGGCGTGCACGAGACCGAGATCAACCGATCGCGCTTCATCTGCGCGCTCGCGCCCGCCGCGACCGAGCAGGAGGCCCAGGACTTCGTCGCACGCATCCGCAGGGAGCACCCCACCGCGACCCACAACTGCTACGCCTATGTCATCGGCGCCGACGCCGCCATCCAGAAGGCGAGCGATGACGGCGAGCCAGGTGGCACGGCGGGAGTGCCGATGCTCCAGATGCTGATGCGCCGTGAGGTCCGCTATGCCGTGGCCGTCGTCACGCGGTACTACGGCGGGGTGAAGCTCGGCGCGGGTGGACTGATCCGCGCCTACGGCGGCGCGGTCGGCGAGGCCCTCGACACCCTGGGCACCGTCACCAGCCGGCGCTTCCGGCTCGCCACCGTCACGGTCGACCACCAGCGGGCGGGCAGGCTGGAGAACGACCTCCGGGCGGCCGGTCGTCTGGTACGGGAGGTGCGCTACGGCGAGGCGGTGACCATCGAGATCGGGCTGCCGGCCGCGGATGTGGACACCTTCAGGGCGTGGCTCGCGGACACCACCGCGGGCAGGGCGGAGCTGCTGCTGGGCGGGGAGGCCTACGGCGAGGCGTGAGGCGGCACCGGTGCCTGGCGTCCGGCCTCGCGGGGTCCGTCAGAGCGGTAGCGTGGTCGCTGCTGATCGTGGTGTCCCGTACGAGCGGGCAAAGGGGAACGGAAACATGCAGGTCGGGGCGGGCTCGTGAGGATTCTGCACACATCGGACTGGCACCTCGGGCGGTCCTTCCACCGTGTGGGCCTGCTGGATGCCCAGGCGGCCTTCCTCGACCACCTGGTGGCCACGGTCCGCGAGCGGGACATCGACGCGGTCCTGGTGGCAGGGGACGTGTACGACCGGGCCGTGCCGCCCCTGGCGGCGGTGGAACTCTTCGACGACGTACTGCACCGGCTGGCGGACGCGGGCGTACCCACAGTCATGATCTCCGGGAACCACGACTCCGCACGGCGGCTCGGCGTCGGTGCCGGGCTGATGGAACGGGCCGGTATCCATCTGCGCACCTCTCCCGGCAGCTGCACCACCCCCGTCGTGCTCGCCGACGCACACGGCGAGGTCGCCTTCTACGGACTGCCGTATCTGGAGCCCTCCCTGGTGCGGGACGAGCTGGGGGCACCCGACGCCGGTCACGAGGCCGTGCTCGGCGCCGCGATGCGCCGGGTACGCGAGGACCTCGCCCAGCGCCCCCGAGGCACCCGCAGCGTGGTGCTCGCACACGCCTTCGTGACCGGAGGCCTGCCGAGCGACAGCGAGCGGGACATCACCGTGGGCGGGGTCGCCGCAGTGCCCGCGGGTGTCTTCGACGGCGTCGACTACGCGGCCCTCGGACATCTGCACGGCTGCCAGACCATCAACGAGCGCGTGCGCTACTCCGGTTCACCGCTCGCTTACTCCTTCTCCGAGACCGACCACCGCAAGACCATGTGGCAGGTCGACCTGGGGCCGGACGGCGGTGTCGCCGCCGAACGCGTCGACTGCCCCGTACCCCGCCCGCTCGCCCGGATCAGCGGACGGCTGGAAGAACTCCTCGTGGACCCCGAGCTGACCCGCCACGAGCAGTCCTGGACCGAGGCGACGCTCACCGACCCCGTACGCCCCGCCGACCCCATGGCCAGGCTCACCGAACGCTTCCCCCACGTCCTCAACCTGGTGTTCTCGCCCGATCGGGCCGAGGAGGACCCGCACGGCAGTTACGCACAGCGGCTGCGCGACCGTGACGACCAGCAGATCGCCGAGGACTTCGTCGCCCATGTGCGGGGTGGGGCGGGGCCCGACGAACGGGAACGCGCGGTGCTGCGCGGGGCCTTCGACGACGTACGGGTCGACGCGGCGGTGCGCGAGGTGTCCGGGTGAGGCTGCACCGACTCGCCGTGACCGCCTTCGGGCCCTTCGGCGCCCGGCAGGACGTCGACTTCGACACGCTCAGTGCGGCCGGTCTCTTCCTGCTGCACGGCCCGACCGGCGCGGGTAAGACCTCCGTACTCGACGCCGTCTGCTACGCGCTCTACGGAGCGGTACCGGGCGACCGGCAGAGCCCCGGCACCTCGCTGCGCAGCGACCACGCCGCATCGGGTACGTCCACGGAAGTGTGCCTGGAACTGACGGTGGCCGGGCGCAGGCTGGAGATCACCAGGCGGCCCGCGCAGACCCGCCCCAAGAAGAAGGGCACCGGCTTCACCACCGAGAAAGCCCAGAGCTGGCTGCGGGAATACGACCACGAGCTCGGCGCGTGGAAGGGGCTCAGCCGCTCCCACCAGGAGATCGGCGAGGAGGTCACCCAGCTCGTCGGAATGAGCAGGGAGCAGTTCTGCCAGGTGGTCCTGCTGCCGCAGGGCGACTTCGCACGCTTTCTGCGGGCCGACGCGGAGGCGCGGGGGAAGCTCCTCGGACGGCTCTTCGACACGCGGCGCTTCGCTGCCGTCGAGGAGCGCCTCGCGGCACTGCGGCGCGGGTCCGAGCAGCAGGTGCGCGAGGGTGACGAGCGGCTGCTGGCCATCGCCCACCGGATGGCACAGGCGGCGGGTGACGCGGCGCGCGGCTGGCCGGCCCCGGACGGCCGCCCGGGGGATGCCGGCCTCGCCGCGTCCGTGCTCGACTGGGCCGCCGTGGCCCGGGCAGGCTCGAGGGAGTCCCTCGCCATCGCCGAGTGCGCGCTGACCGCAGCGGAGAGCCGCCAGCACGTGGCAGGGCGCGCGCTGGACGAGGAGCGCGAGCTCGCACGGCTCCAGGACCGGTACGCGCAGACCCGCAGGCGCCTGGCCGAACTGAAGGCCGCGGAGCCGGAGCGGGACCGGGTCAAGGCCCGGCTCGACGGGGCGCGCAAGGCGGAACTCGTCGGCCCGGCCCTGCGGCTGCGGGGTGACGCGGAGCGGGAGCACCGCTCGGCGAACCACACGTGGGAACGCCTGAGGAGCTCGTTGCCCGTCTCACTCGCCGACGCGGGCGGTGAGCGGCTCACCGCGCTGGAGCGCGAACTGCGCCAGGAACTGGGCGGCTTCGACGCGGCGCGCCGCGCCGAAGCCCGCGGCACCGAACTCCGGCGCGAGCGCACCGAGCTGGATCGGCAGTCCCAGGCGGATGAGGAACTCCTGCGCGACGCGGAGACCTGGCTCGCCGGATGGGAAACGCTGCGCGGCGACCTCCAGGCCCGTATCGACACCGCGCGGGACGCGGCGACCCACGCCGAACACCTCGCGGCCCGGCTCGACCGCGCCCGCCGCCGGACGACCGCCGCCCGTGAACGCGACCGCCTCGCCGGCCGCGCCGCCACGCTCGAGGACACCCTCCGCGCCGCCCGCGACCACGCCAACGGCGTGCGCGAATCCTGGCTCGACCTCAAGGAACGCCGCCTGCGCGGCATCGCGGCGGAACTGGCCACCGCGCTGGCCCCGGGAGCCCCCTGCACCGTGTGCGGCTCCCCGGACCACCCGGCTCCGGCTCGCACCGCGGAACAGCCCATCGACCGCGCGCAGGAAGAGGCGGCGTACGACGCGTACACGAGGGCCGACGCGAAGCGCGCCGACACGGAACGCGCACTCGCCGTCGTCCACGAGTCACTGACCAGCGCCCGACGCGCAGCCAGGGAACCGGCGCTGCTCCCCGAGGGGCGGGGAGCCTTCGGCGAGAGCGGCACGGAAACCGCACCCGGTGCGGAGGGCACGCCCGGGCTTCCGGCCACGACAGCCGGGCCCGAGGGCGGCGTGAACGGGCCCGACGGTGGCGCGTACGAGCCCGACGGCGGCGTGCACGGGCCTGGCGACGCCGGGGAAGAGCCCGACGGCCTGAGTGGACCGGACCCCGATGTGGGCGAGTTGGCCGCTGTCGTCGTCCGGCTCGAGCGCGAGCACCGCGAGGCGCATCTGCTCGCGGCGGGTACGCATGAGGCGCGTGAGGCGCTGACCAGAGCCGAGCGTGAGCACGCGGGGAGGCTTGCCGAGCGTCAGGAGACCGGGCGGCGGGCCGCGGCGCGGACATCGCGCCGGGAAGTGCTCGACCGCGAGCTGACGGTGCTGGACGCCGAGGTGGCCCGCGCCACCGGAGGTGCGGGGAGTGTGACCGAGCGGGCTGCGCTGCTTGAGCGGCGGATCGGACTGCTCGGTGCAGCCGCCGAGGCCGCGCGGGTCGTCGAGGACTCCGCGCGGCGGCTGAAGGAAGCCGATGACCGGCTCTCCGACGCCGCCTTCCGCGCCGGATACCGCACGCCGGAAGAGGCCGCATCCGCGCTGCTGGGCGAGGCCGGGCAGCGCGAGCTGCAGCACCGGCTCGATGCCTGGCAGCAGGAGGCGGCGGCGGTCGCCGACCGGCTCGCCGAGGCCGAGGCCCGGGATGCGGCCGAGCGCGCACCTGCGGACCCGGATGCCGCGCAGCGGGTCCACGGTGCGGCCGAACGGCTTCTGCGCGGAGCGGCGTCGGCGCTCGCGTCGGCCCGGGAACGCTGCGCCGAAGTCGACCGGCTCTCCGCACAGGCAGCCACCGAGGTGCGCCGCCTTGGGCCGCTGCGCGAGGAGTACGACCGCCTCGCCCGCCTCGCCGGGCTCACCGCGGGTACGTCCGCCGAGAACGAGCGCAGGATGCGACTGGAGTCGTATGTCCTCGCGGCCCGCCTCGAGCAGGTTGCCGCCGCAGCCAGCGTCCGGCTGCAGCGGATGTCCGCCGGCCGCTACACCCTGGTCCATTCGGACAGCCGGTCGGGCGGCAAACGCGCCGGCCTCGGACTGCATGTGGTCGACGCCTGGACGGGCCGGGAGCGGGACACCGCCACGCTCTCCGGAGGAGAGACGTTCTTCGCCTCGCTCGCCCTCGCGCTCGGGCTCGCCGACGTGGTGACCGACGAGGCCGGCGGCGTACGCCTGGACACGCTCTTCATCGACGAGGGCTTCGGCAGCCTGGACGACCAGACCCTCGACGAGGTGCTCGACGTCCTCGACTCGCTGCGCGAACGCGACCGCAGTGTCGGGATCGTCAGCCATGTCGCCGACCTGCGTCGCCGCGTCCCCGTGCAGCTGGAGGTCGTCAAAGAGCGGCACGGCTCCCGGGTTCGGCTGCGCACGGCGCCGCTGAGGGGCTGACGGGCCGGCTGGGCAGGGGAGACGAGTACACGACGCTGGTGGTCACCGATCCGAGTGTGCCGATCCTCCCGGTGATCTCCTCGAGGTGCCGCATCGACCGGGCGGCGACCTTGAGGACGAAGCAGTCGTCCCCGGTCACATGGTGTGCTTCGAGCACTTCCGGAGTCGTCTCCAGCAGATCGTGGAACGGCTTGTAGTTCCCGTTCGGATAGCGCAGCCGCACGAACGCGAGGATCGGCAGCCCCACGCGTTGGTGCTCGACCACCGCGGCGTAACCGGAGATCACCCCGGCCTCCTCGAGTCTGCGCACCCGCTCGGTCACCGCGCTCGGTGACATCGAGACGGTCCTGGCCAGCTCCGCGAAACTGGCCCGGCCCCGGGTCTGCAGGGCGGCGAGTATGCGCCAGTCGGTGGCGTCCGGTGAATATCCCGTCATAGCCCAGAGATTGCAGGGGATTCCCCGCCCGATCAACCACGGTGCAGGGGAATTCCGCTTCAAAAGGTGCGATACGGCTCATAGATTCCTGGTCATGACGACTACCCCGCTGATCGCGAACCCCGTCCTGCGCGTACCCCCGGCCACTCCGGCCCTGGCCGCCGCCCACTTCCGGGCCGGTCTGGCCTTCCACACCGATGTCTCCGACGTGGCTGCCGCGCTGTCCGCCGACGGTGGCCCCGGATTCGTCCTGCTCGACTCGCGCTCCACGGAGGCGTGGGACCAGGGCCGTATACCCGGTGCGGTGCATCTGCCCACGGCACTCGTCCCCCTGCAGGCCGAGCGGCTGCTGGAGCGGGGAGTGCCCGTGGTGACGTACTGCTGGGGGCCCGGCTGCAACGGCGCCGCGCGCGCGGCGCTGGCGCTTGCCGAACTCGGCTACCAGGTCAAGGAGATGCTCGGCGGCTTCGAGTACTGGGTACGGGAAGGATTCGCCTATGAATCCGTGGCATCCGTCTCGTCCGGCACGAGCCGCCGTGCCCCCGACCCGCTGACCGCGCCGGTGGAGGCCGGGGACTGCGGTTGCTGAGCGGCACAATGGGCCCCGTCGCGCACAGCCGCGCGGCGGGGCCCTTCGTGCCAGGTGCCCGGTCAGAGCCTGGAAAGTTCGTCGACCAGATCGTCAAGTCCCAGCGAGCCCTGGGACAGCGCCGCCATGTGCCAGGCCTTGGCGTCGAACACCTCACCGCGTGCGGCTCGCGCGGCACGGGCGTTCTCACGGCCCTGGAGCCAGGCGCGCTCGCCGAGTTTGTAGCCGATGGCCTGGCCCGGCACGGAGAGGTAGCGGGTCAGCTCGCTCTCCACGAACTCCGCGGGATGGCCGGCATAGTGGCCGAAGAACTCCTGGGCCAGGGCCGGTGTCCAGGGCTCGCCCGGGTGGAAGGGGGAGTCGGCCGGAATGGCGAGTCCCAGGTGCATACCGATGTCGATGATCACCCGGCACGCCCGCATCATCTGCGCGTTCAGATAGCCGAGTCGCCGCTCCGGGTCGGGGAGGAAGCCGAGCTCGTCCATCAGCCGCTCCGCGTACAGGGCCCAACCCTCGACGTTCGCACTGACCCCGCCGACGGTCGCCTGGTAGCGCGAGAGCTGGTCGGCGACGTGTGCCCACTGGGCGAGCTGGAGGTGGTGGCCCGGTACGCCCTCGTGGTACCACGTCGACACCAGGTCGTACACCGGGAAACGGGTCTTGCCCATGGTCGGCAGCCAGGTCTGGCCAGGGCGCGAGAAGTCCTCCGACGGACCGGTGTAGTACGGGGCCGCCGCGCTGCCCATCGGGGCGATGCGGGACTCCACCTTCCGTACCCGCTCGGCCAGTTCGAAGTGGGTGCCGTCGAGTGCCTCGACCGCCTCGTCCATCAGTTTCTGGAGCCACAGCCGGACTTCTTCGACGCCCTCGATGTGCGTGCCGTGCTCGTCGAGGTGGGAGATGGCCTCCCAGGGGTCCGCGCCGGGAAGGATCTTGTCGGCCTCGGTCCTCATCTCGTCGAGCAGCCGACGGAACTCGGACCAGCCGTACGCGTACGCGTCGTCGAGGTCCAGGTCGATGCCCAGGAAGTAGCGGCTCCAGCGGGCGTACCGCTCGCGGCCCACCGTGTCGGGGGCGCCGGCGATCGCCGGAGCGTAGACATCGCGCATCCAGTCGTGCAGTCCGATGAACGCCGCCGTGGCCACCTGGGCGGCGTCGTCCAGCTCGGCGCGCAGATCGTCCGGGCCCCCCGAGACGAACTCCTCGAACCAGCTCCGTCCGCCTCCGGCCGGCGGCTTCGCGGCGCCGGCCGCCGATCCGTCCCGCTCGGCCGCGCCCTGCGTCGCCCTCGTGTCCGGTGCGTCCGCCGTGCCCGACCACTTCGCGAGCTGGCCGATGACCGCCGCGGTGGCCCGTGGCCCCGCGGGCAGGCCGCGCTCAAGACCGAGGGTGAGTGCGGCCCGGTATCCATCGAGCGCCTCCGGTACGGCTCGCAGCCGCTCGGCAACCGCCGCCCAGTCCGCCTTCGACTCGGTCGCCATCACGGTGAAGACGCTGCGTACCGAGTGGACCGGGGAGCGCAGATTGCTGATCGCCCGCAACCCCTCGCCGGCCTCGTGCACCGCCAGTGAGGCCGTGAGCCGTTCCCGCAGCAGCCGGGCGCAGCGCCGCTCCTGATCCGCGGCCGCGCCGGGCAGACCCTCCGCCAGATCGAGCCGGGCCAGGGTCGCGCGAGCGAGCGCGGCCGTGGCCTCCAGGCCGGCCGGGGAGAAATCGGGGAGCCGGCCCGCGCTCTCCGGAACCCCCAGATAGGTTCCGGCGACCGGGTCGAGATCGATGAGGGCGTCTACATAGGCGTCTGCGATCTGGCGGGGCAGTGCGCTGCTCGGTGTCTCTGGCATGCGTTCATCCTGATGCGCGCGGGCGGTGCCGTCACCGCCGTTGGATCTCAGTCGGCTGACAAACGAGCCTGTCCGCACGCGTCGCTCAGGCCTCGATTCCCGGCGGAAGCAGCGGTCCGCAGTCCCACTGCTGGAATATCAACCGGGTCTCCACACGGGCGACTTCGGGTCGCGAGGTGAACTCGTCCAGCACCAGTCGCTGGAGATCGGCCGTGTCAGCAACGGCCACGTGCACCAGATAGTCGTCCGGGCCCGTCAGATGGAAGAGCGCACGTGTCTCGGGCAGCGCCCGGATCCGGTCGACGAAAGGGGCGATCAGTTCGCGCCGGTGCGGGCGTACCTGAACGGAGAGCAGCGCCTCAAGACCGCGGCCGAGTTTGGCCGGATCTATTCGGAGCTGATGGCCGAGGATCACTCCGCTGCGCCGCAGCCGGGCCACCCGGTCCAGACAGGTCGAGGGTGCGACACCCACTTCGGCCGCCACCTCCCGGTAGGTGGTCCGGGCGTCGTTCTGGAGAACGCGCAGTATGTGGAGATCGACCGGGTCCAGTACGACGGATGAAGCCATGGCCCGAACGTAACACGGAGCGATCCCGCTACTCACCGGTAGTTGTTCACTCTTCGCTCATGGATCACGTCGCCTCGAACGTCCCCACCCCGGGCAGCCGGGCACTCGCCACCGAAGCCGTGCACGCCGGCCGCGAAGACCTCGTGTCGCTCGGCCTGCACGCCGCACCCATCGACCTGTCCACCACCTACCCCTCGCACGACGTGGCGGAAGAGGCGGCGCGGATCGACGCCTTCGCGTCGACCGGCGCCCGGCTCGACGGACCGCCCGTCTACGCCCGGCTGGACAATCCCACCACGGCCCGCTTCGAAACGGCACTCGCCCGCCTCGAAGGCGCGGGCGACGCGGTGGCCTTCGCCAGCGGAATGGCCGCGCTGACCGCGGTACTGCTGGTCAGGGCCTCGATGGGGCTGCGTCACGTGGTCGCCGTCCGGCCGCTGTACGGCTGCAGCGACCATCTGCTGGAGGGCGGCCTGCTCGGCACCGAGGTCACCTGGACCGACCCGGCGGGCGTCGCCGCCGCGATCAGGCCGGACACCGGACTGGTCATGGTCGAGACCCCCGCCAACCCCACGCTCGCCGAGACCGACATCAGGGCGCTCGCCCATGCCTGCGGCTCGGTGCCCCTGCTGGTCGACAGCACCTTCGCCACCCCGGTGCTCCAGCGCCCGGTGGAGCAGGGCGCACGGATCGTGCTGCACAGCGCGACCAAGTACCTCGGCGGACACGGCGATGTGATGGGCGGCGTCGTCGCCTGTGACGAGGAGTTCGCCGCCGCACTGCGCCAGGTGCGGTTCGCCACCGGTGGGGTGCTCCACCCGATGGCGGGCTACCTCCTGCTGAGGGGACTCGCCACGCTTCCGGTGCGGATTCGCGCGGCATCGGTGACGGCCGCCGACCTGGCCAGGCGGCTCTCCGCCGACCCGCGTGTCGCCCGGGTGCACTACCCGGCGGTGGGCGGCGCCATGGTCGCCTTCGAGGTCCATGGAGACGCCCGCGAGGTGATCGCCGGTGTCCGGCTGATCACGCCCGCGGTGAGCCTCGGCAGCGTCGACACCCTGATCCAGCACCCGGCCTCCATCAGCCACCGCATCGTGGCCGAGGGAGACCGGCATGCCGCAGGCGTCAGTGACCGGCTGCTGCGGATGTCGGTCGGTCTCGAGGATGTGGAAGACCTCTGGGCCGACCTGTGCGGGGCGCTGAGCGCTACCCCCGCGCGGTCCGGCCGTGCGGGAGCGGCGACTGCGGTTCGCGGCCAAGCGCCCGCGGCAGCTCGTGGGGAGGCCCGGACGGCAGCGGAGCCGAGTCCAGCCGTGCGCTGATCACCAGGGTGCCCTCCTCGATCTGGAAGTCGAGCGGGAAGCCGAGCCCGCGCATGGCGGCGACCATGCCGGTGTTGGACGCCTGTGTCACGGCGTACACGCTCTCGCATCCCGCGTCGACGGCCATCGCGACAAGACGGCCGAGCAGCTCGGAGCCGATACCGCGGCGCTGCCAGTCGTCCTCGACGAGGAGGGCCACCTCCGTCTCGTCGCCGTCCCAGAGCAGATGGCCCAGGGCGACGAGCCGGCCGGACGCCGTCTCGACGGCGAGGCTCCGGCCGAAGCTCGGGCTGAGCAGATGGTTCAGATAGCGGTCCGCGTCGCCGACCGGGCCGTGGTAACGCAGCGCCAGCGTGCGTGCCGAGCAGCGGTCGTGCATCGCACGGGCCGCGGGGACGTCGCCGCGGTCGGCGCGGCGCACGGTGATCTCGCCCGCCTCCGGCAGGGTCAGTACATCCTGGCCGCGCGGGACACGCGGGCCGAGCCGGGCGTCGAGCTCCACGAGGGCGCGGGCACGGGCGAACTCGGTGGGAGTGAACGGCAGATACGGCCGCTCCACCGTGATGGTGCCACCGTTCGGATCACGCAGCCGCAGCACGGTCTCCTCCAGGACGCCTTCGACGGGAACGGGGTCGCCGTTCGGTCGGCCTCCGAGGGTGACCGCGGGCTGGGCGTGGATGGTGCAGCGGCCGAGCAGCTGGCGGAGGGCGAGCGGGAGTTCGGCGGCGTCGAGGGCCGCGCGGGTCGCGAGGCCGAGCAGCCGGGTCGGGATGTCGACCAGGTCATGGGCGTCGGCCCGCTCGATCCAGGTGCTGCTGCCGCCCGCGGCCGCCACCTCGCGGGTGATCTGCTGGGCCGGGAGCGCGGCGGGGGCGCGCAGCAGGAACTCGTCGACCGTGCCGGCGGCCAGCGGATGGGTCTGGAGGGTGAGGATGTCGACCTGGTGACGGGCGAGCGCGGTGCACAGGGCGGCGAGGCTGCCCGGCCGGTCCTTCACCGTGGTCCGCATGCGCCACAGCGCGGTCCCGTCCGGCCGGCCCGGCTCTCCGGCGGTGCCTGTGTCAGAGATGCCCGTGTCATGGGGTGCGTCGGTGCCGGCGGTGCCGGAGGCTGCCGCTCCGGGACCGCCGGTATACGCGGTCGGAGGCGCATGGCCGTGGCGGCGTGCCCACCAGGCGTGGAACACGGCCGTGGCGATGAGCGCGACAGCCGAGACAGCCAGCAGATACGGGCCGTCGGGGCCGTGGGCGACCGTGTTCGCGACGGCGTCGGCCACGGCGACAGCGGTGAAGAGGGCGGCCAGTTCGACCAGGTCCCGCCGCCAGTGGTGCCGGCGGCGGGGATGCTTCGCGGAAGTCGTGTCAGTCATGCCATCACTGTGGCGGAGCGTTGTTGCGTGATCACGAACGCTTTGTGACTGCCTGGTTAAGTATCCGTTTGGGTACCTATTGGGTGTTCTGGCCGGTTTCCGTGCGAGGGTGATCAGGGACTTCGGTGTTCGCGCCCAGCAGCCGAACCGCACTGGTCCGCCGGGCATGTTGAGCACCCCGCGCGGGGAGTTCGGCGAAACCGGGGCACCGGCTCGCCGGCGCCGCAGCCCTCCACGGGGCCGGCCGCCACCGTCAGGTCGACGATGGCGCGGGGCGGCTCACCGGAAGCGGGCGGCCCGGCGGCGAGCGCCGATCAGGTGGTGGCGACGGGCCGGGGGGCCGGGGTGTACCGCCGCCCCGCCGGCTCAGCGACTGCCGTCGAGGATCACCCGGGCCACCAGCGCGGGGTCGTCGTTCATCGGGACATGACCGCAGCCGGGCAGCCGCACCAGACGGGCGCCGGGGATGGCGTGCTTTGCGCGGACGCCCTGGCGGCGCAGCAGCAGGCGGTCGCGGGTGCCCCAGGCCACCGTCACCGGAATTCCGGGTACGTCGTCGGTGAACAGGACCCCGCGACCGGCGCCCAGGGTCCGGTGGAAGCCGGTGGAGCCACGGAGGGCGAGGGTCTCGGCGACCACCGCCTCGGGTGAGCGGCGGCCCGGGCGGGCGTAGATGGTGCTGGTGAGGGCCGCGCGCCCGGGGGCGCTGCGGGCCAGACCGTCGATCATCGGCCGGGGCAGCGCCAGGGCGGCGCGCCGCATCGTCAGCAGCGTCCCGAACGCGTAGCGGCGTTCGGCCTCCGTCCAGAAGCCGGCCGGGGAGAGCGCGGTCACGGAGCGGACGAGCTTCTCGCGGCCCATTGCCAGGGCGAGCAGCCCGCCGAGTGAGTTGCCCGCGACATGCGGCCGCTCCACGCCGAGTGCCTCGCAGAGCCCGCCGAGCACGGGCACCACGGTGGACAGGTCGTACGCCATGCCCGCGGGCAGCGCGGCGGACGTGCCGAAACCGGGCAGGTCGACGGCGATGACATCGCGCTCCGGTGCGAGCAGCGGGATGACGGGCTCCCAGGCCTGCCAGTGGTGGCCGATGCCGTGGAGCAGTAGCAGGGGCTCACCGGACCCCGTGCGCTCATAAGCCACGGTCAGGGACTGGCGCACACCGGCCGAAACCACGTCGAACGAGACCTTCGAGGCCATGCTGCTGCTCCTTGAACTCGGCGGCCGCGCCCGCTGATACGGTTTGTCAGCACAGGATTACCGCTCAGTAGCCTCCAGTTCAAGGGGAAGCGCGCCGCACGTGCCTGCCGAATCCGCCGCTGATGTCTTCGAGACCCACCGCTCCGTGCTGACCGGCGTTGCCTACCGCATGCTCGGCCGGTTCACCGACGCCGAGGACGTGGTCCAGGACGCCTGGCTGCGCTGGTCCGCCGAGGAGCGCGGGGACGTCCGGGAGCCCCGCGGCTATCTCGTCAGGGTCACCACCCGGCTGGCGATCGACCGGCTACGGCAGGCGCAGTCCCGGCGTGAGACCTATGTCGGGCCCTGGCTGCCCGAGCCCGTCGCGACCGAGTCCGGCGCGTTCTCGCCGGACACCGCCGAGCGCGCCGTGCTCGAGGAGTCCGTCTCGCTGGCGGTGCTGATCGTCCTGGAGTCGCTGTCACCGCTGGAGCGCGCGGTGTTCGTGCTGAGGGAGGCGTTCGGATTCCCGTACGCCGACATCGCGGTCACCCTCGAACGCAGCGAGGCGGCGGTGCGACAGCTTGCCGGGCGGGCCCGTCGCCATGTCGGGGAGCGCAAGCCGCGGTACGACGTCGACGCGGCGCAGCGCCGTGAACTCACCGAGCGGTTCCTGGCCGCGGCGGGCGGCGGTGACCTCGACGCCCTGCTCGGACTGCTCGCCCCCGATGTGCGGCTGGTCAGCGACGGCGGCGGCAGGGCCAAGGCGGCACGGCGCGTCATCGACACGGCCGACAAGGTCGGCCGTTTCCTGTCGGCCGTCGCCACGGGGTCAGCGGCCGGGGTGGAGTACCGCTTCATGCAGGTCAACGGGGCGCCCGGGGTGCTGTTGCTCGTGGGCGGTCAGCCGGACACCCTCGTGCAGATCGAGGTCAGGGACGGCCGGATCCAGTGCGTCTACCTGGTGCGCAACCCCGACAAACTCACGAACTTCCTGTAGACGAAGCCCAGGATCCCCAGCCCCCCGTAAAGGGTGACTCCAGGTCGCCTCGGGCCCAAGGATTGGTCTTGACCAGCCGATGGGGCCGCTCTATGGTCGCAGACATAGTGCAGGAACCTTTAATAAACAAGCCACGGAAAACCACCGGGACAGGCAGGCACGGAGGACAAGGTGGGGACCACGCAGCTGGAAGCGGTGCCGGAGCCGAAGTACCGGCACCTCAAGACCGTGATCGGCGAGGCGCTCGACTCCGAGTTCGCCGTCGGCGAGGTCCTGCCCAACGAGCGTGAGCTCGCCGCCCGCTTCGGTGTCGCCCGTGCCACGCTCCGTCAGGCCCTGGAACAGCTCACGCTGGAAGGGCGGTTGCAGCGTCGTCGGGGCGTGGGTACCACCGTGGCGCCACCCCGCATGGGCGTCGACGTCTCCACATCCCCGCAGGACTGGCCCGGTGGGCCGGGGGACGCCTGGGAGCCCGTCGGCTGTCTGCTCTCCCGGCCACCGGCCGCCGTCGCCATGGCGCTCGGCACCGCCAGCGACGACGAAGTCCACACGGTGCGCCGGATGCTGGTCCGTCACGGTCAGCCCGTGGCTGCCGAACTGCTCTATGTGCCCGGTGATTCCTCCGAGTTCGCGTCCACCGTCGACGCCCCCTCAGGCGCCGCCCTGGCCGGTGAGGTGCTGCACGTACTGCGGCAGCTCCCCCTGGACGGGCAGGACCGCGCCGTGGAGCTCGGCTCGGCCCGCGCCGACGACGCCAAGGAGCTGGACCGGCTGCCCGGTGCGCCCGTACTGGTCGTGACCACGCGCTACGTCAGCGCCGACCGCATCGCCGCGGTCTCCGTCGCCACCTATCGCGCGGACACGTGCCGACTCACCTTCGGCGACTGAAACGGAGTGGCGGCGCGCCGGTCAGCGCCGTTCCGTCACCGTCCCCGCCAGGGCGAACAGCGACTCCTCCACATGGTCCAGCGCCACGCGCAGCGCACCCGTCGCCACCGCCGCCTCGCCCAGCACCGACAGGGCCACACGGGGCGGGCGCAGACAGAAGCGTGACAGCTCGTCGCGCAGCGGATCCAGGACACCCTCCAGCCCGGCCGCCCAGCCACCGACCACGACCAACTCGGGGTCCAGCGCCAGCACCAGAGCCGCCACATCGTGCACCAGGCGCTGGATGAACCGGTCCACCGCCGCGCGGGCACGCTCGTCGCCCCGGCGGGCGTCGGCGAAGACCTCCGCGACGGCCTGCTCGTCCAGCGGGGGCAGGGGCTCACCGGTGGTCGACAGCAGGGCCTCCGGAGTGGCCTCGCGACCCAGCAGATGCAGGGCACCGATCTCCCCGGCCGCGCCGCCGAAGCCCCGGTGCAGCCGTCCGCCGATCAGGGAACCGGCGCCGGGGCTCAGCCCGGCGAGGACGAAGACGATGTCGTCGGAGTCCGTGGCCGAGCCCTTCCAGTGCTCGGCGACCGCCGCGGCGTTGGCGTCGTTCTCCACCAGCACGGGACAGCGGAACGACCGCCGCAGCCGCTCGCCCAGCGCCAGCCCCGTCCAGCCGGGCAGTGCGGTGCACAGCCGTACGGTGCCGTCGGCCTCCACGATCCCCGGGGTGCCCACGCCCACGGCGCGCAGCGAGCTGCGGGCGACACCGGAGCGGCGCAGCACCTGGGCGACAAGCGCGCGCACCTGTTCCAGTCGCTCGTCGGCGGACGCGGTCTGAGCCACCTCCCGCGAGCCGGTGCCCGAGATCCCGCCGTCAAGACCGGACAGCAGCACGGCCACCCGGTGCGGGCCGATCTCCACACCGAGGAGATGCCCCGCCTCCGTCCGGAACCGGAACCGCCGAGCCGGGCGGCCCTGCCGCCTGGTCTGGCCCTTCTCGGGTTCCCCGGGCGCGACCTCGGCGACGAGCCCGTCCCCGATCAGTCCCTCGACCACTCCCTCGACCGTGGGGCGCGACAGCCCGGTGGCGCGGGTCAGATCGGTGAGCGTGGCGGTACCGGCGCCCCGCAGCGCATCCAGCACCACCGCGGAGTTGATGCGCCGCAGCAGCGACGGGTCTCCACCGGTCAGCCGCCCCACGGTGGGTCCTTCCTGGTCGTGCGGGTGTCTGGCGGATCGTACTCGCTGCGGGGACGCCTGACGGCACGCCATATGTCAGTGGCGACGGCTTTACTGGAACACATGACCACCCTCGCTCGGCATCTGGCGACCATCGACCTGCTGCGCTCACGGCCCTTCCCCGTGGCGTCCGGCCGGTCGGACGTGGGCGAGAGCGGCCCCGGCTTCCACACGGCCGAGCTGAGCACGAGTGAGGGGTTCTGGGACGACCGCTCCCGGATGGAGATCGTGGCCGCGCAGTTCGAGGCGGAGCGCGAGGCACTGGCGCTGCTGCTGAGCGAACGGTGGGGGGAGCCGCAGGTGTTCGGTCTGTACTCGCTGTTCGTCCGGTCCGTCGAGGACGGTGAGGAGATACCCGAGCCCTGGCAGGTGCTCGGCAACTCGGTGCCGGATGTGCACCTGTGGCGTGTGGACGGGCTGTGGGTGGCGCTCGGCATCTCGAAGTGGGACACGGAGTTGCCGTACCAGCTGCTGGCCGTGGTCACCGAGACGGATCCTCCCTGACCGGGTTCTACGAGGCTGCCGCAGCCGCGCGGCGGATCGCGTCCAGTGCCCGGGCCACGTCGTCATCCGTCGTGGACCAGTTGCACACCGAGATGCGCATCACCCGGCGGCCATTCCAGGTGGAGCCGCTGATCCAGACCGTGCCGTCCGCGAGCACCCGGTCCAGCACCCGGTCCGTGCGCGCGTCGTCGCCGAAGTCGGCACAGACCTGGGTGAACACCACGTCGTTCAGCACTCGCGCCCCCTCGATGGCAGCGATGCCACGGGCGAACACCGAGGCGTGGCGGCACAATCGCTCGACAAGGGCGGCGACCCCGGACCTGCCGAGCGAACGGAGCACGGCCCAGACGGTGAAGGCCCGGCCCCGCCGGGAGAGTTCGGGGACCTTGTCGAAGGGGTCGCCCCGTTCATGCTGGATGAGGTAGTCGCCGCGCTGGCCCATCGCCGCGCGCAGCGCAGGGGCGTCCCGTACCACGGCGAGACCGCAGTCGTAGGGGACGTTCAGGGTCTTGTGGGCGTCCGTGGCCCAGGAGTCGGCCTGCGCGCAGCCCGCGGTCAGCCTGGCGTACTCGGGGGACGCCGCGGCCCAGAGGCCGAAGGCGCCGTCGATGTGCACCCAGGCGCCCGCGGCGCGGGCGGCCTCGACCGTCTCCTCGAACGGGTCGAAGGCTCCGGTGTGGATCTCCCCGGCCTGGAGCGCGACGATCGTCGGTGGCGCCGATCGCGTGCCCTTGCCTGTGCCTGCGCCCAGGGCGTCCAGCAGCGCGGCGGGGATGATGCGTCCCTGGCTGTCCGCCGCCACCGGACGCGGTGCACCGAGCCCGAGATAGCGGAGCGCCAGGTCGATCGTCATATGGCGGCACTCACCGGCGAGCACCCGGACCGCAGGACCGCCGCTGAGCCCGTCGCGGGCGGTGTTCCAGCCCGCCCGTCTCAGCACCGTGTCGCGTGCCGCGGCGAGACAGGTGAAGTTGGCCATGGTGGCGCCGGTGGTGAAGCCGACGGCACTGCCCGGCGGCAGACCCAGGAGGTCCAGGAGCCATCCTTCGGCGATGTCCTCCACCGCCGTGTGCGCAGGGGAGATCAGGCGCAGCACGGCGTTCTGGTCCCATGCGCTCACCAGCCAGTCGGCGGCCAGGGCGGCTGGTTCGCTCCCGCCGATCACGAAGCCGTAGAAACGGCCGCTGGGGAAGGCCGTGAGTCCGGGCTCGCAGGCGGTGGCCAGCAGCTCGATCACGTCCTCGGGCGGGCTCGGACCGTCCGGCAGCTCGGTGCCGAGCGCGCGGACGACCTCCTCGACGGACGCCCGGGCCGGTATCCGCCGCTCGGACAGGCTCGCGAGCCAGCGAACGGCATGGTCGTACGCCCGGCGCAGGGCCGCCTCTCGCGGGTCCGCCGCCCCTCGCGGGTCCATGCTTCGGACTATGGACCTGGCGCGCGGAGCCCGCAACACAGCCGCCGGGCGATCCTCGCGCGGCGCCGCCTGCCCGGTACGAGGCAGCGTGCCCGGGGAACTCAGGCAGCCTGCTGGGCCACCCCGGCGGCCAGGCGCAGCCGCCGGTACTCCTCGGCCATGGACTGCACGGTCCAGTGGGCGTTGAGGCCGCTGGGGTTGGGCAGCGCCCAGATCCGCGTCCCGCCGATCGTCCGCTCCTGTGGGCCGATGCGCGCGCCGCGCTCCCCGAAGGCCGTGCGGTACGCGGTGATCCCGGCGACGGCGAGCCAGCGGGGCCGCAGCCGCTCCACCTTCTCCGTCAGGATCCTGCCTCCCTCACGGAACTCCTCCGCGTCCAGCTCGTCGGCGCGGGCGGTGGCGCGGGCGGCCACATTGGTGATGCCGAGTCCGTACATCAGCAGCTCGCCCTGCTCGTCCGGACGCAACTGCCGCGGGGTGAAGCCCGCGAGGTGCAGCACCGGCCAGAAGCGGTTGCCCGGGCGGGCGAAGTGATGGCCCGTCGCCGCCGTCAGCAGACCGGGGTTGATCCCGCAGAACAGCACGGCGAGGCCGTCCGCGATCACATCGGGTACGAGGCGATCGCGGGCGGCCTCCAGCTCAGCCGGCGTGAACCGGGGCGTCCGATTCAGAGGATCGACCCGGGGGCGTACCCGGCGGCCTCGGGGTGCTGCTTGGTGATCTCCTCGATACGCGAGACCACCGCCGCGACCTGGTCGCCCGCGGCGCCCGTGAAGGACAGCTTGTCCGCCATGAGGGCATCGAGCCCGGCGCGGTCCAGCGGGATGCGCTCATCGGCTGCGAGCTTGTCCAGCAACTCGTTGCGTTCGGCGCCCTGCTCGCGCATCGCCAGCGCCGAGGCCACGGCGTGCTCCTTGATGACCTCGTGGGCGACCTCCCGGCCGACTCCGGCGCGAACGGCGCCCATCAGGACCTTGGTCGTGGCCAGGAAGGGGAGGTAGCGGTCGAGTTCACGCGCGACGACCGCGGGGAAGGCGCCGAACTCGTCCAGCACCGTCAGGAAGGTCTCCAGCAGTCCGTCGAAGGCGAAGAAGGCGTCCGGGAGCGCCACCCGGCGCACCACGGAACAAGAGACATCGCCCTCGTTCCACTGGTCACCCGCCAGCTCGCCGGTCATCGAGGCGTAGCCCCGCAGGATGACCATCAGTCCGTTGACGCGCTCGCAGGAACGGGTGTTCATCTTGTGCGGCATCGCCGAGGAGCCGACCTGGCCGGGCTTGAAGCCCTCGGTGACCAGCTCGTGCCCCGCCATCAGCCGGATGGTCTTCGCGAGCGAGGACGGCGCCGCGGCGAGCTGCACCAGCGCCGTGACCACGTCGTAGTCCAGGGACCGCGGGTAGACCTGGCCGACAGAGGTGAAGGCCTGTGCGAAGCCCAGGTGAGCGGCGATGCGCTGCTCCAGCTCGGCGAGCTTGGCCGCGTCACCGCCGAGCAGATCGAGCATGTCCTGGGCGGTGCCGACCGGTCCCTTGATACCGCGCAGCGGATAGCGGCCCAGCAGCTCTTCCAGCCGCCCGAAGGCGACGAGGAGTTCGTCGGCGGCTGTCGCGAATCGCTTGCCCAGCGTCGTGGCCTGCGCGGCCACATTGTGCGAGCGGCCGGCCATCACCAGCTCCGCGTACTGACCGGACAGCGCGCCGAGACGGGCGAGCACCGCCACCGTGCGGTCGCGGACCAGCTCCAGCGAGAGCCGGATCTGGAGCTGTTCCACGTTCTCGGTCAGATCACGGGAGGTCATGCCCTTGTGCACGTGCTCATGACCGGCGAGGGCGTTGAACTCCTCGATGCGGGCCTTCACATCGTGCCGTGTGACCTTCTCGCGCTCGGCGATGGAGGCCAGATCGACCTGGTCGAGTACACGCTCGTAGTCGGCGAGCGCGGCCTCGGGCACCTCGATCCCGAGGTCCCGCTGGGCACGCAGCACGGCCAGCCAGAGCCGGCGCTCCAGCTTCACCTTCTGCTCGGGGGACCACAGGTCAGCGAGCTCCGCGGAGGCGTAGCGGCCGGCCAGGACATTGGGGATGCGGGGCTTGGCAGTCACGTGTACGGATTCTACTGGCGGTTTGCGCAGGCCAGCGCCCCGCCCCGATTTGTGGCTTGCTACGAGAGCCCTGCGGTCTCCCCGTCGATCGCAGCGGTCTGCGGGGCGGTGCGCTGAGCGATGAGCGGGGCGGTGTACGGAAGCAGCTCAGGCCGCTTGGCCGGCCTGCCGTCGCCGGAGGAACGCCCGGTGAGCCGCCGTCCGATCCAGGGCACCAGATGCTCCCGGGCGAAGCGCAGATCCGCCGCGCGCCGGGAGGACCATCCCGGGGGCGCGGCCGGGGGCAGCGGAGCCCGCCAGTCCTCCTCGGCGGCCAGCCCCAGTGTCTGCCAGACCGCCTCGGCGACCCGCCGGTGGCCCTCGGCGGTCAGATGCAGTCTGTCCACGTCCCACAACCGCTGGTCCCCGAGGACCGGGGCCCCGTACAGGTCCACCACCAGCGCGCCATGCCGGGCGGCGAGCATGTCGATATGCGTGAACAGCTCCTCCATGCGCGGGCGGAAGCGCTCCATGACCGGGCCGTTGCGCCCCGGGCTGCGCATCAGCACCAGTCGGCCGCAGGAGGGTGCCAGCCGCTCCACCGCCTCGTCGAGCAGCCCCCGCACCCGTCCCATGTCGCACTTCGGGCGCAGGGTGTCGTTGAGTCCGCCGACGAGGGTCACCACGTCCGCGTTCATGCCGGCGGCGCGGTCCACCTGCTCATCGACGATCTGGCCGATGAGCTTCCCGCGGACCGCGAGGTTCGCGTACCGGAAGCCGGGGGTGCGGGACGCGAGCCGTGCCGCGAGGAGATCGGCCCAGCCCCGGTACGAGCCGTCGGGCTGCCCGTCGGACATGCCCTCGGTGAAGGAGTCGCCGATCGCGACAAAGCTGGTGTACGTAGCATTCATCTCCATGGCGGGCCGATCATACCGCGCGGTATGCCCTGGGGGTCCGGGGTGTCCGGCTGACGGCCGGGGACCGGTCGTAGTCGGTTGCTCACGGCTCGGTAATGTCCTGTGCATGACGAACCTGCTGAGTGGCGCCTTCTGGGTCGCCACCGCCGAACGCGCCATCCGCACTTTCGCCCAGTCCCTCGCCGCTGTGCTCGTCGCCAAGGCGACGAGCCTCTTCGACGTCGACTGGCCCGCCGCGCTGGCGACGGCCGGTCTGGCCACCCTGCTCTCCGTGCTCACGGCGATAGGCGCCTCGAAAGTGGGCGGGCGCGGCCCCGGCATCACCGAGACCACGGACCGCGCACCTTCGGCTCAGCGGCCCTGACCCGGCGTGCCGACCAGCTCCCGCAGGATGTCCTCCATCGTGGCCAGTCCGGCCAGCTTGCCGTCCTCGTCGAGCACCGCGGCAAGATGGGTCCGGCTGCGGCGCATCGCGGTCAGCACGTCGTCGAGCGGGGTCACGCCACGTACGCGAGCGATCGGCCGCAGTGCCGTGACCGGGAACGGCATATCGCGGGGAGCCTCGTCCAGAGCGTCCTTCACGTGCAGGTAGCCGAGGATCTGGCGCGTGTCGTCCAGGACCGGGAAGCGGGAGAAGCCCGATTCCGCGGACAGCCGCTCCAGCTCCTCGGGCGTGGTGCCGACCTGTGCGTACACCAGCCGCCCGACCGGCATCACGACCTCGCGCACCGGCCGCCGCCCCAGCTCCAGCGCGTCGTGCAGCCGCTCGGCGGCCCGGTCGTCCAGGAGTCCCGCGTCCCCCGAGTCGCGCACCATCCGGGCCAGCTCGTCGTCCGAGAAGGTCGCGGAGACCTCGTCCCTGACCTCGACCCGCAGCAGCTTGAGCAGGGCGTTGGCGAAGGCGTTGATCGTGAAGATCACTGGACGCAGCGCCCGGGCCAGCGCCACCAGCGGCGGACCGAGGACCAGCGCCGTACGGGTCGGCTCGGCGAGCGCGATGTTCTTGGGCACCATCTCGCCGAGCAGCATGTGCAGATACGTCGCCACCGCCAGCGCGATCACGAACGAGATCGGGTACGCCAGCCCGTGCGGCACTCCGACGGCGTCGAAGACCGGCTCCAGCAGGTGCGCGATCGCCGGCTCGGCGACCACACCCAGCACCAGCGTGCACAGGGTGATGCCGAGCTGAGCCGCGGCCAGCAGGGCCGAGACGTGTTCCAGGCCCCAGATGACGCTCAGCGCCCTCCGGTCGCCCTGCTCGGCCTTCGGCTCGATCTGGCTGCGGCGCACCGAGACCAGTGCGAACTCGGCGCCGACGAAGAAGGCGTTGACGACCAGGGTCAGCAAGGCGATGAAGAGCTGGATCGCGGTCATCGCGCGGACCTCCCGTCGGCGTCGTGGTCAGCCGGCCCGTCGGTGTCGTGGTCGGTGTCGGTCCCGGCGTCATCGTCCGCCGGGAGCAGGGGCGCGTGCAGCAGCACGCGTGCCGCCCGCCGTCCGGACGCGTCCACGACATCGAGCCGCCAGCCCGAGTGCTCGATGGTGTCGCCGACAGCCGGTATCCGGCCGAGGGTGCGGGCGATCAGACCGGCCAGCGTTTCGTACGGACCGTCCGGCACCCGCAGCCCGATGGCCTGGAGCTGATCGGTGCGTGCGGCCCCGTCGGCGGACCACAGGGCCCGGCCGTCCGCGTCCTCGCCCGCGCGGGCCAGGTCGGCGGTCTCGTGCGGATCGTGCTCGTCGCGCACCTCGCCGACGACCTCCTCGACGATGTCCTCCAGGGTGACCACCCCGGCCGTGCCGCCGTACTCGTCGATGACCACGGCCATCGTCCGCTTGGCGGACAGCCGGTCCAGGAGCCGGTCTACGGTCAGCGTCTCGGGCACCAGGACCGGCTCCCGCAGCAGCTCGAGCACCGGGTGCCGGTGCCGCTCGTCGGCTGGTACGGCGAGGACGTCCTTGATGTGGGCGATCCCGATGACCGTGTCGAGGCTGTCCCGGTAGACGGGGAAGCGCGAGAGTCCGGTGGCCCGGGTGGCGTTGGCGACGTCCTCGGCGGTCGCCTGCGCTTCGAGGGCGGTGACCTGGACGCGCGGGGTCATCACGTTCTCGGCCGTCAGCTCGGCGAGGTTGAGGGTGCGGACGAACAGCTCGGCGGTGTCCGCCTCCAGCGCGCCCTCCTTGGCGGAGTGCCGGGCCAGGGCGATGAGCTCCTCGGGGGTGCGCGCCGAGGCGAGCTCCTCCGTCGGCTCGAACCCGAACCGGCGCACCATGCGGTTCGCCATGCTGTTCAGATGGCCGATCAGCGGACGGAACGCGGCGGAGAACACCCGCTGCGGGGTGGCGACGACCTTGGCCACCGCGAGCGGAGCGGAGATCGCCCAGTTCTTGGGGACCAGCTCGCCGACGACCATCAGCACGATCGTCGACAGTGTCGTGCCGATGACCAGTGCGAGAGACGAGGCCACGGACTCGGACACGCCGATCGCCTCGAGCGGACCCGTGATCAGCTTGGCGATCGAGGGCTCAGCGAGCATGCCGACGACCAGATTGGTCACGGTGATGCCGAGCTGGGCCCCGGAGAGCTGGAAGGTGAGCCCGCGGACCGCCTTCAGCGCGCTGGCGGCGCCGCGCTCACCCCGCTCGGCGGCGCGCTCGAGTTCGGGGCGCTCGACCGTCGTGAGCGAGAACTCCGCCGCGACGAACGCTCCGCAGGCGAGGCAGAGCAGCACCGCCACCAGGAGCAGGAGCACTTCGGTCATCGGTTCACCTCCGTCCCATGATCGGCCAGCGGGAGGAGGAACGCTCGGTTTCCGAGGTGATGACTACTACTGGGAGGCTCGCCCATGGGCGGACGCTCACACCTTTCGTTCGAAGGCCGTGTGGTGGCACCTATGGTAAAGGACCGGCAAAGCAGTCGGTGACGCCGCCCGGGCCGATCGAGCCGTGCTTGCCGGTGCTAGCGCTACGGCGCTAGCTTGAGGGTGTGGCGAAGACTCAGCTGAACGTACGCGTGGACGAGAGCACCGCCGAGGCCGCCCGGCGGCGGGCCCAGCAGCGGGGCGTGAGCGTGAACCGCTACATCGAGGAGCTCGTCAAGCAGGACGCGGGGGAGGTGGGGCGCACCTTCGTCGAGGCGGCGGCGGACTTCATGCAGCAGTACGAGGCGGTGTTCACCGAGGAGTTCGGGACGCCGGACACTCCGGGCGGTGCGTCGCAGGGGAGCGAGGGCGGGCGTTGACCCTCTCGATCGACCTCGCCTGGCTCCTCATGGTCGCCGAGTACAAGACCCCGGGAGACCCCCAGGTCACCGACTGGGGCGCGCTCGTGGCCGCCGTAAGCCGGCATGAGGCGGAGATATTCGGTACGCCCGTCTACAGCGACCCCCACACACGGGCCGCGTCCCTGCTCCAGCTTCTGCTGCACGTACCGGCTCTGGAACACTCCAACGCCATGTTCGCCTCCGCCGTGGCCTACGGCTATCTCGTCGCCTGCGGACTGAAGGTGGCCACCACGCCCGAGCAGGTGCGGGACCTCGCCCGGCTGGTCAAAAAGGGCAAGGCGGATGTCCGGGCCATCGCCGCTGAACTGCGGCAATGGAGTGATTGACTCTGCTTTCCGTCCCTGACGGAAAGATCACCGGAAGTCATCCGTCCGCACCCTCGCCCGGCCCCACCGCGCCCGCCGACATCGAGGAGCTGTCCCGGCGTGTCGACGAGCCGAACGCGAAGATGGACCAGTAGCCCACGAAGAACCGGCCGACGCGCTGCGGGCCTTCGCGGATCAGTCGGACAGGCCTCAGGGGTGATCCGGGGACGGAGCGGAGCCGCTCAGGGCTCGTTCCGCTCCGGTCCGTCCGGCCCGTCCGCCGCGAAGGGCCGGCGCGCCACTCCGAGCACCGTGAACGACGAGGGGAGCCGTGGCCCCTTCTCGGGGATGTACAGCGATCGGTAGGCGCCGATCTCGAAGCCGGCCTGTTCCATCGCGGCGAGCGGATCCCTGGCGGTGTGGCAGCCGCCGAACAGCAGGGGCCACACCGTGCGGTCGAGTGCCCGCTGCGCCCCGGCCATGACCCGTCCGGGCGCCCGGCCGTGCTCGAAGAAGCGCAGTTCGCCGCCCGGCCGCAGCACCCGCCTGATCTCGCCGAGCGCCCGGGCGACGTCCCGTACCGAGCAGAGCACCAGGGACACCACGGCCCCGTCGAACGCCTCGCTCTTCACCGGCAGGGCCTCGGCGGCGCCCGGCACCACATCGACCGGCACATCGGCGTGCCGCGCCGCGGCCACCGCCAACTGCCGCAGGACACGTTCGGGTTCGATCGCCACGACCTCGGACACGGCCGCCGGGTAGTGCGGGAAGTTCAGCCCGTTGCCGGCGCCGATCTCGATGATCCGGCCGGAAAGGCCGGACAGCAGCTCACCGCGGTACTCCGCGACCCCGGCTCTGGTGTCGGCGGCGACGCTGATCCGGGCGTAGAAACGGGCGAACAGGGGGTGGTGGACGGCATCCCTGGTGACGTTCGGCGCGCGCAACGGCATCGTGGGCCTCCTCGGACGACCGGTACGGAGATTCTCCCCCCGGACGGCCAGGATCAGCCGGTCCGTCACTCACAAAAGCAGAATTCGTTGCCTTCGGGGTCCCGCAGCACCTGGAACGAGCCCTGCTCGTCGCTGACGATGCCGCCGACGAGCGACGCGCCGAGCCGCACGGCTGCGGCGGACGCGTCCGTGATGCCGTCCGCCTCCAGGTCGAGATGCAGCCGGTTCTTGACCTGCTTGCCCTCCGGTACGCGCTGGAACGCCATGCGCACGAACCCGGGCGGGTCGACATACGCCCAGTCCGGCTCGCGCTCCACCGGCTCACCGCCGAGCATCGTGGCCCAGAACCGGGCCAGTGCCGCCGGCTCGGCGCAGTCGAAGACGATCTCGCTGACCCTCGCGGGCACCAAGCCACCCATCCGGTCAGGCTACCGCCGTGGTGAAGGCGTCCGCGTCCCAGGCGCCACCGAGCACCGGCGCGAGCCAGGACGGCGCGCTACGGCGGAAGGCGTCGGGCTCCCGCGCGCCCGCGCCCGCGGGCACGCAGCCGATCAGCGGCGCGCCCGACGTGACGGGCAGGTCGGCGAGGTTGCAGCGTGCGGCGAGGTCGGGTGCGGTGGGCCAGCTGCCGATGACGACTCCCAGCGGTTCCAGCGATCGCGCCCGTAGCGCCTCGGTGGTGAGCTGTGTCGCGTTCAGCGTCCCGAGCCCGGCGGCCGTGACCACGAGCACCGGTGCGCGCAGCAGCCCGGCGGCGTCGGCGAGCGTTCCGCCCGTGTCGTCGAGGCGTACGAGGAGACCGCCCGCCCCCTCGACGAGCACGAGGTCGTGCTCGGTGGCGAGCTTCTCCGCGGCCTCGGCGACCTCCCGCGGTCCCACCGCCGCAAGGCCCGCCCTGCGCGCGGCCGTGTTCGGAGCCAACGGCTCCGGGAACCGGGCGAGTTCCACCGCCGTCACTCCGTGGCCCGCGAGCCGTGCCGCCTCGTGGGCGTCCCCGGGCTCGCCGGACACCAGCCCGGTCTGCGCGGGCTTGAGCACGGCCACCTTGCGGCCCGTGGCCGCGGCCACGGCGGCCACGGCCGCGGTGACCACGGTCTTGCCGATCTCGGTCCCGGTTCCGCTGACGACGATGACACCCATGCCGTTCCTCGCTCTCGTTCTTCCGCTGCCGCAGACGTGGCTGAGTCAGCCCGCGGCCGCCGCCGCGCACACCGCCCGTGCGATCAGGGCCAGATCCTCGTCGCTCGTGACGAACGGCGGCATGGTGTACAGCAGATCGCGGAAGGGACGGATCCAGACGCCCTCGCGGACGGCCGCCCGGGTCGCCGCCTCCATGTCCACCGGGTGGTCGAGCTGGACGACACCGATGGCCCCGAGCACCCGTACATCCCGTACCGCCGGGAGCGACCGCGCCTCCGCGAGCCCCGTGTGCAGACCCGCCTCGATCCGCTTGACCTCCTGAGCCCAGTCCTGGCTCAGAAGCAGATCGATCGACGCGCAGGCGACCGCGGAAGCCAGCGGGTTGCCCATGAAGGTGGGCCCGTGCGCCAGCACCGGGACCTCTCCCCGGGAGATCCCGTCAGCGACCCTGGCGGTGCACAGCGTCGCCGCCATCGACACGTACCCCCCGGTCAGTGCCTTGCCCAGACACATGACATCGGGGGACACCGCTGCGTGCTCCGCCGCGAAGAGCGCGCCGGTGCGTCCGAAGCCCGTCGCGATCTCGTCGAACACGAGCAGTACGTCATGGGCGTCGCAGGCCTCCCTCAGCACCCGGAGATACTCGGGGGAGTGGAACCGCATCCCCCCCGCGCCCTGCACCACCGGCTCCACGATCACCGCCGCCAGCTCATGCGCATGACGTGCGATGAGCCCGCGCAGATGGTCCGCGTACGCCTCCTCGTAGCCGGAGTCACCGGGGGAGCCGTTCGGAGGGGCGTCCGCGAAGACCTGGTGCGGCAGCACCCCCGACCACAGGTGGTGCATCCCGCCGTCCGGGTCGCACACCGCCATCGGCTGCCAGGTGTCGCCGTGGTACCCGCCGCGCCAGGTCAGCATCCGCTGCTTCTCCGGCCGTCCCACCGAACGCCAGTACTGCAAGCACATCTTCACCGCGACCTCGACCGCGACCGAGCCGGAGTCGCACAGGAAGACGTGCCGCAGGGGTTCCGGAGTGATCTCGACCAGTCGGGCGGCGAGCCGGACGGCGGGCTCGTGGGTGAGCCCGCCGAACATCACATGACTCATCCGGTCGAGCTGGCCGCGCGCCGCCTCGTTGAGCACGGGGTGGTTGTAGCCGTGGATCGCTGACCACCAGGAGGACATGCCGTCGACCAGCTCCCGCCGGCCGTGGGCCGGTTCGGCGAGCCGGAGCCGCACCCCGGACGCCGACTCGACGACCAGGGGGTCCGTACGGCCCGGCATCGGGCCGTACGGATGCCAGACATGCGCCCGGTCCAGTTCGACGAGCCGGCGTACCTCGTCGCTACGCATTCGGCGCGAGGTCCGTCCCGGTGCCACGGCGCCGCACCGCCACCAGATCCGGACGCGCGGCAGAGGTCTCGGGTGCGGATGCGGGTGCGGACGCACCGCCACCGCAGGGCCCGCAGCCACCGCCGTGGGACGAACCGCAGCCGCCGTCACCGTGGGACGAACCGCAGACCCCGCCGTCATCGCCGCCGTGCGACGGCCCGCAGCCGCCGCCCGAAGTCGCGACCGCGTCCGCGCGGTGCTCGGGCAGCGTGGTGGTGTCCGCGCCCTCCACCTCGAAGCCCGCGTCCGCGATCATGTCGAGGTCCGCCTGGCCGGCCTGGCCCTCGCTGGTCAGATAGTCGCCCAGGAAAATCGAGTTGGCGAGATGCAGCGCCAGCGGCTGGAGCGAGCGCAGCTGCACCTCGCGGCCACCGGCGAGCCGTACCTCGACGTCCGGGCAGACGAAACGGACCATGGCGAGGATCCGCAGCGCCCGCTGGGGCGTGAGGTTCCACTCCTTGGCGAGCGGCGTCCCCTCGAACGGGATCAGGAAGTTCACCGGCACCGAGTCCGGGTCGAGCTCGCGCAGTGCGAACACCACGTCGACCAGGTCCCCGTCACTCTCGCCCATGCCGGCGATGAGCCCTGAACAGGCCGAAAGCCCTGCGGCATGCGCCTTCTGGACGGTGTCCACGCGGTCCGCGTAGGTGTGCGTGGTGGTGATGTCCCCGTATGTGCCCTCGGAGGTGTTGAGGTTGTGGTTGTACGCGTCCGCGCCCGCTTCGCGCAGTTGCTCCGCCTGTCCGTCGGACAACAACCCCAGACAGGCGCACACCTCGACGCCCTCGTTCTCCGCCTTGATCGCCTCGATCGTCTTCGAGACCCGGTCGACATCGCGGTCGGTCGGCCCCCGGCCACTCGCCACCAGGCACACCCGCTTCGCACCGCCGGCGACACCCGCGGCGGCGGCCTTCGACGCCTCATCGGGCTTCAGCCAGGTGTACTTGAGGATGTCCGCCTTGGAACCGAGGCGCTGCGAGCAGTACGAGCAGTCCTCGGGGCACAGACCGGACTTCAGGTTCACCAGATAGTTCAGCTTCACCCGCCGTCCGAACCACTGGCGGCGCACCTTGCCGGCCGCGGCCACCACATCGAGCAGATCGTCGTCGGAAGTCGCCAGTACGGCGAGGGCTTCTTCGCGGGTCGGCAGCTCACGCCGCAGGCCCTTGTCCACCAGCGTGTTCAGGAGGTCCATGGCGGAGATCCTCGCCTACCGGACACCTCTCGGCCAAGGAGGAACTGGACAACACACGCGGATTGATGTGTGTGCATGGCCACACTCTGACCTTTGCGGCACGACGCTAGGGTCTGTTCGCTGCCTACAAAAGGACCGCACTGCCATGCCTCAGGCCATGCTCAAGGATCCGTTCGAGTGGATCGACGAAGCGGCGCGGTTGCGCGCGGACGCCGGTCTGGTCCGCGCGCTGCGTCCGCGCGCCGCCGACGACGTCCTGCTCGATCTGGCGAGCAACGACTATCTGGGGCTCACCCGCAGGCCGGAGGTCACCGCGGCGGCAGGCGAAGCGGCCCACCGCTGGGGCGCGGGAGCCACCGGGTCGCGCCTGGTCACCGGGAGCACCGCCCTGCACGCCGAACTCGAAGCGGAGCTGGCCCGGTTCTGCGGCTTCGAGGCGGCGCTGGTGTTCTCCTCCGGTTACGCGGCCAACCTCGCGGCCCTCACCGCGCTCAGCGCGCACGGCTCCCTCATCGTCTCGGACGCGGGCAACCACGCCTCCATCGTCGACGGATGCCGGCTGGCCCGGGCCGAGACGGCCGTCGTCCCGCACGCCGACCCGGAGTCCGTACGCAAGACCCTCGACGCGCACCCAGGGCGGCGGGCGCTCGTCGTCACCGACTCGGTCTTCTCGGTGGACGGCGACGCGGCGCCGCTCGCCGCGCTCGCCGCAGCCTGCCGTGCGCATGGCGCCGCGCTGGTCGTCGACGACGCGCACGGGCTCGGGGTGCTGGGCGACGGGGGCCGGGGCGCGCTACACGCGGCCGGGCTCGCGGGCGCGGCCGATGCCGTCGCGACCATGACTCTCTCCAAGTCCCTGGGCAGTCAGGGTGGCGCGGTGCTCGGCCCCGCGCGGGTCATCGCCCATCTGGTCAACGCCGCGCGGACGTTCATCTTCGACACCGGCCTCGCCCCGGCAGCGGTGGGCGCGGCACTGGCGAGTCTGCGTCTGATCGGGCGTGAGCCGGAATTGGCGGATCGTGCTCGCGCGGTGGCGGCGACGCTCCACGAACGCCTCACGGACGCCGGGCTGACGGCCGCCCGCCCGGACGCCGCGGTCGTCTCCGTACGGGCGCCCTCGCCCGAGTCGGCCGTACGCTGGGCCGCCGACTGCCGTGCCGCAGGGCTGGCCGTCGGCTGCTTCCGGCCGCCGTCCGTGCCCGACGGCATCTCACGGATCAGGCTGACCGCACGCGCCGACCTCACGGACCGGCAGCTCGACGAGGCGATCACCACCATCCTGCGCACCGCGCCGGGCCGCTGAGCTTTCAGGACCGGCGGGGACCCGAGTCCGAACCGGGGTCCGAGTGCGCGTTCGGTCCCCGGCCGGCCCGGTCCGTCTGTCGGCCCCGCCGGTCGAACCTCCGCGCCATGCCCAGGGGCAGGGCTCCCCACAGCATGGTGCAGACGAAAAGCGTGACAGCGGCGGCGACGATCCCCTCGGGCGTACCGTGCACCACGTCGACCACGAGCAGCACCGCCGAAGTCAGCGCCAGGGCGAGGACGGCGAGCCCCGTCCCCGCCAGGCGGGAGGAGACCGAGACGATCTCCTTCTTGGCGCCTTTGCGGAACAGCCCCCGATGCACCGCGGCAGGTGCGGTGAACAGCGCCGCGGCCACCACGGACAGCATCAGCGTCGTCACGTAGGTCCCGCGCTGGAACGAGTCGAGTGAGGGGAACCGGGCCGTGAACGCGAGGGTCAGCAGAAAGGCGAACAGGATCTGGACGCCGGTCTGGATGACCCGCAGCTCTTGCAGGAGCTCGGCGAAATTGCGGTCCGCCCGCTCGGTCTCGGTCTCATCCCGCGCCATACGGGATTCCTCGTTACTCATTTGGTACGAGTAACCCACATTGCGCGGTTCGTGTCCTGTTGTCGGGATGATCTGCTGAATCCGCGGTCCCGCAGCCGGTCACCCCACGCGACCGTACCGGACACCCTTCGACCAGATCTTGCTCAGCTTCACCACCGAGCCGGACTTGGGGGAGTGCCAGATCTTCCCCCCGCCCGCGTAGATCCCGACGTGGTAGACCTGCCCGCCGTGGTGGAAGAACACCAGATCACCCTTTCGGCGGCCGGACGCCGGGACATGGCTCGTGCGGTTGTACTGGGCCTGTGCCGTGCGCGGCAGGCTCCGGCCCGCCTTCCGGTACGAGTAGAGGACCAGGCCCGAGCAGTCGAACCGGCTGGGACCGATGGCGCCGTACCGGTAGGGTGCGCCCTTCTTGGACGCGGCCACGTTCAGGGCCTTGGCGGCGTACGCGGAGGCGGCATGGGCCTCGGGGGTGGCGCCCGGCACGAGCAGGGAACCGCCGACGGCGGCGAGAGTGACAGCGGAGACGGCACCCGTCCGCGTGAACAGGGACGGACTGTATGCATGCGCAGTCATGCGCAACCCTTCGTCAGCCGCCTGTGAAGGATGACCTGTCGGGTTCGGGCTGGCGAAGGTGCCCGGCCGCGTGAGCGGCTTCACCCCAAGATCCGGCCGGGTAGGGCGGCCGGACCGTACTGCCTGGGTCCTCCACTCCTGCCGAAAGCACTCATGTCGACTCAGGCATCCGGCGCGGCGGCAGGACTCGGCGTCCGCCCGGACCGCCCCGCCGTGGTGGCGGGGGCTTGTCGTCCCAGCGATCTTGACGCACGAACTGCCGGATTTCCGACCCGAAACGACGTTTTGTGAAGCTCGTCACCACTGATCCGTTCAGGTGGAGGGCCCCATTCGGCCCAGTTGGGGTGGCGCCGCGGCAAGCGCCGTACCTGCGACGTCGCGCCGCGATCCACCGGATGGCCCATCAGGGAACGCAACTCGCGCGGCACGTAAGCGGAAGAGGCCACTGGTCCGGTTGGCTGACACCCACTCGTACGCGTGCGTGCCGCGGCGGGCGACCTCAACTCGTGCGCTCCGGGGGGACAGTGATCCTGGCCGTACGCCGCTCCCCGCCGAGCACCCGCAAGGCGCGGGCCAGCGTGGGTGCGTGCAGTTCGCTCTCGCCACGCGTGTGCATCAGCGTGAGCGCGTCCCGGAGGGCGCCCGCCTGGGCGGCCAAAGCCTGTGCGGCGCGCAGGGCTCCGTAGGTGTGCGTACCGCGGGCGGGGTTGATCCGTCCCAATTGGTCGACGACTTCGAGATAGCGGTCGATGAACTCGCTTTCGGCGCGCGTCAGTGCGGGCAGCGGCGGGAGTTCGGGCGGCAGCACGGCCCGTTCACCGTGTTCCGGGCGAAGCGGCCGATGCCTTGCGGTTCCTGATGACGTGATCGATCAGACCGAACTCCTTCGCGGACGCGGAGTCGAGGACCGTGTCGCGGTCGAGAGCACCGCGGACGCGCTCCTCGCTCTGTCCGGTATGGCGTACGAGCAGCTTCGCGATCTGCTCGTGCAGCCGCAGCAACTCCCGTGCCTGGATGTCCAGATCGGATGGCTGGCCCTGCATGGGCTCGGGCAGCGCGGGCTGCTGGACCACGACCCGGGCGCCGGGCAGCGCCATGCGCTTGCCGGGGGTGCCGGCGGCGAGGAGCACGGCGGCGGTGGAAGCGGCCTGCCCGAGGCAGGTCGTGGCCACATCGCACCCCACCACCTGCATCGTGTCGTAGATCGAGGTCATCGCGCTGACGGGGCCGCCAGGGGAGTTGATGTACAGGTGGATGTCCTGGTCGGGAGCGGCGTATTCGAGATACAGGAGTTGGGCGACCACATCACCGGCCGAGGTCTCGTCGACGGGCGTACCGAGGAAGACGATGCGCTCACCCAGCAGCTTCGCGTAGGGGTCGAGGGTGCGGACCCCGGTACTGGTCCGCTCGCTGAACTCAGGAAGGACATGGCGGGCGTGAAGGTGGTTCACGGATACCCCCATCCGTAAAAAATGTACAGGACGTACAGGCCGTTATGATGGGGAGCATGGCCTACGAGATTCCGGTGACGCAAGCGCGGGCAGAGCTCGCCGATTTGATCAACCGCGTCGTGTACGGGGGCGAACGGGTGGTCGTCACCCGTCATGGAAAGCCGCTCGTCGCTCTGGTCTCCGCCGCTGACCTGGAGCGACTCAGGGTTCTCGAGGATGCGGAGGCGTCGGCGGACGAGGCGGGGACCGCCTCGGTCTCGACGCTCCACGCGCCCGCACCGTCCGCTACCGGCGAACGGGGCAGGTTCGGTATCGCGGCGGAACACCGCGACCCCGGCGCCCGGTCCTGAGACACGGGAAGACCGCGTGCCCCTGTCCGCTACAGCAGGGGCACGCGGCCGGTACGGGGGCGCTCAAGCACCCTGGTCGTTCAGGCGGTTCAGCCCGCCGCCACGGGCACCGGAACCGCCTCCGGTGCCGAGCCCGGGACCCGTCGGCGTCCGCCGGCCAGGACGGCGGTCAGCCCGAGGAGGGCCCACA
Organism: Streptomyces sp. NPDC059828; assembly: GCF_042731955.1. Lineage (NCBI taxonomy): Bacteria > Bacillati > Actinomycetota > Actinomycetes > Kitasatosporales > Streptomycetaceae > Streptomyces > Streptomyces sp. NPDC059828. Next base: position 19,935 of record NZ_JBHWIW010000048.1, on the reverse strand, counting down.
GGGTCAGGATGACCGCGGGCCACCCGCCCCCGGCGCCGTCGAAGAAGGTCACCGACCGCAGCAGGGAACCGCCCGCGCCCGGGGGCAGCCACTGGCCGATCAGGCCGGCCGGCTCCGGCAGCAGTTCCGGTGCGGTGCCCACGCCCGAGAACGGGTTGCCGATCAGGACGATCAGCAGGGCGCCGAGGCCGATCCCGGCCCGTCCCGTGATGGCGGCCAGCCCCGCGACGGCCGCGCCCACGGCGACCACGGTGAGCGTGAGCACCCCGGCCTCGGCCCACCAGTCGCCGGTCAGCGCACCGAGCCAGCTGTGGGCGATGGTGGTCGCGCCGAGCCCGGCGAGCGCGGCGGTGCCGGTCAGTGCCGTCGCCGCCTGCCATCCGCGCAGCCCGAGCAGGGCCACCGCGGCTCCGGCCGCGATTCCGGCCAGGGCGAGCGGCAGGATGCTCGATGCCAGGGCGCTGCCCCGCGGGTCGTCGGGGGCCGCGGCCACGATGTCCTCGACGACCGGCTGAGCGCCTTCCGGTGCGCCCATCGCGGCGGATTCCCTGAGCAGCGCCGCCACTACCGGGCTCGCGGCCGACGCCGTCAGCACCTTCGGACCGTCGGTGGTCACCACCATCGCGCCGTATACGGCGCGGCCCTCTATCGCCTCACGGGCGGCGGCCTCGTCGTCGTAGCGGTGGATGTCGAACGCGTCTCCGTGCTGAGCGAACTTCTGCTCGAGCTGGGCCGTGGCGGTGGCCGGGCCCGCGACACCGATGGGCAGATCGGTCGGAGCGAGCCGGGCGGCGGGCCAGGCGAAGGCCCACAGCCAGGGAGACGAGGACGGGAACGAGCACCATCACCGCGATCATGCGGCGATGGGGCGGTGTCGCGGCGGACATGGCGGACATGGAGGGGCCTCGATTCGGAAGTCAAAAAGAAGGATCGTTCGTTTTCTCCGTGAAGCCAATGTGAGGGCGATGTCGGTCCTTGTCAAGAATGAACGTTCGTTTTAAGTTGGGATCATGGCTCGTGTATCCCAGGAACACCTCGACGCCCGCCGCCGGCAGATCCTCGACGGCGCCGCGCGCTGCTTCGCCCGCAACGGCTTCCATGCCACGTCGATGCAGGACGTACTCAGTGAGGTCGGCCTCTCCGCAGGTGCCGTCTACCGGTATTTCCGAGGCAAGGACGAGCTCATCGTCGCCATCGCCGAAGAGGCTTTCGGCGGGGTCCGCGCAGCGTTCCACGAGGCTGCCGACGCCTCACCCGTGCCGACCCCCGACGTTCTGCTGGGTCGCGTGCTGCGCAGGCTCTTCGAGGAGCTGGCCCCGGGGGGAGGGGGGCAGGCATCTGCAGGGCTGATCATCCAGGTGTGGACCGAGACCCTCCGCAATGAGCGCCTCAGTCGAATGCTGGACGGTGCCTTCGCCGACATGCGCGGGGCGTGGGCTCGGCTCGTCGACGCCTACCGGGACAGCGGATTCCTGCACGCCGACGTGCCTTCGGAGGACGTGGCCCAGACCCTGATGGCCACCGCCCAGGGCTTCATCGCCCAGAAGGCCCTGTTCGGTGACGCGGACGTGAAGATGCTGGAGAACGGGCTGCGCGGGTTGATGTCCATGCAGCCGCCAAAGATCAGTTAACGTGCCGGAAAAACTTCCGCCCTAACGTTCAAACTCCTGGTCACGAAACACCACGCCGCCGCCGATGCCTGCTGGTGTGGAGGGCTGCGGCCGGCTGGTGGCCGAACGGGCCCCGACCGGATCGAGTTGTGAGGTGGAAGCGTGCAACTGACCCCGCACGAGCAGGAACGCCTGCTCATCCATGTCGCCGCAGACGTCGCGGACAAGCGCAGGGCCCGCGGGGTGAAGCTCAACCACCCCGAATCGGTGGCCCTGATCACCTCGCACATCCTCGAAGGCGCGCGGGACGGCCGCACCGTCGCGGAACTCATGGCCTCCGGTCGCAAGGTGCTCACCCGGGACGACGTCATGCCGGGCATCCCCGAGATGATCCACGACGTCCAGGTGGAGGCGACCTTCCCGGACGGCACCAAACTCGTCACCGTCCATGACCCGATCGTCTGACCGGGGGTGCCGACGATGATTCCCGGGGAGATCCTCTACGCCGACGAGCCGGTCGTCCTCAACGAAGGGCGCGATGTGGCCCGGCTTACCGTGCTCAACGCCGCCGACCGGCCCGTCCAGGTCGGCTCTCACTACCACTTCGCCGAGGCCAACCCCGGCCTCCGCTTCGACCGGGCCGCCGCGTACGGTCGACGGCTGCACATCGCCGCGGGCACCGCGGTGCGCTTCGAGCCCGGCATTCCCGTCGAGGTCGCACTGGTGCCGATCGCCGGTCTGCGCGTGGTGCCCGGCCTGCGCGGCGAGACCGGAGGTCCGCTCGATGACTGAGCACACTGAGCACGCGGAGCACGCTGCGAACACCGAGCACACCGAGCACGCCGGGGCCACCGTGCTGTCGCGCGCCCGGTACGCGGATCTCTTCGGGCCCACCACCGGGGACCGCATCAGGCTCGCCGACACCGCACTGCTGGTCGAGATCGAGGAGGACCGCTCCGGCGGCCCGGGCCGCGCCGGGGACGAGGCCGTCTTCGGCGGCGGCAAGGTGATCCGGGAGTCCATGGGTCAGTCCCGTACCACCCGCGCCGAGGGGGCGCCGGACACCGTCATCACCGGAGTGGTGATCATCGACCACTGGGGGATCGTCAAGGCCGACATCGGTGTCCGCGACGGCCGTATCACCGGCATCGGCAAGGCCGGCAACCCCGACACGATGGACGGCGTCCACCCGGACCTGGTCATCGGGCCAGAGACCGAGATCATCGCGGGCAACGGGAAGATCGTCACCGCCGGGGCCATCGACGCCCATGTGCACTTCATCTCGCCGACCCTGGTCGACCAGGCGCTGTCCTCCGGGATCACCACACTGGTCGGCGGGGGCACCGGGCCCGCCGAGGGCAGCAAAGCCACCACGGTCACCCCCGGTTCCTGGCATCTCGCCCGGATGTTCGAGGCTCTGGAGAACAGCCCCGTCAATATCGGGCTGCTCGGCAAGGGCAACACCGTCTCGCGCGAGGCGATGCGCGCCCAACTGCGCGGCGGTGCCATCGGCTTCAAGATCCATGAGGACTGGGGGTCCACGCCTGCCGCCATCGACACCTGCCTCGGGGTCTGCGACGAGTCGGGCGCCCAACTCGCCATCCACACGGACACCCTGAACGAGGCAGGGTTCGTCGGCGACACCCTCGCGGCCATCGCGGGCCGCACCATCCACGCCTACCACACCGAGGGCGCGGGCGGCGGGCACGCTCCGGACATCATCACGGTCGTCTCCGAGCCGTATGTGCTGCCCAGCTCCACCAACCCGACCCGGCCGCACACCGTCAACACCATCGAGGAACACCTCGACATGCTGATGGTCTGCCACCACCTCAACCCGGCGGTCCCCGAGGACCTGGCGTTCGCCGAGTCACGGATCCGGCCCTCCACCATCGCCGCCGAGGACGTCCTCCACGACCTCGGCGCGATCTCCATCATCTCCTCGGACTCCCAGGCCATGGGCCGCATAGGCGAGGTGATCCTGCGGACCTGGCAGACCGCGCACGTGATGAAGCTGCGCCGAGGCGCGCTGCCCGGCGACGGCCGCGCCGACAATCTCCGGGCCCGTCGCTATGTCGCCAAATACACCATCAATCCGGCTGTGGCGCAGGGCATGGACCACGAGATCGGTTCGGTCGAGCCGGGCAAGCTCGCCGATCTGGTGCTCTGGGAGCCCGCCTTCTTCGGCGTCAAGCCACAGCTCGTCATCAAGGGCGGTCAGATCGCCTACGCCCAGATGGGAGACGCCAACGCGTCGATTCCCACGCCACAGCCGGTGCTGCCCCGCCCCATGTTCGGCGCCACCGGACGAGCCCCGGCGACCAACTCCGTCAACTTCACCACCGAGCAGGCGATCGAGGACGACCTTCCGGGGCGTCTCGGCCTGGGCAAGCGCTTCACCCCGATCCGCAGCACCCGCCGGGTGACCAAGGCGGACATGCGGGAGAACGATGCCCTGCCGCGCGTCGAGGTCGACGCCGACACCTTCACGGTGACGATCGACGGCGAAACCGTCGAACCGGCACCTGCAGAGGAACTGCCCATGTCCCAGCGGTACTTCCTGTTCTGATGCCCCCGCAGACGCGCGCAGTGAACGACCGCCCAGGCTCCGCCGAGTCCTCCCGCGCCGCCCTGCTCATCCTCGCGGACGGCCGTTTCCCCGCGGGCGGACACGCCCACTCCGGTGGTGTGGAGGCGGCCGTCAAGGCCGGCCGGATCCGGGACGCCGCCGGGCTCGGCGCCTTCTGCCACGGCAGGCTGCACACCTCGGGGCTGACCGCCGCCGCACTCGCCGCGGCCGCGGCGGCCGGTCTCGACGCGCTCGCCCTGGACGCCGCCGCCGACGCCCGCACGGCCTCACCGGCACTGCGCACCACCGCCCGCAGACTCGGACGCCAGCTGATGCGGGCGGCCCGGGCCGTCTGGCCGTCGCCCGAACTCGACGCACTCGCCGCCGCACGTCCCAAGGGCGCACACCAGCCGGTGGTGCTCGGACTCACCGCCCGCGCCGCGGGACTGACCGAACGCGACGCCGCGTACTGCGCCGTGTACGAGACGGTCAGCGGATCCGCGTCGGCCGCCGTACGCCTGCTCGGCCTGGATCCCTTCGAGGCCACCGGCGTACTCGCCAGCCTCGCACCCGCCATGGACCAGGTCGCAGACCGCGCCACGGCCGCCGCCCGGAAGGGGATCGACGAGCTGCCCGCGGCCTCGGCGCCCCTGCTCGACATCACCGCCGAGCAGCACGCGGCCTGGCCCGTACGCCTCTTCGCCTCTTAGCACCCAAAGGAGCCGCCCCCATGCACCTCGACCACGACCATGACCACATCGGCCCGTCGGCCGTGAGCGCCGACGCCCTGCGTCCCGACGGCACCCTGCGTGCCCTGCGGATCGGCCTCGGCGGGCCCGTCGGCTCCGGCAAGACCGCCACCGTCGCCGCCCTCTGCCGCGCCCTGCGTGACCAGTTCTCCATCGCGGTCGTCACCAACGACATCTACACACGCGAGGACGCCGAGTTCCTGCGGCGCAACGCGGTGCTGCCGCCCGAGCGGATCCAGGCCGTCGAGACCGGGGCCTGCCCGCACACCGCCATCCGCGACGACATCTCCGCCAACCTCGAGGCGGTGGAGGACCTGGAGGACGGCGTCGGCCCCCTGGACCTGATCCTCGTCGAGTCCGGTGGCGACAACCTCACGGCCACCTTCTCGAAGGGCCTGGTCGACGCCCAGGTCTTCGTCATCGACGTGGCCGGCGGCGACGACATTCCCCGCAAGGGTGGCCCCGGTGTCACCACCGCCGATCTCCTCGTGGTCAACAAGACCGACCTGGCCCCCTACGTCGGCTCCGACCTTGGACGGATGGCCCGTGACGCCAAGGAGCAGCGCGGCGAACTCCCCGTCGCCTTCACCTCACTGACCGGTGAGGACGGCGTCGGCCCCGTCGCTGACTGGGTGCGTGCGCGGCTCTCCGCCTGGACCGCCGCCGCGTGAGCGTCCACGCCACCGCGCGGATCGTCGCGACCCGCGACGGCGGGCTGCCCGTACTCGAGAGCGCGGGGCCGCTCGCACTGCGCCGCACCCGGGCCGATGGAGCGCACACCCGCGTCACCGTCGTCGGGGCGATGAGCGCACCGCTCGGCGGCGACCGGCTCGCCATCGAGGTGGACGTCCGTGAAGGGGCCCGGCTGTACGTCGACTCCGCCGCGGCGACCGTCGCCCTGCCCGGCCCCGCGCCCGCACCGGCTGACTACGGCATCACGCTGAACGTGGCCGACGACGCCGAACTGCGCTGGCTGCCCGAGCCGCTGATCAGCGCCCGGGGGAGCGAGCTGCGGATGCGCACCCGGGTGCGGCTCGCCCCCACCGCGCGCCTGGTGCTGCGCGAGGAGCAGATCCTCGGACGCCACGCGGAGGAGACCGGAAGCCTCACCACCCGGCTCACCGTGCACCGCGCCGAGTGCCCTCTGCTCGACCAGGAACTGGCCTACGGGCCGGCCGCCCCCGATGGCTGGGACGGCCCGGCCGTGCTCGGTGGACATCGCGCGGTCGGGCAACTCCTCATCGTGGACCCAGAGTTCGAGAAGCACCCGGTACAGCCGCGGCGACTCGGGGAGACCGCGGTGCTCACCCCGCTCGCGGGACCCGCCGTGCTCGTCACCGCCGTGGCGCCGGACGCCCTCGCGCTGCGCCGGATGCTCGACGCCGTGCTCAGTGGCAACGGCAGCGGTTGACCGCCCTGCTCGCCGGGGGAGCGCTGCTCAGCGCCGCAACCGGGGGAACCGCCTGCCCTGCTTCTGTGCGGCGGCCTCCTCGGCCTTCACGGTGGCCGCGTACTCGTCCACGTACTCCTGTCGCGACAGGGCGAGGATCTCGTACATGATCTCGTCGGTCACGGCCCGCAGCACCGACTTCTCGTCCTCCAGGCCCTCATAGCGCGAGAAGTCCAGCGGCTCCCCGAAACGGATGGTCACCCGCTTGATCTTCGGCAGCTTCTGCCCCGGCGGCTGGACCTCGAACGTGCCGACCATCGCACACGGGACCACCGGCACCCGCGCCCTGAGCGCCATCACCGCGACCCCGACCTTGCCCTTGTACAGCCGCCCGTCGTGCGAGCGGGTTCCCTCGGGGTAGATGCCCAGCAACTCGCCGCGCCCCAGCACCCCGAGCCCCTCGCGGATGGCCGCCTGACCGGCTTCCTTGCCCGACCGGTCCACCGGGATCTGTCCCGCGCTGCGGAAGAACGCCGCCGTCAGCCTGCCTTTGACCCCCGGACCCGTGAAGTACTCGGCTTTGGCGAGGAAGGTGATACGGCGTCGGATGATGGCCGGCATCAGGAAATGGTCCGAGAACGACAGGTGGTTGCCTGCGACGATCGCCGCCCCGTCGGCAGGAATATGCTCAAGGCCCTCGATCCTGGGCCGGAACAGCAGCCGCAGCAGCGGGCCCAGGACGACATATTTGAGCACGTAGTAGAACACGGGGCGCTCCCAACTGTGACCGGTCGGCTCCGGGGCGCCTCGCGCAACGGCCCGACGTCCCGTCCCTGAGCCGACGAGGTCCCCCGAGTGATGACACTCCTCGTGGGCGCGGTACCCCGAATTCACCTCCGGTATGTCCCGGATCCTCCTGGTGATCGGAGACGGGTCGCCCGGCTCGGCCCTAATGGCCGGATCGACCCGGCCCCGTGCCACCCCCCAGCGCCAGCCGACCCGGAGGACGAGTGCCCCCTGCAACCGATACCGTGCCTCCCCGGGGCGAAGCGCACACGCGGAGCTCGGAGGGGCGACCGAGATCCGGGGGTGTCGCAGCCGTGCGCGGACGCGGCACCGCACGGGCGGTGGCCGGTGCCGCGCTGCTCTCCGGTGTGGTGTTCTGCCTGAGTGGGCTGCTGGCCGGCAGCCGGCCGTTCGGCCAGGTCACCCGCAACACCGTGGACCTCGGCCAGCAGTACCTGTCGTACCACGCCTACTGGCGCGGCCTGCTGCTCGGCGACGCCGACGGCGATCTGTTCCTCAACTGGAGCTCGGGCTACGGCTCCAACTTCCTCGGAGACTTCGGCACCTACCTCAGCAGCCCGTTCGCCCTGCTGGTCGTGCTGTTCCCGGCGGACCGCATCGAGCTGGCCCTCTATGTCATCACCGCCGCCAAGATCAGCGCGACAGGTGCCGCGATGGCCGCCCTGCTGCTGAAGCTCCGCGGCGACGGACCGCGGCCGGTCGCAGCCGTGCTCGGCGCGGCGTACGCGGTCAGCGGCTGGACCTTCAACTACGGCGCCACCGTGCCGATGTGGCTGGACGGCCTGCTCGCGTTCCCCCTGCTGTGCCTCGTCGGCGAATGGGCGCGCGGCGGGCGCCGGCCGGTGCTCGGGCCGCTGGTCGTGGCGCTCGCCTGGATCGCCAACTTCTACACCGCGTACATGGCCACCATCGGGGCGGCCATCGTGCTCGCCGTCCGGGTGCTCACCTCCGATGAGCCGGGCCGTGAACGGCTCGCCGGACTCCTGCGCGCCGCGCGCACGGTGCTCGTCGGCGTCGGCCTTGCCGCCCCGGTGGTCACGGTGGTCCACGCCGCCACCCGCGTCGCCGACCCCACACCCGAGGTGGCCTTCGCACCCGTTCCCTGGACCGAGGTGCTGGTCAGGCTGCTGCCGGCGACGGCGAGCGTGGCGACCCCCGCCCTCTACATCGGCACCCCGGCCCTGCTGCTGGCGCTGACCCTGCCGTTCAACCGTGCCCTGGCCCCACGCGTCCGAGCGGTCTGGGCCTGTGCGATCTGCCTCGTGACGCTGTCGCTCCAGTGGGAGCCCACCCATCTGCTGTGGCACGCGGGAGCATCACCCAACGGCATCCCCTACCGGCAGACCTTCGTCCTCTGCGGACTGCTGCTCATCGCTGCCTGGCTGTCCACGGCGCAGGGCCTGCCCCGGGCGCCCGCGCTGCTCGGGGCCTGTGGGGCGCTCGCCCTCGTGGTGGTCCTGACCCGGGCGAGCGCCGCCACCGACCGGTGGACCTACCCCGCCCTCACCGCCGCGGTGGTGCTCGCGGCGACGGCTGCCGCCGCCGTCCTGCTCGACCCCCGCCGCGCTGCCGCCTGCCGGGCGCTGCCCGTCCTGGCCGTCGCCCTCCTCGTCGCCGCACAGGCGGGCGAGGCCGCGGTCACGGGTGCGCGTATCGAGAAGCAACAGCTGCGGGAGGTCTCCTGGGCGCCGCGGATCGGCCCCTGGCACCAGGCCGTGGCACAGGAGACCGCGCGCCGGGCGGACTGGCCGCGGTACCGGACCGAACCCGGCGAGGTCCCGGGTGGCAATGACGTCCTGCTGGTGGGCGGTCAGGGCGCCGAGTACTACAGCAGCCTGACGGCGGACGGCTACTCCCGCACCCTGTCGTCCCTGGGCTTCGGCTATTACGCGAAGGGACGGCACCCGGTCGGCCTGGACAATCCCGTGACCGACGCGATCTTCTCCGTCGGCGCCCGCGTGCACTCGACCCCCACGGCCCCGGTGCGTGTGGACGAACCCCCCACGGCCGCCGTCACCTCCACACGCAGCCCGGTACCGCCCCTGGTCACCGTACGACCCGGGCTCCGGCTACCGGAGCGCGGCGCACGGCTCGGGGACTCCGCCTTCGCCAACCAGGAACTGCTGCTCGGCGCCGCTGTGTACGCCATGCCACGCGACCTCACACGGAGCGACGGGGCCGGGGCAGCCACCCTCAGCGCCAGCTGCCCCGCGGGCAGCCAGGCCTACTTCTGGGCACCTGAGTACCAGGGCACGGCCGCACTCGAAGGGCAGCGGCCGGTCGAGTTCCACGGGAAACCCCCTGCCGTACGAGCCGCCATGCAGTCACTCGGCGCCGTCCCCGCATCCGGCGCGCTGCGGATCGAGCTCCGGCCCCGGAATCCCGGCAAGGCCGCGCCCCGACTGCCCGGACAACCGATCGGCTGCCTCGACCGGAAGCGCCTCGACGCGGCCGTACGGAAACTGACGGAAACCGGAGCCACCGCCGTACACACCACGGGGCACGGCCTCACCGCCGAACTGCCACCCGGCAGCACCGGGACCGCCGTCGTCGCCGTACCGCGGATCTCCGGCTGGACCTGCGCCGCGGGCCGTGCCGAACCCGTGGCCGCGCGCGGTCATCTGGGGCTGCTCGCCGTCCCCCTCGACGGCAGGGCGACTTCGGTCGGCTGCGCCTTCCGGCCCCCGGGGCTGCGGCTGGGCGGTGCGATCGGCGTCGCGTCCCTGGCGGTGCTCGCCGCCATCGCGCGACCGCGCAGACGAAGAGCCGACACGGGTTTCTCCTGAGGACGAAAAAAGTTCACCTGGAGTGCAAATCCGCATCGCCTGACCGGACATCAGGGGTGGATACGGTGCGGCGAAGAACCGCGCCCGAGTGTGGGGATTCCGTGTGCCGAAACTGTCCGTCGTCGTGCCGCTCCACAATGTCGGCGTTTATGCCTCCGACACCATGCGCAGCCTCGCGCGCAACGCGGACCCGGAATTCGAGTTCCTGCTCGTCGACGACTGCTCGACCGACGCCACACCGGATGTGCTCGACCACTGGAGCAAGCGGATTCCGGGCGCCAGGGTGATCCGCCACGAAGCGAACAAAGGCGTGGCCCAGGCCCGCAACACCGGAATCGACGCCGCCACCGGCGACTACCTCACCTTCCTCGACGGAGACGACTGGTACGCCCCCGGCCATCTACGCGCCATGGTGTCCGGAATCGAGGAGCTGGGCTGTGACTTCGCGCGGACCGACCATGTGCTGGCCACCGGAAGGACCCGGCAGATCCGCCATGCCCCGGCTCGGCAGCACCACGTGGTGATGGATCCACGGGACGGAATCGCGCCCGCCGACATGGTGACGATGGTGGACTATCCCTTCGTCCCGTTCGGGATCTACAGCGGTCGACTCTTCGAGAACGGCCGATCGCGATTCGAGACCAGACTCCGCACCGCGGAAGACCGACTGTGGATCTGGCGGCTCCACCTCACGGCGCGGACGTACGCGGCCCTGCCCCTGCACGGAGCGTTCTACCGGCGCGGTGTCACGACATCCCTGACGCAGATCACCGACCACCGCCAGCTCGACTTCATCCCCTCCTACGACCTGCTGCTCCGGGAAGTCGCCGCGGACCCCGAATCCGACCGGTTCATGCCCAAGGCGGTGCGGACCTACTGCGCGATGATCGCCTTCCATACGAACAAGTCGGACCGGTACGAGGCCGCCGTCGCCAAGCGCCTGCGGCACAACGTCGCCGACGCGCTGCGGCGGATGCCGCAGCAGGTGCTCGACCAGACCCTGGCGACGATGGACACGAAGCGGAGCACGCTGCTGCGGCGCCTGCGCGACACGGGAAGGACCGCCTGACCATGGGCACGCGGGAGCACACGCGGACGCAGATCTTCCAGGTGTCGACGCTCTACGGCGCGGCCACCCTTGCCGCGGCGATCGACATCGGCCGGTTCGGAAGGCCCGGCCGGTCCAGTCGGTCCGGCGCCGCACCCGGGAACATCCGGCGGGTCCTCCTGGTCTCGAACAACGCCGAGATCCCGGAGACCGCTCTGCGGCTCGACACCATGGCCGGCTACGAACGGATCGCCGGCCGCTTCGACACGATGATCGAATGGAACCACACCATCCGCCCCAACCATCCCGCCACCTGGGGTCCGCGCCCGGACGAGACCCCGCTGTGGCAGCGGGCACTGCGCACCGCCTGGGGGCTCGGCAGGGGTCCGGTCGAGCTGATCGTCGAATCCATCCAGGTCAACCCCGCCAAGGCGCTGGCCGCCATCTTCGCCGACAGCCCCGTACAGGTCTACGCCGACGGGCTGATGAGTTACGGCCCCACCCGCTCCGAGCTCCCGCAGTCCATCGCCTGCCGAATCCAGCGGCTGCTGCACCTCGATCTCGTCCCCGGGCTGCGCCCGCTGCTGCTGTCCGAGTACAGCGTCCCGGCCGAGCTCGTACCCGACGGCGCCTTCCGCGCGGTGCTCGCGGAGATCGCCGTGTGCGCCGCCGACGACCCCCAGGTGACGAAGGCGGTCGAGGCCGCGCCTACCGCCCTGATGCTGGGTCAGTACCTCGCCGCCCTGGGCATCCTCACGGCGGACGAGGAGGAGCACCTGCACACCCGGATGCTGCGGGGCGCGGCGGCGGCCGGACACCGGTCGGTGCTCTTCAAACCGCACCCGACCGCGCCCGCCCGCTACTCACTGGCGCTGAGCGAGGCCGCGGCGGCGGCCGGGGTGCAGCTGACCGTCCTGCACGGTCGGCTGCTCGCCGAGACCCTCTACGAGCGCTGCCGCCCCGGCCTGGTCGTCGGCTGCTTCTCCACGGCGCTGCTCACCGCATCCGCCTACTACGGCATCCCCATCGCACGGGTGGGCACCTCGACGGTCCTGGAGCGGCTGGCGCCGTACGCGAACAGCAACCGGATTCCGCTGGTCATCGTGGACCACCTGGTGCCCGACCTGGAATCCGGTGCAGCCCCCGCGGTGCCCGGAGCCGCGCCGTCCACCCTGGGGCCGTTGGTGCGGGCGGTCGGCTACGGTATGCAGCCGAACCTCCACCCCTTGTTGCGAGACGAGACCGCCGCGCTGCTCACCGCTGCCACCGGCGACGGCGGCGGCACCTCCCGCTACTTCCCGCGCGACCGGCTGACCGAGCTGGGGCTGCCCGGTGGCACGGCGCCGTCCCCGGCCTCCCGGCTGCGCAGGAGCCTGGTGCGCGACAGGCGCGGCTGACGGATGGCCCTAGGTCGGCTTGGACGCCAGCATCCCGAGGGTGACCAGACCGAGCACGACCCAGGCGAACCACAGCCAGCCGTTGCTGCCGAGCGCGACCGTGTAGCCCGTGATGACCACCAGGCTGATGACGGTGAGCACACCCATCGTCTTCGTGGATCCGGACATACGCGTCCTCCTCCGGGCCGGCGCTGTGGCCGTGCAGCCATCGTGACCCCTGGAACGGGCACCGCGCCACTCTCCGGCGCGGTGATCCGCCGGTGCGGTCTGCTGGATCCGATCCGATCCGATCCGATCCGGACGGGACCGATCCGGACCGGACCGGACCGGACCGCGGAGCTCAGCGCCCCCGAGCCTGGAGCGAGGCGAGATAAGCGTTGTACGCCTCCAGCTCCTTGTCGCCGTCCCGGTCGGCGGCGCGGTCCGTGCGTACCGCCTGACGCTGCTCGGAGCGGTACCACTGGTACACCAGCGCGATCAGCACCAGCACGGACGGGATCTCGCTGAACGCCCAGGCGATCCCGCCCGCCGCGTTCTGGTCGGAGATCGCGCTGATCGCGAGGCTCGCCGGGGGATCGGTGTACGTCCGTACCATCGGCTCGCTCGCCATCATCAGCGCGATACCGAAGAACGCGTGGAACGGCATGCCCGCGAACAGCTCCAGCATCCGCATCACATAGCCGGGACGGTTCGGCCCCGGGTCGATGCCCATGATCGGCCAGAAGAAGATCAGACCGACCGCGAGGAAGTGGACCATCATCGCGATGTGCCCGGCCCTGGAACCCATCAAGAAGTCGAACAGCGGGGTGAAGTACAGCCCGTACAGGCTCGCGATGAACATGGGGATCGTGAACGCCGGGTGCGTGACGATCCGCATGTAGCGGCTGTGCAGCAACGCCAGCAGCAGCTCGCGTGGCCCCTTGGCTCCCCGCCGGGCCACTGGCAGGGCACGCAGCGCCAGAGTGACCGGGGCGCCGAGCAGCAGCAGGATCGGCGAGAGCATGCTGATCACCATGTGCTGCACCATGTGCACGCTGAACATCACCATGCCGTAGTCGTTCAGCTTGGTGCACATCACCAGGGCGATGCTCAGCACGCCGATGGCGAACGCGACCGTGCGGCCCACCGGCCAGGCGTCACCGCGGCGCATCAGCCGGACGACGCCCCAGCCGTACAGCCCGAGGGCGAGCAGGCAGCCGATCAGGAAGACCGGATCGGCGGACAGCTCCAGCCCACGTCCCAGCGTGAACGGCGGGAGGTCCATCGGCATACCGTGCTCGCCATGGCCGCCGCCGTGCCCGCTGTGATCCATCTGTGTACTCCTGGAGCGTCCCGATTCGCGCTTGTTGTCCGCACCAGACTAGAACCGCCCCCGGCCGCAGCTGCGGCCGGGGGCGGTTCTGTGGATATCCGTGCTCACGCGGGCCGGTCAGCCGGGCGGCAGCCGCGTCACAGGACGCACTCGGCCTCGGCGTAGCGTTCGTCCGGCACCGTCTTGAGCGTCTCGACGGCCCGCGCGAGCGGCACCATCGTGATGTCCGTGCCGCGCAGGGCCGTCATCATCCCGAACTCGCCGCGGTGCGCCGCCTCCACGGCGTGCCAGCCGAAGCGGGTGGCCAGGACCCGGTCGTACGCGGTCGGCGTGCCACCGCGCTGCACATGCCCGAGGATCACCGCCCGGGCCTCCTTGCCGAGCCGGTCCTCCAGCTCGACGGAGAGCTGCCTGGCCACACCCGCGAAGCGCTCGTGGCCGTACACGTCCTTGCCGCCCTCGTCGAACTCCATGGAGCCGGCGCGCGGCTTGGCGCCTTCGGCGACCACGACGATCGCGAACCGCTTGCCCGCCTCGAAGCGCTCACCGACCCGCTTCGTCAGCTCGTCGATGTCGAAGGGGCGCTCGGGAACCACGATCGCGTGCGCACCCGCCGCCATTCCGGAGTGCAGGGCGATCCAGCCGGTGTGCCGGCCCATGACCTCGACGATCAGCACCCGCTGGTGCGACTCGGCCGTGGTCTTGAGCCGGTCCAGGGCCTCGGTCGCGACGCCGACGGCCGTGTCGAAGCCGAATGTCACGTCGGTGGAGGCGATGTCGTTGTCGATGGTCTTCGGCACGCCCACGATCGGCAGCCCCGCCTCGGAGAGCAGGTTGGCGGCCTTCAGCGTGCCCTCGCCGCCGATCGGGATGATCGCGTCGAGGCCGAGCTCGGCGACATGGCCCTTGGCGCGCTCGACACCGTCGACCAGGTGCGCGGGCTGGACGCGCGATGAGCCGAGTATGGTTCCGCCGCGCGCGAGGATGCCGGCCACCGAGTCGAGGTCGAGCTTGCGGTAGTCGGCCTCCAGCAGGCCCTTCCAGCCGTCCTGGAAACCGATGACCTCGTCGCCGTGGTCGACGACCGCGCGGTGCACGACGGAACGGATCACCGCGTTCAGACCGGGGCAGTCGCCGCCGGAGGTGAGGACACCAATGCGCATAGCCCGAACACCTTTGCAACGTGGGCTGACTCCCGGACCACGTCGTCCGGTGGGATCTCCGCCACCCTACCGGCGCGGGACCCCTTGAGCCGAACCGGAAGTCCGCCCAGTGGACACCGGCGCAGATGTGCGAACGGCCCGGCGAATGAGCGCCGGGCCGTTCGTTTCCATTCGTGACGAGTGCCGCTCAGAGGAGCGCTCAGGAGGGCTGGGTCGCGGCGAGAATCCGCTCGCTGCGCAGTGCCTCGTACCAGCGGTCGTCGGTCGGCGGCAGCGCGTTCACATCGAGCGCCAGCTTCAGCAGCAGATCCGCGATCTGCGGATTGCGGGCCATCACCGGACCGTGCATGTACGTGCCGAAGACGGTGTCGTTGTACGCGCCCTCGGTCCCGTCTCCGGTGCCGTTGCCCTTGCCGAGCACGGTGCGGGCGAACGGCCGGGCCGTGGGGCCGAGATGGGTGATGCCCTGGTGGTTCTCGAACCCGGTGAGCTGGGGCAGGCCGAGCCGAGGGTCGATGTCACCCAGGACGTCACCGACGCAGCGCTCGCCCTCGCCGCGGGTCGATACGACATCGAGCAGGCCGAGACCGGGCTCGCGCTGGCCCAGGTCGTTGATGAACTCGTGGCCCAGGATCTGGTAGCCGGCGCAGACCGAGAAGATGATCGCACCGTTGGCGGCGGCACGGCTGAGCCCGCCGTCGCGGCGCAGCCGCTCCGCCGCGAGCCGCTGCGGCCGGTCCTCGCCACCGCCGATCAGATAGATGTCGCCGGAGGTCGGTACCGGCTGGTCGCTGCGGACGTCCACGCGTGTGACGTCGAGTCCGCGCTGCCGGGCGCGACGCTCCACGACCAGGGCGTTGCCCTGGTCCCCGTACGTGCTGAGCAGGTCCGGGTAGACCCACACCAGGCGCAGGCTGCTGTCGCTCATGCTCGTGTTCCTCTGCATCCTCTGCGATGTCCGCGGTCAGTTGCCGACGCGGCGGCGGACGTCCTGGAAGGCGGTGTAGTTGGCGATGAGCTCGATCCGTCCGGGCGGTGCGGCCTGCACGGCGGCGTCGAGGGTGTCGCAGACCCGGAAGTCCAGTCCGGCGACCTCGAGGCGTACGGCCAGGTCGAGTCTGCGGTCGCCGATCACGAAGATCGGGTGACCGGCGAGCCGGGTGTAGTCGACGTCCCACAGCCAGGAGGTGTCGGTGCCGTCGGCGCCGCGGGCGTTGACGGAGAGGATCACCGGGGTCGGCGGCGGGTCGATCAGCGAGAAGGTTTCCAGCCAGCCGGCCGGGTTCTTCGCCAGCAGCAGCCGTACGTCACGGCCCAGGAAGGAGACCACGTCGTAGCGGCCGGCGACGGCCTGCACCTGGTACATGCGCTCAAGGGCGATCTGCGGTGGCACACCGAAGACGGCCGCCACGGCCGCGGAAGTGGCGGCGTTGGCCTTGTTGGCGCGGCCGGGGAGCTGGAGGTGGATCGGCCAGGCGGAGCCGTGCGGGTCGAGGACGTGGTCGCCGCGCAGCGCCCAGCTCACGGCGGGGCGGCGGAAGCCGCACTCGCCGCAGAACCAGTCGTCGCCGGGGCGCTGCATCACACCGCCGCACGAGGGGCAGGACCAGGCGTCGTCCTTCCACTCCTGACCGGCGGCCACCCAGACCACGGTGGGGGAGGAGGAGGCGGCCCACACGACGAGCGGGTCGTCGGCGTTGGCGATGACCACGGCCTTGCTGCCGGACAGGCCCTCACGCCACTTCTCGGCCAGCATCCGCGTCTCGGCGGCGCGGTCGAGCTGGTCCCGGGACAGGTTGAGCAGGGCGATCGCCTTGGGGGTGGTGTCCCGGGCGACACCCGCCAGGTACTTCTCGTCGACCTCGATCACGGCGTACCTGGCGTCGGAGCCACCGGCGAGCGCGGAGGTGATGCCCGCGGGCATGTTCGCGCCCAGCGCGTTGGAGACCACCGGTCCGCTGGCGCGCAACGCCTCGGCGATCAGCCGGGTGGTCGTGGTCTTGCCGTTCGTCGCCGACACCAGGATGACGTCGAGGTGCTGGGCCAGTCGGCTCAGCAGATCCGGGTCGAGCTTGAGCGCCACCCGGCCGCCGATCACCGATCCGCTGCCGCGTCCCGCTGCGCGCGACACCGCCGCTGCGGCCTTGCCCGCCGTCACGGCCAGTTTGGCACGCGGCGACAGTGGCTCTGCGTTGCCAGGGTGTCCTGCCATCGTCCTAGATCCTCCTTGCGTCGGTCGGACATCAGCCTATCGAGATCCGGCCGACGGCCCGCACCCCGGCTCCACGGCGAAACCAGGAGGTCACCGGGGGAGAGGGTCCAGGGCGGTGCGGAACGTAGGCTTGCCGTCATGCCAAAGCGTTCGATCCCCGGCAGTTCCGGACTCCTGCGAGCCATGAGCCTGCTCGGGGAACCAGTGCTGCACACCCCGTGCGAACCCGTCACGGACTTCGGTGCGTCGCTCGCGTCGCTCGTCGAGGACATGTTCGCCACGATGTACGCGGCCCAGGGCGTCGGCCTCGCGGCCAATCAAGTCGGCGTGCCCCTGCGGGTGTTCGTCTTCGACTGCCCGGACGACGAGGACGTCCGCCACCTCGGCCATGTGGTGAATCCGCGACTCGTCACGGCCGACGGGGTGACGGTGCGCGGCCCCGAGGGCTGTCTCTCGCTGCCCGGTGTCGAGGCGGGCACACCTCGCTTCGACCACGCCGTCGTCGAGGGCGTCACGATGGACGGGGATCCCGTGCGGGTGGAGGGCACGGGCTTTTTCGCCCGCTGCCTCCAGCACGAGTGCGATCACCTCGAGGGCGGCATCTACCTGGACCATGTGACGGGTCTGCGCCGCAGCCGTGCCCTGAGGGCGGTGCGGCGGGCGCCGTGGGCACGGGGCCGGGCGCTTCCCGGGAGCCTGGGGTAGTCCGCCAGGAGACCGGACAGGTCCCCTGGCGGAGCGGGACTCAGAGCCCGGTACCCGCGCCGCGGTCCTCCACCTCGGCGAGCCGGCCCCAGAGAAGGTCGACCAGGCTGGTCACGAGCTGGGTGCGGGAGCAGGGTCGTTCGCCGAGCCACCAGTCGCCGGCGCCGTGCATCATGCCGACGATCCCGTGTCCCCAGACCCTGGCCAGCTCGCTGCCGCCGGGCCCGAGGTCCACGCGGTCCTCGATGAGCTTGCCCAGCTCCTCGCCGAGGCGGCGCAGCAGAGGTGCGGAGTGGCGGCCGATGTCGAAGCCGCGCGCGGACTGCTCGGCGGGGCTGGAGTCCTCGGCCGGGTGCATCAGGAAGCGGTAGACCTGTGGCCTGGCCTCGATCGTCGCGAGATAGGTGTCGATGGTGTTCTCGACCCGTCCGCGCCGGTCCGCGGGCGCGTCGGCCGCGGCGCGCAGGGCCTCCAGCAGGGCGTCGGTGTGACGCTTGGCGAGGGCCCGGTAGAGGCCGCTCTTGTCGCCGAAGTGACGGTAGAGGATCGGCTTGGTGATCCCGGCCTCCGCCGCGATCGCGTTCATCGAGGCCTGTGGCCCGTCCCGGAGCACCACCCGGTCGGCGGCTTCGAGCAGCTCACGCCGCCGCTGTTCCGCCGACCGCTGCTGATCGGCCTGCTGAGTGGTGCTGTCCATAGTGGTTCTCCCCGCCCGTGCGTATTCCGTGAGGCCTGCGCAAAGTAACACTCCGCAGGGATCCACCGTCGACGCGCAGGTTCCGGTTGACAGCGCTTACCCGGCGGTAACAGACTGTGGTTACCGCTAGTAACGTCGCTTGCGGCACGGCTGGCAGCACGCGGGCCGGTGCACATCAGGAGGGGACTATGAGCGAGTTCGCGCTCGATCTCAACGACGAGCAGAAGCAGGTCCGTGACTGGTTGCACGGCTTCGCCCGGGATGTGATCCGCCCGGCGGCCGCCGAGTGGGACGAGCGTGAGGAAACCCCCTGGCCGGTCATCCAGGAGGCCGCCAAGGTGGGCATCTACTCCCTGGACTTCTACGCCCAGCAGTACTTCGACCCCACCGGCCTCGGCGTCCCCATGGCCATGGAGGAGCTCTTCTGGGGAGACGCGGGTATCGCCCTGTCCATCGTCGGCACCGGACTCGCCGCCGTCGGCGTGCTCGCCAACGGCACCGAGGAGCAGATCGGCACCTGGATCCCGCAGATGTACGGGGACGTGGACGACGTCAAGCTCGCCGCCTTCTGCTCCTCCGAACCCGACGCCGGATCGGACGTGGGCTCGATGCGCACCCGCGCCGTCTACGACGAGGCCAAGGACGAGTGGGTGCTGGACGGCACCAAGACCTGGGCGACCAACGGCGGAATCGCCAACGTCCATGTCGTCGTCGCCGTCGTCGACCCGGAGCTCGGCAGCAAGGGCCACGCCTCCTTCATCATCCCCCCGAACACCCCAGGACTGTCCCAGGGCCAGAAGTTCAAGAAGCACGGCATCCGCGCCTCCCACACCGCCGAGGTCGTCCTGGAGAACGTCCGCGTCCCAGGCAACTGCCTGCTCGGCGGCAAGGAGAAGCTCGACGAGCGCCTCGCCCGCGCCCACGAGCGGGCCAGGGCGGGCAACGCCGGCGAGAGGGTCAAGAACGCCGCCATGGCCACCTTCGAGGCCTCCCGCCCGGCCGTCGGCGCCATGGCCGTCGGCACGGCACGGGCCGCGTACGACTACGCGCTCGACTACGCGAAGAACCGCGAGCAGTTCGGCCGCCCGATCATCGACAACCAGGGCGTCGCCTTCCAGCTCGCCGATATGCGCACCCAGATCGACGCCGCCCGGCTGCTGGTCTGGCGCGCCTCCTGGATGGCGGTGAGCGGCAAGCCCTTCACGGCGGCCGAGGGCTCGATGTCCAAGCTCTTCGCCAGCGAGGTCGCCAAGAAGGTCACCGCCCAGGCCGTCCAGATCCTCGGCGGCAACGGCTTCACCCGCGAGTACCCGGTGGAGCGCATGCACCGCGACAGCGCGATCTACACCATCTTCGAGGGCACCAGCGAGATCCAGCGCCTGGTGATCGCCCGCACCCTCGCGGGCATGCCCATCCGATAGGACGACAGCGGACAGGTCGCCATACGCGAGGTGCGGGGTTCGGGCGCAGCCCGGACCCCCACCAACGCA
>NZ_JBHWIW010000047.1:12130-60234 GCF_042731955.1 Streptomyces sp. NPDC059828 | reverse complement strand
TTCGTTTATGTTTATAATTTCCAGGACGGGTCCCAACACGGGGTGCCGGCCGACTGGGGCGTCCACTACCGCGCCGCGCGGGGTCCCCGGCTCGGGCCGGGGACCGCGCGGCTTGGTTCAGCTGCGGCGGCGGTCCAGCATCTTCAGGATCACGCCCAGCGTGCCGACCACGACGATTGCGGGGATGAGGTGCTGGATCAGCCACCACACGCCGTCAAGGCCGATCGCGCCCCCCACGATCAGGGCACCGATGCCGACGACGATGGCCAGTCCGTACCGGCGTCCGTCGTCCTGGCGGGCGTTGTGGTTGTGGTTCCGGCGCATTGCGTTGCTCCTCGTTGAAGGTTCGGGGGCCGGGAGGGGCTGCCACCCCTCCCGGCGGGCGTTCGGGGTTAGCGGCGGACGGGCTCCAGGTCCTGGGGCATCCCGTGGTTCGCCACGAACTCCATGACGCCCTTGGGGGAGTGCATGACGACCGGGGGCTCACCCCGCTTGATCACCGCGATCCAGCCGAAGGCACGGCGTTCGGCGGTGTGCAGGTATCCGCGCTGCTGGAGTCCGAGCAGTGCCTTGGTGGCCTGCAAGTTCTCCTGCGCCTGCTCGTCGGTGGTGGGGGTGTTCCGCATTGCGTCTCCCGGTGTTGAAGGTTCGGGCCGGTGTCGGGAGGGGCTGCCATCCCCTCCCGGCATCCCTAATTCTGCCTTATTTGGGGGTCCGGGTCCAGCTTTTCGCGTCGCTCGTTCGGGTGACCTGGATCACACGAGGTTGCGGGCCTGGAGCACTCCGACGAACTGGCGGGCGACGGTGGCGACCTGGGCGCGCGGGCGGCGGACGGCCTGGAGCCCCAACAGGCGCTGTCCGCCGCGCTGGATGACGTACGGCTCGCCAACCGCCGGGATCGCAAGGGCAATGAGCCCTTCCGCCGTGTCGACGCGCACAACGGGCCCGTTGGTGACCGGGTCGATGCCGTGCCCGACGATGACGGCCGGAACGCCGTGCTCCTTGGTCAGCTCCTCGCTGATCGCGCGGGCCTCGATGATGGCGGACGCCGTGGCGGCGTCGATGTCGGCGGGCTTCGCGGCGGGCCACTCGGGGGCGACGGTCTCGGGCTTGACGGGCTGAGTGCTCATGCTGTGCGTCCTTGCGGTGTTGAAGGTTCGGGGCTCGTCCGGGGCGGGCTGCCATCCCGCCCCGGACGGTGGGGCTCTTGCGGTCGCTTACTCGGTGTCGAGCGCCCGGCGGTGCAGCTCGGCGTACGCGAGCGACTGACGCGCCCGGCTGAGGCGCTTCCGCCGGTCGTCCGGGGCGTATGCGTCCAGCTCGCCCCGCGCGATGGCGTCGACCATCCACACCGGGAGGGTGCCGAACGCGATACGCGCGGCCTCGTGCAGCTCGGCGAGCGTCGCGACCTGCGTGATCTCCTCCGGGGTCGGGAGGGGGTTCTCCCGCAGACACGGGCCGGTGAGACCGGTCTCCATGTGGCACGTCATGCAGACGCGGGCGACGTTGAACAGGTCGTGAACGATCACGCCGTCCACCCAGACGGCGTCGTAGGCGTCCACGATCCAGTGCTTCGCGGTGCCGGTCTCGGTGTTCACGTGGTCTCCCTGGTGTTGAAGGTTCGGGCCTGTCGTCCGGGGCTGCCATCCCCTTCCGACATCACTAATTCTGCCTTATTCGAGTGCCTGAGTCCACCTGAAACAGTCCTCCGAACAGGTGACCTGCATCACATCTTTCCGCAGGTCAGCGGCGGTTTCCGCCCCCCTCCGCGCGGGCCTTGCCCGGCGGCCTCCGCCACAACTCCGCCCGGTGGGCGGGGGCTCCCCTCGGTCGGTCGGGCAGCTCCGCCGTACCGCCGGTTCTGCGGGGGGTGCCAGGCTCGCGCTTGCGCGACCGCGAAGCGGCTCGGCCTGGCACCCCCCGCAGGTTCGGTGGTAGCCCGAAGGGTGCCCGTCCGGCCGAGGGGAGCCCCCGGCCACCCCTCCACCCCAGCCACTTCCCGGCCCGCACACAACGACGGAGCCCCCACCCCCTTGGGAGTAAGGGCCCGCCGGAGGCAGAAAATCGTGAAGCTCAGCCCCTCGTCAGAACGGGTCGCTGGCTGGCTTCGGCGTCGCTGGGGACGGGCTCGTTGTGGGCTGGGGAACGATGACCGGAGTTTCCTCCGCGGTCGCGGCCGCCGCGTCGTCGCCGGTTTCCACGGTCTCCTTCTCGTCGGCCTCGACCGGTTCCTCCTCGACCTCCGGAGGTTCCTCCTCCCAACCCTCGTACTCGGCGGCGTCGTCCGGCTCGCGTTCCGGAGCCGCCTCGACGGCCTCGACGTCCTTGCGGGCCGGCGGCGGGGTAAAGGGGAGTTCCTTCGTGAGGTCGACCGGCGGCTGCTGCTCGACCACCTCGTTCTGCTCTGCCTCCGGCACCGGGTACCGCGGGGCAAGAGCCATCTGCACCGTCTGGGAAGAGTCCTCCGGGTGACCGATGGCGACGATGGCCTCGCCAACACCGAGTTCCCGTAGCTGGTTCGGGTGGACCTTGAAGCGGTCGACCTGGCGCAGGGAGCCGACTCCGGACCCGGCCGTGGTCGAGCCGAGAACGCCGATGTCCTCCTGGACCTGAAGCGTCTCCTCCCACCCTTCGTACGTTCCGAGTAGTTCGGAGACCTGCTCCGCGGACGCTTTGGTGCGGTGCAGGATCAGCACGTCCGCGTTGGTGAGCACGGCCGCCAGGAACGCGTCGGACACGTCGGCCAGGTCCGCCAGGTCCTGGGTGCACACGAACAGACCGCCGCCAGCGGCACGCAACCGCTGGAACAGCCCCGTCATCGTGCTGCCCCCGAGCCCGCTGAACTCATCGACGCCCGCGATGAACAGTCCCCCGTTCTCCCCGAAGTTCTCCGTCAGCAGCCGGTCTCCGACCGATCCGAGATCGGTCAGGAACAGGTTGCCGATCTGCCGCGCCGCCTTCGCGTCGGTGTTCGCCGCGAGGGAGAACAGGACGATGTCGCCGCGCTTGACCGACTCGTAGAGGTCGACACCGTCCGGCGTCTCGATCAGGACGCGGCCGGCGTCGCCCGACACCAGGTTCCGGATACGGGTGGCCAGGCCCGGGATCGACCGCTTCAGATCCTTGGCCTCGGTGTTGAGGTAGTTCAGGTAGTCGCCCAGTTCCTTCTGCAGCCGGGGCGAGAAGTGGTTCGTCCGGGAGCCGAGAGACTTCAGCGTCAGCAGACGGGCCAGGTCGGGAAGGTCGCGGCGCCAGGCCCTCGTCGTCCCGTCGGGGAACAACTCCGTGACGCCTCCACGAACCAGATCGTCCAGGGCCCGGACGGCGTACAGCAGGAACTCCTCGGCGGCCTCTCGGTGGTGCGGCTCGGAGAACCCGCCGCCGGCCACCTGGTCCAGGCACTCCACGATCCGGCTGCGGATCTGCTCGGCGGAACCGTGCCGGATGGGGTTGTACGTCGTACCCGCCCCGGTGACCGTGACCAGTTTGAACCGGCGCCCCGCGTGATGCGCCCCTCCGGCCATAGCCTCGATCAGCATGGGGTCCGCCTTCATGTCGGCGAACAGAAACCCGATACCCAGGGGCCGCGCGTGCGAACTGACCACCAGCTCGTACACCAGCTGCTCGATCGTGCGGGACTTTCCGTATCCGGACGCTCCGGGGATGAATCCGTGGCGCCTCATCGCACGGCCGCTGATCTCACATGCTTCGCCGGTCATCTTGTCGACGCCCAGCCGGATACGCAGGTCGCCCAAACTCTGCGCCGGGGGACGGTCATCGTTCTGCGCGAGCTCCCGCAGCTTCGCCTCGATACGCTTCTGCGGCACCGGGTCCTTCACCGTCCGCCACTCCGCCTGGAACTTCGCTCGCCGGATGAGCCACGCTCCGCCGACCCCGGCCGCGACGGTCACACTGAACGGAATCTGGTTGCCCACCCAGCTCACCCAGTTCTCCTGGGCCAGTTCTGCCAGAGCGGCCCGGTTCGGGCTGTCCCAGATCGCCGTACCCAGTTCGCGGTACGGCACCAGGTACCACCGGAAGAAGCCGATCAGCGCGCCGACGACTACGGCACCCCACCCGGCCCAGCACACCCAGTGCCGGGCCCGCGGCGGGAAGCGGCGGCCGGCCGCGACCAGGACCAGCACGAGAATCGCCGCGACCGGGTTCAGGACGGCCAGGATCACCCCCGCCGCCCTTGCCACGGCCTCACCGGAGTTTGGGTTGATGGGCTGCGAACCCTGCCACTTCGTCGTAGGTCCGCCTGCGATGTTCCCTCGCGCTCGCTGGCTCCGTGGCGTACTCACTCTGCTCCCCGTTCTTCTACATCCCAGACGCGGACAAAGATCTTCTGTCCCCGCCCCAGCTCGACGGCGGAAGCGTTCGCTTCCTCCGCGGCCGACTCCACGTTCTTCAGCAGTTTGGGAAAGGCCCAGTACATGGCGTAACTGATGTGATCGGCGTTGACGTACAGCAGCATGTTCCTCACGAGACGCGGACGCGCCTTCTGGGTTCGCTCCAGCTCGTGGGCCCACACGGTTCCGTCCGGACGTAGACCCACCAGGTCCGGGTAACGGCGGCCGCGCCCGTTCTCCCCCGTCGACACCGCATAGGTGGGCTCCGTGCTCGCGTACTGGTTCGGGGTATCGCGAGCACGGATCTCCCGCTCGGTCACCAGCTCATCGTCCGGCCTGATGCTGCTGATGTACTGAGCCAGGTCGACCACGGCCAGGTCGTGGTTGTACTCCTTGATATTCGGCGTCACTGCGTTCCCAGGAATGTTCAGCAGTTCCGTCGCCGACTTCGTCAGCCAGAACACCTGAGCGCGCCGTCCGGGGAGCTGGCCGGCTGACAGCAGACCCATCGACGTCAGCGCTCGGAGCCTCCGGTACACCACCTGACGAGACGGCAGAACTCCGCCGTCTCCCGTGAACTGCCGCGTGACCTGCTCTGCCGTTACGCCGAACCACCGGCCGATCCACTCCAGAACCGGCACGTCCCGCTCGGTAAGCCGCCAGTTCTTACCCTTGGGCACCACCACTTCGCGGACTACAACCTCCACGACAACCAACTCCCACCGTGACTTACGAACGCGCGCCGTGCGGCACACGGCGAAACTCCGAGGTTCAAACCGGCCTCGCCCGCCCGCAGGGGCCGAGGAACGAGAGCCCCTGCCGTGGTGGCCGACGTAGGAGGCCACCACCAGATCAAAGCAGCCGACCCCGCCAGGGGTCGACCAAGGTCCGGCGCCCTGGTGGCAGACCAAAGGCCCCCCGGGGCCGACGTCTGCCGCCAGGTGAACGCCGCCGGACCACCAAACGCCGCCCGAAGGGCGCCCACTTCAGTAACCTCGCCCGACTCCGACGGAAACTCTCCGACTCGCCCAGCCACCCACCACGGGGCGAACTCGACAGCTCGCCGCCGACGGAAGCAAGGGAACCAACACCCTCAAGACGCGGAACTCGCCACCGGTGGACAGGGTGCATCACGACGGCACAGATCAGAGCCGATCACCGTCCGCACACCGACCCACCTCCTGGCGGCACCCTCCCGGCGAACCCAGCGCCCCCCCCCGCCGGAACAAGTACCCCCACCGGCTTCAAGTTTCGCTGCCCATCCCCGCCCAGTAACTCGCCAGCGACAACTTGCAGATACCACTCCTCCGTACCACCCACCGGCCCACCCTAGTTCTTAAAATCTTCTCTCTCTTCTCTTGTCTTTCGTCTTTGTCTTTCTCTTTTGTCCTTGTCTTTGTCCTTCGTCTTTGTCTTTCACTCTCTCTCACTCACTCTCACTCTCCTCTTCTCAGTTCCTCTTCTACCTCCACCACACTCAACCTGTGCTCCCCCCACCCCCTCTGATCTGAACCCACGTGCTGCATCCTGACCACCCACTTCCTGAGGGACGATGGGAGTGGGTGGTCAGGATGCAGCACGTGGAAAAGGGCAGGTCAGAGGGGGTGGGGGGAGCACCCTTTGTCACACCCTGTTTTACACATGGTTTTACACCCTGCGGCAAACTCCGAGTTTGCTAGCAGGGTTCACGCTGCCGAACTGGCGGGCGGCTACCCCGTGATACTCACCTAGGCGGCCGCTCCCCACTTCGCCATGTACCGGCGCTCACGCAACTCGGTGACCCTGGCCTTCTGCTGGGCCGGCGTCAGCTCACGGAAACGGGCCTTCCACTCGTCTCGACGGCTCTTCCTCTCCTCCGCGGCCAAACTCGCCCACCACTGCTCGCGACGGCTCTGGTCGGCCGCTGCACGCCTCTGGAGGGCCTTCTCCTTCTGCTCCTGCCAACGGCGCTGCAGCTTCTCCCTGGTGGCCTCCCAGGCCCTCGCGAAGGCACTCCGCTCGCGCTCGATCCGTGCTGCCGTTGCTGCCTTCCGCTGGGTCATGGACCTCAGTTCTCGGACGGCCTGACCCGTGAGCTCCCATCCCTTCCGTCCGGCCTGGGCGATGCGGAGCTTCCTCAGCACCTGGAGGCCGGTCTCCACGTTCATCAGCTGTGCCCGGGTCGGTCGGGGGGTGGGGGTGTAGCCGCTGAGGGTGTAGAGCTGCGCGACGGTGAGCGGGCCGGGGTGGAGGGCCAGGGTCGTAGCGAGGCTGAACCAGGAGCGGCTGCGGGGGGCGGGGGAGTGACTACAAGGTGGTTCAGAAGTTTCAGCACGGAAGTCCAGGGTGAGCAGGTTCAGGCTGAACTCGTGCGACGCCTTGGGGCCCATGCTCTGGTCGTACGTCCGGGTCCGGATGAGGACTCCGTCCTCCACGAACGCGTCCAGGGCGTCCCTGATCGTGTTCCGGGACTTCCCCGTGTCGTTCTCCAGGTCGCGTTCGGGCAGCGGCCGGCAGGCCAGCCCCTGACGCGCCATGCGGTCCCCGATGGCCGCGAGGATGTGTTCCCTGCTGTGCCGGGTGGCGGTGGTCCAGTTCGGCCAGTGGAGTTCCCGTACGCCTGCCAGAAGCGGGCCTGTGACCTTCTTCCAGCGCTCGGACGCGGACTTACCTGTGCGGCTGTTCCTGTGGTCGTCCACGTACTCGACGGCGGCGTTCCAGCAGTGGTTCACCCACCAGCGGTGGCCGCGATTGCGGGCGCGGTGGAAACCGAGGTGTGCCGGGTCGCTGACTACCTGCCATGCGGCGTCGGCGTCGAACCCCGCGATGATGAGGCGGGCGGTAGAGAGTAGTTCGCTGAGGGAGCGGTCCATCCAGTAATCGGGACCGGGCTTACGAAGGCGCTCCCAGAACTCCCCCTCCGGAATCGTGGAGATACGACGCTGCCAGGGAGTTGCCGGAACTTCCTTTCGCAGAGTTGTGACCGGCCGGGTGTACTGGGGCATGTTCATGGCCCAGGACGGCAGTGTGTTGGCGGCTCCCTCAACGAACTCGGGAAGGTCGACGCGGCCGCTCTTGCGGTGCGGTGCGGAGAGCGGGCGGAGGGTACGGCGCCAGTCGATCTGGCGGGCCGTGGCGCCCCAGTGCGCGCGGACGGTTTCCACCGTGGTCTTGAACTCGGCGCGGGCGGCCTGGGTGCGGAAACACGCGATCAGGTGCCAGCGGCCGGCGCCGCCGCCCGAACGGCGGGTGACGAACCAGCCGTCCAGTTCCCTGGCGCGGGTGGTGAGGTGTTCGAGCGCGCTGGTGCTCCAGTCGTCGTCGTCGCCGTCGACATCGACGGCGACCGCGCTTTCCCGAAGGGTGGCGACGTAGGAGGCTGCGCGGCCGGTGCGGACGAACTCGGCGGCCTCGCTGAGGAACTTCAGCGGTCGGCCGGTTGCCACCTTCGAGTTTCCGCTGTCGATGCAGAAGACGGGGGCGGCGAATAGGAGATCGTCCAGCAGCATGGCGGCCACGCGGGCTCGCTCGGCTGCGCTCTCGGTGTTGTCTTCCGTCTGCTGCCGGGGCAGGGACGAAGTGCTGGGAAGGGGGAAAAGCGGCTCGGTGGCCGCTGCCCTGTGCGTACGGGGCTCGGCGGTGGGTACTCCCGTGAACGGCGCGCGTGACACACCGCTTTCGGGCAAGGAGGTGCCGGCCCGGGGACCTGTGGCTATGATGGTCTCCAGAACTGAACGACATGAGGCAGCACAAAGCCCGCATCGGGCGATGTCGCCGACGTCGATGGAAAAGGCCCTGATCAGCTCACTGGCGACCAAACCGATCGCTGACAGTGCCTTGGGATTCAGTTTTCGTAGGCCCCGCGGGTGAGTCCCCGGGGCGTGTATCAGTTACGTCGATATGCCCCCATGGCGACTACCCCGAGGGAGGGGTGCGTCCTGAGCCGGGTTGGACGGGCGCTGTGCACCCTCGATCCCCTCGATCTCCTTCTTCACCATCTCGGCTGTGCGCTTCCAGTCCAGCGGCACGTCGCCACGCAGCACCAGGTGCTCCACGACGGCGCCGATGAGACCGGCGGCAGCCAGGCGGGGGTGAATCTCCCGCAGCTTCGGGATCAGAGCCTCTGCCACCACGGGCGGCAGGTTGACGGTGATCCGCCAGTTCTCGCCGGAGGCAGGGTCATAGGCGCTCTCACGATTCGTGAGCATCCGCTTGTTCCCAGTCCCGGCCATGATCCGTATCTTGCCATCTCCGACCCCTTCCGTGCATCACGAATCACGCGTGTCGGAGCACTTTTTTCACGTCCGTCCCGCCCTGCTCAGCGCGGAATGTCCGGCCTTCGACCTGTTCATGTCGGCTTGCCACTGTGGTGCCGGCGCGTCAACGACGCCTGGGTGTCCGTCCTTCGCGAGGGTGACGGTTCGTCACCCTCGCTCTGCGTGAGCGTTAGACGGGGTGCCAGCTCCTGCGGCAGCGCTCTGCGTTGCCCGGGGGCCACGTCGGTGGATCGCTCGCCGGACGTGTGGCGGCCCCTCTTCGACGGAGGCCGGAGGGGCGGGACGCTGTTCTTCGGGCTCACCTCGGCTGGGCGGCCTCCGCGACCAGTTCACGGAGTTTCCCGGTGAGGCCGGGGGCGCCTCGTGATGCCGACGGCAGAAGTTCCGCGCGGACCGTGAGCGTGGCCGGGCGGCCGACGGAAGTGTCGAGCCGATTCCGGAACTCGTACCGCATCCGGGCTGCGGTGTGCGGCGCGACCTGAGTTTCAGTGTCGGTCGCTGGTGGCGAGTACGTCGAGTACCGGCCGGAACATGTCCCGGGAAACCTCGATCGTTCCGCCGGGCAAGGATCAGCTGACCGCGTCGTCACCTCTTCGAACGATGAGCTGGTGGCTGCCGGGCACGTCGGTCCGGTCGCTCGTGACGTAGCCCCGCCGCCGCAGCACCCGGCCGATCGCGGCGGCCATCGCCGCTTCGGTTTCGTCCTGGAGTTGCACGTCGGGGTGCTCGTCCTCCTCGCGGTCGATGGCGTCGGCGGCCTGTTTCAGCAACTCAGCGCTGCACGCCCACCCCACAATGACGGCCTCCAACTCGCGGGACTCCACCACGTCCACGCCGCCGCCGGCGGGAGGGGTGGCCGGGGCCGAGGGGAGATCGCTCAGGGGAAGGCCCGCCAACTGAAGCGTGCGGTAGACCTCGATCCGCAGGCCCTCGACGTCGTCCACCGTGTTCTCCGCTTCTCCCGGCTCCCGTGTGCCGCTGCCGCGACCCCGGAGAAACGCTACTGGTCACATGGGTTCGACGGCAGCAGCGCACTGGTGCACGACTGCTGGAAACCAGCCAGCCGTCCGGAAGAACCGTTCCCTGTTCGGCGCGGGCGTCCGCCCGGTACGGTCTGCCGTATGCCGGACAACGCCCTCGCGCCCTCCCCGCTCGCCGTCCCCGGCCTGCCCACACCGTGCTGCCTCGACGGCCGCGACCTCATGAAGACGTGGGTCACCGCCTATGGCGCCGCCGTGAACTCCGGGGAAGCGGCCCGGGAGGTGTATGACGCCGAGATCGCGTGGACGACGCACCAACTGGTTGTGCACCGGTTGAATCCGCCCCGGGTGGACGGCTGCCACAACTGCGTGGAGTGGGCGGCGAACCTGGGGCTGGGACCGGACGATTCTCCGGACCTCGACCACCCCGTAGAGTACGAGGCGGCCGAGCACGCGGTCCGCCATCAGGTCTTCGACCCCATGGTTCGGCACTTCAGCGGCGGCCGTCACACTTTCGTCTGACCAGGACCTGCGACCATGCCAGAACCCGCCGCTACCCGCGATCGGCAGGACCGTACGACGGCGGCCGGACTGACCGGCACCGCCGCGGTGTGCGTCGTCCTCGCGGCCGGCTCGGGACACCGGTGGCCGGTACTCGTCGCGGCTGGTGCACTGATCGGCGCCGTGATGGTGTACCGCCGGGTCATGCGCGGTGCTTACGCGTACTGGGTCGCCTGGGCGGTGTCTCCCGTCCTGAGCCTGCTGCTTCTGTGGGCCCAGCCCTCCGACCTCCGCGATGCGGCCGCACTGCTCGCCCTGCCGTGGGCCGGGCTGAGTGCTGTGGTCGCGCTCGTGCTGTTCGTGCTGTGGCGCTCTCGCCGCGGCGGTCATCTGGACTGGGTGGTGTGGCACCCCGACCTCGGCCTCCTGCGGCGCGAGCAGACGAAGCGGGCGGCCCTCGACTGGGCCCGGTGGCACTACCGCGAGCCGAGCGTGATCGACCGCCTCGACCGGGCGCCGGAACTCGCGCGGCAACGTCCGCTCTACCCGTACGCTGACCGGCCGCTGAAACAAGCCGACTGGCCGCAGGAGTCGCTGTGACCCGGCCTCCAGAGGACGGGGCGAGGGACCGCGCCGGGGCAGGGGTCGCCGCGTTGGGTGCCAGCGCTCCCGACTGGGACGCGGTGGGCGCTCTCCTGCAGCGCCGGGGCCAGGACGCGGCCGTCGTGACCGTGGCCCTGGCGTACCTGACGGCCTGCGCCGAGTGGCGGACCGCAGAGCAGAGCGGCCGCATCGGTGTGCAGCTCGACCGGTACATGAGCCGGTGGCAGCGTACCGAGAAGCTGCTCATACACCGGCTGCGCCGCCGGGCCGTGCTCAAGGCCGCCCCGCTCGGTGTCCGGCGGGCGCGGTGGCGGCAGGCACAACGGATCGTGGCCGCGCTCGACGTCCGCGGGCTCGGCGTCTACACGATGGAGCGCGAGGAAGCGCTGCACGCCTGCGGGCTCATCGCGCTCGGGGTCGTCCACCACCTGGTGGCGGGAGCGGCCCTGCCTGCCATCTGCTCGACCAGCACCGAGTGGGCCTGACGGCCAGGGACAGGCGCCCCTCTGTCAGCACCTGCCGGTGGATGGTCACACGTACCGGTGGTCCTTCCGCGTGTCGGGGGCGGGCCCTCTCCCGGCTCGGGCACGGTGGGGTGGTGCTCCGTCTCCTGTCCGCCCTCGTCCTGCTCGCTGTGGGGTGCACGGGGTGCGTCAGCGTCGCCGGGCAGGCTCCGCACCCGGACGGCACACGGCCCCCGGCGAATGCCCGGCCGATGATCTTCCCGGAGACGCCGCTGCCCTCACCTCCACCCGCTCTCGAAGTGCTCGTGGACACCTCCGAGGACTCGGCAGGTTCCGCGACGTCCTCCCCCCGGCCGGCGAAGGAGACACGGAAGGCGCCGCCACGGTCCCCGGCCTCTCCAGCCCGCGCCGCACCGGCCCCAGCCGAACGTCGCGCGGCTCCGCGCCCGCGCCCCCGGGTCGAGCACGTGACCCCACGGCCGCGTGCGGTGCCGAAGCGGCCTCCGGTTCGTCCCCGCCCTGCCCGTTCGTACGACATGGGCACGGTGTGCGCCATGTCGAAGGGGGCCGTCGACCCCTCGCTCTCGCGGCTGTGCGAGTCGACCTATGGCTGGTGAAATCGGCGCCCGGGTCCGATATTCTCGCGTCTTAAGACGCGAGAATGGGAGAAGCGATCATCACCACGTCAGCAGCGGAGTCCGAGGGCCCCGCCGAGAACGCGACGCTCAGCAGCGTCGGAGCCGCCATCACCGGGGCCCTCGCCGTGGGTTGGGAGGAGATCCGCCGCCACCATCCCGACGTGCCGGACGCCGTGGTGACGATGGGGACCCGGCACCGGAAGCCTCTCTGGGCGCACTTCTGGGCCCAGCAGTGGAGTCTTACCGGCGGCGACAAGGTCCCGGAGGTATGGATCGCCGCTGAGGGCCTGGCCCGCGGCGCCGCCGACGTGATGGGCAGCCTGCTGCACGAAGCAGCGCACGGGCGGTGCTCCACCCGCGGGGAGAAGGACTGCAACGCCGCGCAGTACCACAACAAGTTCTTCCGGGACTCGGCCCAGGTGCTGGGGCTCGCCGTGGAGCGCTCGGAGCGCAACGGCTACTCCGTCACCTCGATCACGGACATCGCACGGCAGCGCTACCGCGAGCAGATCGCCGCACTGGAGGCGGCGATCCGGGCGGAGCGGACGATCCCGCCCTCGGGCGCCACCGCCACCGGCGGGCAACGCCGGAACACCAACTACCGGCCGGCGAGCTGCCAGTGCCGTCCCGTGCGCACTCTGCGGGCGGCGGCGGGCACCTGGGAGGGGCCGCCAGTCATCTGCGGCGGGTGCAACAAGCCGTTCGTGATGACGTCCTAAGCCGCGAGACGCAGAGACATGGTCGCGCTCTGCTCCCAGTCCGGGACGCTGTCGACGTACTCCCAGAACGCCCGGCTCTTGGGTGCGTGACGGGAGTGGATGGCGACCTGGTGCGGTGGCTTCTTGCTGCGCAGGGCGGCCTGGATGAACCCGCGCCTCATGCTGTGCCCGGTGATGCGGCGGCCCTGCTGCAGAGCACGGCGGAGGCGGAGCCGCCAGCCGGAGAGGATGCTGCTGGCCTCGGCCTCGCTGTCGGTCGCCGCCGCGGCGGCGACCGCCTCCGCGCGGTCTTCCCAGACCTCGGCGACCGCCCGTTCGTCCTCGTCCTTGATGAGCCCGGCCGCGCGGGCGGCCGTCTTGATGATGGTCCGCACGGTCCGGGCGGTGATGCCGCCCTGGCGGTCGGCGTCGTCGTTGCGGCGGCCGGCGGCGTCCGCGCCGATCTTCCCGTGCCGGTCGATCCGGCGGAGGAGGGGACCGTCCGTGAGCTGCCCGGCGTCGGCGAGGACGTCGAACCACCGGCGCACGGCGGTGACCGGGCACAACTCCGGTGCGTCCAGGGGCGCCAGGATGCGGACGGTCTCGCCCTCGGCGTCCTGGTCCGCCTTGGACTCCCTGACCTCGACCTCCAGCGCGGGAACCTCGTGGATCTCCCCGGTCTCCTCGTCCGTCAGCTCCACGGTGAGGATGCGGATGTCGTGGATGTTGAGGGCGGCCGGCTCGCTGCACCGCCCGGCCATCCACCAGTCGAGCACCAGCGTGACCGCGTCCCGCGCCCCGCGCGGGGTGCTCACGTTCAGGGTGGCGACCATGCGCCGCAGGTCTTCCGGGGTCACGCCGTCTGCCTTCAGCGGGCCGGGACGGACACCCCCGATCCCCTTCGCCTCATGCTTGGCGCGTCCCCGGATGACGCCCTCGATCGCCTTCAACTCCTCGGCGTCCAGCGGCGATCCGTCCAGCGCACGCATCCCGCGCAGGGTGCCCGACATCGCTTGCAGCGTCTTGACCGGGTGCCCCCGGTCGGCCAGGGCGGCGATGAACGACGCCACGGCGCCGCGCTCGGCGGTGTGCCAGTCGACGTCGCTGCACCACTGCGCGTACTCCTGCCAGCGCCAGGCCCGCGCGTCCCGGCTCGACCGCGGGACGCTCTCCTCGAACCACTTGGCAGCGGACGCCGACAGGCGCATTCCGGTCCTGGTGGTCACCGTCTCCATCTGCCGCGCGATGGGGCGAGACGGCGGGAGGACGATGTCAGTGCTGGTCACGGCAGGGGCCTCCGGGGCTTACTTCCGCTTGGTGCGGGTCGGCGGGAGCATGGCGCGTACGGCGGCCGCCGCGTCCTGGGCGGCCTGGTGGACGGCTTCGGCGCCCGTGCCGGACGCCCGGGTCATCGCCTTCAGCGCGTCCAGCAGCGTGGCGACGGGGTCCGGGGTGCCGTCGAGCGGCTGGGCTCGGTAGACCAGCACGGCTTCGCCCGGGTCGGACGGCAGCGTGGCGGGGAAGATCTCGACCTCCATCCGGCCGGCGCGGTAGGCGAATGCGATCTCCAGCCGACGTCGCTCGTCCGGCAGCCCGGTCAGGTCGAACTCCTCGCCGTCCAGCAGCAGTTCCACCAGGGGGAAGACGGCGATGCCGCGTCCGCTCCGCAGGGCGGTGTGGACGCGGGTCTTGATCGCTTCGGCCTCGGGCCCCCACCCCTGGGTGCGGGCCTGCTCGTAGGTCTGGCTCACCGGCCCGTGCCCTCCGTGCCCTGGGTGTCGTTGTTCAGGGTGCGCATCTTTTCCTGCACTTCCGCGGCGGTCAGCCGGATCAGGCGGTCTCCCCGGAAGGGCTCGTCCGGCGGGGAGGGGAGGGGGAGAACTGCGGTGGGAGCATCCGCTGGTACGGCCGGTCTGCCGTACACCGCCTTCAGTGCGTCGGTCAGCGCGTCGTGCCGTGCGGCACCCCGGGCGACGCCTTCGAGACATGCCGTCAGCTTCCGGGCCTGCGCGCTCAACGGCGCCCCGGCTGCGGCCAGTCGCCCCAGTTCCGCGGCCTCGACGGCAACCTCCTCGGCGAGACGCTGCACATTCCCGGCGGCTGTGGCGATCTGCTCGTCCAGCCGGTCCCGCCCGGCCTCCGCCCGGGTGTACGGGGCGGTCACCGCGCGCCCTGCCGGTCGCGGGCGGCCCGAATCGGAGCACACCGCCCGCAGGTTTTCACCGAGCACACCGGAGCATCCCCCGACCGCCACCGGTACTCGTGACAGTGCTGGTCACGGCCGGTCTGGGGCACCTGCTCCAGGGCGGTCCGGATCGCCTCGCGGGCCTCGTCCAGCGCGGCGGGCCGGCTGGGGGCCTCCTGCAGAAGCTCCAGCGCCCGGCTCAGGGACGCCCTGCCGGACGCCAGGCCGGGCAGCTCGGCGAGCGGGACCAGGTCCCCGCGCTGGGCGTCCGCCGCATCGGCCTCCATGCACCACCGGCCGTACGGCATCCGGTCGCCGGTCACTCGCCGTTCTCCGGCTGCTCGACGGTGAACTCGACCCGCTGGACGCCGAAGTCGTCCGTGACGGCCCGCTCCTCGTACGCGAGGCCGGCGGCGTCCAGTTGGGCCCGCGTCTGGTCGACGGTGCTGGTCTTCCCGCTGTTCAGCGGGCCCAGGATGGCGGCCCCCTCGGCGCCGTCCAGGATCGTCACCGGTCCGCCGCCGAACAGCTCGGGCGACACCAGGGGCTGAACGGACACCGTCTTCTCCTCGCCTCCCCGGGCGATGCCGCGTCGATCGACCACCGTGGTGGTCCACCCGGTGAGGTCGCCCTGCGGGTCGGTGTCGACCAGGCCGGTGGCCCGACCTTCGCGGGCGAGCTGGTCGAGCAGTTCCGGGCCGCTGACGCCGCGGCGGTCGGCTTCGGCCTGAAGCAGCCGCTGGACGTCCTCGGCCGACCGGCCGGGCTCCTCGGTCTCGTCTCGCTCCGGCATCGCCGCCCCCTCCGGTAGTTGTCAGCGCCTGTTGTAGGCGTCTGCAAGCGCGCTGTTTCTGATTTCCGCTAAGGAGACGGTATCGGAAATCAGGCGGCCGGCGAGGGCAGACGACGCCGCCCTAACGGGTACTTCGGACGCCTAACGGTTCTGTGAGAGCGATTCTCCGCTCGTCCCCTCCCCGCGCAGCCTTCCGGTCCGGGCTCACGGCAGTGCCCTGACTGGAAAGACAGCAGCAGCAAGCGGCGGTGGCGTTCGTCGCTCTGTGCTGTTCTCCTGGGATCGAGTTTTACATGTATAGACCCCTACCTTGAAACGTAATGCTGTTCTCAGATCGTCGCGTGTCGAATCGTTCCTGATCAGACCCTGTGTCGATTCAATTTCATTGCGTTGCATTGCATTACATTTCATTGCGTTGCATTGCGATCTTGAAATGGAATGGACTACACTCCGGAGTCGGAGCGGTACGGCTGCTCCCTCGGGAGCCGGTTCTCTGTCGGTGCGACATGAGACCGTGAGGCCCCTGGGCACGGCCGACCCGCAGGGGGAGGAATCCGAGGGTGAAGAAGGAACCGCCGTCACCGAGCCTGGCCGCCGCCACGGTGATGGACCCTGATCTGACGAAGAAGGAACGGGACCTCCTGGAGCAAGCCGAACGGCATCCCCGCTCGTACAGCGAGGGCGAGATGAGCGTCTGGTGGGCCACGGCTCCGCGTCTTCTCCGTCCCGGTGCCGGCGTCGCGGCCCTCGCGGGCGGGGCCTGGGTGACCGGGGGAACCGAGTGGTACACACCGAGCCCGCACGATGACCGGGCCACCATGACGGACCTCGTCGACCGGTCGATGCAGGGCATCTTCGATACGCTCCACTCGGCACTCGTCTACGCCTGGCCAATCGGTGCCGTGGCTCTCGGGGTGGCGGCGTTCTCGTTCGCGACGGACGCGGCCGTGCGCAACAAGTCGGCGCGGCGGCTGGCCGAACTCCGGGGTCGCTGCATCCGGCCCGCGGAACTCAGCGATGACGCCCGCGCCCTCCTCGCCCGTGCCCAGCAGGCGAAGGAGGCTGTGCGCACATCGGCGGTGCACCGCTTCGACCTCATCGACCGGCAACACAACGAGGTGTCCCTCCCCCGTCAGGAGTGGGAGATCGCCGAGGACCTGCGGGAGTACACCCGGCTGGTGAAGGCTGAGCCTGCCAACCCCGAAGGGGGCAAGGTCACCGCGCTGCTCGATACCCGGCGCCGGGCCATGCAGGCGAGCCTCGACGGGATCGCCCGGCGGGTCAGCGCCCTGGAGTCGTACGCCGCCCAGGTGGCGAAAGCGGATGACCGGTACCGCGAACTGCAGCAGATTCAGGCCCTGACCGATGGCAGCGACGACGTCCTCGACTTCCTCGCCCGCACCGCGCGCGATGACCTCGCCGTCGCCGAGATCGAGGGTATGACCGGAAAGGCCGCCGCCGTCGCCGATGCCTTCACTGTGGCGCTCGAATCCGCTAAGGAAGCCGCCGTCATCGCCCTGCCCGCACGCAAGACCGCCTAGGAAGAAGCAGCAATGACCGACCAGGCCAGCGAGGCCACCAGCGACGTTCGCCTCTGCGCGTTCCCGGCCGGCTGTAGCCGCCCGGTGAAGGCGAAGGAACCCGGCAAGTCGGGGGCGCGGGCGAAATACTGCGACGATCCGGACCACACGTCTCTGAGGGCGCTGCGGTGGCGGGAGGCCAACGGCAAGGACGAACGGGGCAAGCCCGCGGGGCATGTCGTGCCCGACGACCTGTCCGCGCTGCCCCACAGTTCCGCGGTGGCTGAGGCTCAGGTCACGGAGACCAGTCTCCGGTCCCTGATGACTCAGCTCCTCGAAGTGCTCCCCCAGCACCGCGCGGCGGTCGAAGCTGCGGGCGATCCGGAACTGGCGAGTGTGCAGGTCGCCAATGCGCAGGCAGCCGCCCAGCTCCGCATCGCTGAGGCGGAGTCGAAGTACGGCACCGAGCACGAACTACGTCTTGCTGCCGAGTCGGAGCAAGAGCGTCTTCAGGGCCTCCTCGAAGAGGCCCAGGAGGCGGCGACTGAGGCCGACGAACTCCGAGGGCAGGCCGAGACTCAGAAGGAAGAGGCGGCGGCGGCCGCCGTCGCGATGCTCGTCCTGGCCGCCCTGTCCGTACGGCACCAGCAGGCTGCCGAGCGGGCATCCGCTGAGGCCGTCGCCGCGGCGGACCAACGCGTCAAAGAGGTGCAGGAAAGCACTCGCGCGGAGATCGAGCGGATCACGACCGAGGCGAACGGCCAGATCGAAGCGGCCAGGACGGCGGCCGACGAACGGATCGAAGAACACCGGGTCCAGTTCGAGAACGACGCCACCGAAAAGATCGCCGCCGCCCGGAAGGACGCGGAGGACAAGGTCGCCGCCGCCCGGAGGGACGTCGAGACCATCGAGCGGACCACCAGGGAACGCGTCCAAGAGCTCCAGACGGAGACCGCCCAGCACAAGGCGGAGGCGGAAGCCGCGAATGCACGGGTCGCCGAGGCCAAGCAGGAACGGAAGGACCTGATCCAAGAGCACCTGAACGATCGCAACAGCCTGATCGAGCAGCACACCAAGGAACGCGGCGAGCTAGTCAAGCAGCACAACGACGACCGGGACCGCCTGCTCGAACAACTCCAGGCCAGTCAGAAGTTCGGCGCGGACCAGGCAGCAGCGGCCGAGCGGGCGGAGAAGGCCCGCAAGGCTCTGGAGACCCAGCTCCGTCGCCTGGAGCGACAGGTGAAGTCCCCCGCCGGCGGCAGCAAGGGGAGCAAGCCGTCCTCGCCTGCGGCGGACGGCCACGGCCGTGACCACGTCAGCAGCCCCGTGGCCGAGGACGAACCGATCCCCGGGCAGAAGCTCATCGTGAACGAACAGGGTCTTCCGGTCCGCGACGGGGAGGGCGACGAATGACCGCCGACCCCGCGCTGCTGGACGATTTATTCACCCAGGAGATCGACGGCAGGGCCGCCCAGTTCGTGCGGCCGGCCGACACCGACCGCCATGACTTCGCGGTGTACGACGGGGACGCGTTCCTCGGGATGCTCTACTCGGACCAGGTCCTCGGGACCGCCGGGTGGCGGCTCGGAGGGAGCGGTGAGCGGCACGGCGCCCTGGACGACGCGGTGCGGGCCCTGCGCAGACCGCGATCGTGGCCGCGAGAGCGGGCGCAGGTCGCGGACTGGGCCCGGCGGCTCCTGGCGGACGACTCACTGGCTGCGGTCGATATCGAGACCACCGGCCTGAACGGGGCGTGGGCGGTTCAGATCGCGGCCACCGACAAGAGCGGCACCGTACTCTTCGACTCGTACGTAAACCCGCAGGCCGAGATCGAGCCGGGCGCCATCGCCGTCCACAAGATCACCCCGGAGAGAGTGGCCGACGCACCTACCTTCGGAGAGCTGCTGCCCGCCCTCAGTGAGGCACTGCACGGACGGACGTGTGTGGCCTACAACTTGCCCTTCGACAAAGGGTGTTTGGAACGGGAGCTGGAACGGCACAGTTCGGCAGAGGTAGCCGCCCGATGGCTGGGCGAGTGCCGGTGGCACGACGCGATGGAGCCGTACGCCGTCTGGAAGGGCCTGTGGTCGGTCAAGCGGGGGCGCTACCGCTCGCAGAGGCTCGGAGGCCCGCACACCGCCGTGGAGGACTGCCGCTTCCTCCTGGCGAGGATGCAGGAAATGGCGTCATTCGATCGACCGGTAGGAAGCTGATCCTGTGGAGGAACGTGCCGAACTGCTCGACTCCCCCGGCGCGTTGGCCCAGCGGATTCGAGAGGACATCTTGCAGATCCGGGTGTTACTCAGCCGAACGCGACTGAGTGGGGAGGAGAGCCCGGAACACCAGGTGGCGCGGGCCGCCTGGACCCACCGCCGGGCGATCCTCGAAGTTCTGGCCGCAGAGCGCGGTGTCTCTGTGGAAGAGATCAGGGTGTCCGAGGTAGCAGCGTACGACCTGATCGCGGCCACCGTGTCCGTCCGCGCACGCTTGACGGAGAGCTGTGAGGACCGGGACGGCACAGGTGCCAGTTTCCTCGCAGCGACGGCGTTCCTCGGCTCTCAGACCGGCGCTGAGGCGCGGCTGCCCGAGTGGAGCCCGGAGCCGCCTGGGTCTCTCGGGGACGGCGAGCCCCACGCTTAGTGAGTCGTGGGTCGAGCTCGCTGCGCGTGCGGCGCCGTCGTCGTCTGCTGCCCGCCAGTGAGCATCATCGGCTCTGCGTCTCGGGCGGCTGGTCGCCGTGACGTCACAACACAGGGAAGCGTGGCCGATGCGGGTGGGAGGTGCCGCCGCACGGCCCTTGGGGGCCTCACGGCTGGGTACCTCCGCTCGTCGGTCCTCGGCTGCGGGTCCTCGGGGGTTCCGTTCTGTGGCCGGGGTCGAAGGCGATGCAAGATGTGCGCTTTGCCGGTTGCCGGACGTCTGTCCGTGGCACAGTGGTTGGCAGCTCAGCGCCGACTCCCCCCGTGGTCGGCGCTGAGCTTTCTGCTGGCCCTCGTGACCTTCTGAGGTCGCGCCTCGTTGATCCCGGTGAAGGTAATTCCGCATCGACTTTCACGCTCGGCGCCGAGCGGTGTCTTCGGAACGGTCGCTGATCGGGTCCGCCCGCGGAAGGGTGTTGAAGACACCGAGGGGGCTTCTCCTCCTACCCCCGCGGGGGTAGGAGGAGAAGCCCCCTCGTCGTTCGTCGTCAGTCCAGGCCGGCGTACGCGATGCTGAGCACTGTGACGGTCTTGGTCTCGGCACCGACCATCAGCACCACCGCCAGGTCCCCGGCGGCCCACAGTCGCACCACGCCGTCATCGACGTCGCCGTAGGGCTCGGTCGCGGTGATGGGGTCGGTGAGTGAGTCGAGCAGAAAGCGGGCCAAGCGGTCGCGGGCCCGCTCGGGCAGGCTCCGGTAGACCTCGTGTTGCGTGGGGTCCATGTAGAGCCGGTAGTTCACGCGACCCGCCGCTCGCTGATCAGCTCGGTGACGTCCGTGTACTCCGGCGGCAGAGCGCCGCCGTGCTGACGCTGGTAGTCCAGGACCTCGGGGGCCTTCGCGGCTCCGGCCCGCAGGTCCTCGATGAGCTTCTGCCACCGGGCACCGAGGGCTTCCAGCTCGCTGAACGGGGTGAGGTTCAGCTGACGCATGAACTCCATCCGCTGGCCCGGCGTCAGGGCGTGAGCGATGGCGTCCGGGGTCCACTCCCCCTCGCCAGGATTCATCGCCTCGCGCATGGTCACCGCCTTCCCGTGGCACGGGGCTCCGGAACGGTCACCGGGCCCTCGCCCCCAGAGTAGCGGCGGCAAGGGCCCGTACGGGATACGACGGACAGTCCCGGCGGTTACCGGCCGGTGCCCGGAGGAAGGGCGGGACGGTCCCGGCGCCCGCTCATCGGGCGTCCGCCGCGGCGTTCTCCTCGGCGGGCGGGCTCCTCCCGCTCGACGTGCACGGTGTGCTCCTCGGCGGCCGGCGCCGGGGCGGGAGCTGGGATGACGGTGAAGACGATCCGGTACGCGGGGGTGCCGGGTTCGGACCGCCGGTTCTGCAGACGGCGCGGTTCGTCTACGGCGACCGGTACTGGGTACGCCGCGAGGGCCTTCCTGATCAGGTCCGTGACCTGCTCCTGTTCCTCGACGCTCGCGCCCATGATCCGGATCTCGGCCATCAGCGGGTCACCTCCCGGCGGACAGCGGCCTCTGGGAGGTGAGCGCGGCCGCGGGCGCGGGACCG
The DNA here is from genome assembly GCF_042731955.1 of Streptomyces sp. NPDC059828. Classification (NCBI taxonomy): domain Bacteria; kingdom Bacillati; phylum Actinomycetota; class Actinomycetes; order Kitasatosporales; family Streptomycetaceae; genus Streptomyces; species Streptomyces sp. NPDC059828. The sequence goes on along the minus strand of NZ_JBHWIW010000047.1, from coordinate 39,028 downwards.
CCGCAACAGCTCCTCGCGTACGTACTCGCACCCCTTCACCGCAGGTAGTCCCCTGACCGGGGTGACCGGGTCGTCCCCCTCCCGCAAAGCCCAGGATTCGTCGGCGGCGAGGTGCATCGGGCGCTTGCCCGCCCGCGTGGTGTCGGCCGCGATCAGCTTCTGGTCCTCTCCCGGCCGGCCTGGGACGATCAGGCGTCCACGGGTCGCGTCCCGCACCCGGACCAGTACGCGCTCCCACGGGGAGGCGTCCGCCAGGTCCTCGTCGGAGAGCCCTCCGGCGTGCCGCTCCCCCAGCGGGGCGGACGGCTTCACCCGCCGGTCCAGCAGCACCTTGCCGGTGGAGGCATCCACGACGGCGATCTCGATGATCTCGGTCGTCTCGGTGTCGCTGGTCGGCTGCCCGGAGGACCTGGTGCACAGCAGCACCGCCGTGTCCGCCGCCAGGATCTCGCGTGCGTGACGTGCGCGCTGGCCCCACCGGGTGCCGCCGACCGTGATGTCCGCGCTGTAGCGGGCGGCCTGCTGGTCGGCGCGGAGCTCGGCGGCGACCTGCTCGCGCGTCGGACCGTCCTGATCGTCGCGGGCCCAGTCCAGTGCCCACGCGCCGGTGCGGTCGTCGTGGAAGGCCCACACCTCGACCTGGTGCCGGTCGGCGACGGCGGCGGCGAAGGCGTGGATCGCCTCGGCACGGGTCGTCACCCGGCTGTACTCGCGGAGCGGACTCGGCTCTCCGGCTCGTACCGCGCGGACCTCCTCCCACGGCACACCCGGAAGATCCCGCAGGCCCTCGACGTCGCGGGTCCGGAACAGCGGTACCTCGATCCACCGGCGCTTGCCGACCCGGGCCTCTACGTGGGAAGCCGGGGTGATCCAGCCTGCGGCCACCACATGCTGCCAGTCGGTGGGGTACCGGATCTCCAGCAGTCCGGCCGCCTCGTCGGCCCGGATCAGCCGGTCCCCCGTCACCTTTTCGCACAGCTCCTCGTCCGCGGCGAGCACGTCCAGGTCCTCGACGCCGAACCGTCCGCCCCTCCCCGCACTGATCCGCCCGTCCTGGGCGACCTGCTTCAGCTCGGCCACCTTCCACCCCAGACGGCCGGCTGCCTCGTCGGGCGGCAGGCTCACCTCGACCCACGCGGTCCACTCGGCCTCGCTGCGGGCCTTCGCCTCCTGCCGTGCGGTGATCAGCTCAGACATCAGCGCCTTGGCGTCCTCGGATACTGCGAGGGCCCGCGCGTCGCGTACCGAGTAGAGGTCCCAGCCCTTGTACTTGTCCACGACGCGCAACCTGGTCTTCTCGGCCAGGGGCACCACGTCGGCGGACTCGACCGCGAGGCCGGTCAGCTCGGCCAGCAGCTCGGCCGTACGCCGGGCGCCGTACCCCTCGCGGTCCGCGATGCCCTCGCGGATCTCCTCGACCCGCGGCGCGAGGGCGTCGGCTGCCTCGCGTGACCACCCCTTGGACTTGTCGCGGGGCGGGATGAGCCCCAACTCCTGTGCACGGGTGACCATCCAGGGCTCGATGCCCAGTTCGGCCGCCAACTGCGTTCCGTTGACCACTTTCGGCCGCGCCTTTTGCGCCGCGACCGCCACCTCTTCGGACATCCGTAGAGCCCTTCCATTTCTCGCTTACTTTCACCGACGCCATTTCATGGATAGCAGTACCGGAAACGCTTTGCAAGCAGAATCGACAATCGGCCAGGAAGGCGCCAGAGAAAAGGAACGACGGATATGAAGGATCTAAATAACGTTATTGATCAGAACCATTTCGCGATTCAGTTTGAGAAACCCCCTTGGTGGGCCAGTGGTCCGCGATCCCTTGCCGGACGATGGCACCAAAGGTGATCACATGGGCACCGAGGGCGGCCCGCCGGTCGCGCTGCTCCTCGGTGAGTCCGCGCAGGTTTCCCAGCCCCTGGCTCAGGATCTCCTCGATCCACGGCTCACTGATGCGCCATGCGGCCGTCCGCGCCTGCCAGACCAGGTCGTAGTCAAGCGTGCAGGCGAAGGGGGTCCCGAAGTTCTCCCCCGGCCGCTCCGACCCGGGCCACATGCCGGGCAATGACAGCTCGGCCTTCTCCTCCACTGTCAGCGGACGCCAGTCGCGGGCAAGGTCCGGCTGCGCCATGCGGCCACGGACGCAGGCTTCGACAAGATGGTCCTCTGTCGGCCACTCCGCCTTACGACGCAATTCCGCCTCTACTCGAATCTTCTTGCGCTCTCGGGAATCCCTGGCGTTTAGCAGAGAAAGGCGACGCCAGGTTTTTTCAGCCAGCCGATATGACCGGGCGGTACTGCTGATCCGTGTCGCAAGATCCTCGGACATGTGGACGGTGACGCGCAACGTTGCTGGCATACACCTATTAAACCGTCCAGGAAACCCATATGCCAATGGCCCGGGTAACCTCCCGGGCCATTGGCATATTTTGTTCGACTTCCTGGCGAAGCGACGTTCTATTCCTTCGGGGGAAGGGCCTGGTCGGCTGCCTGCCCGGCCTGGGCGACCTCGGCCGGCGAGAGGACGCGACGCTGCTTGCGCAGGTGGCCGCGAAGGCGCCGGGCCTCGATCACCACCACGCCGTCGAAGACGACGATGCCGCGACGGCCGACCCGAGCCCCGTGGACGGCGATGATCGGCCGCACCTCGACCGGCAGCCCGTCCAGCGGGCGCCGGAGGGCTGCGGCGGCCTGCCTCGCCTCCCCTCGGGCTTTCGCCACCTCGCGGTTCTGGGCGTGGGCGCCATACCACAGGGTTCCACCGTCGGGGCTGACGGCGACTCGCGCCCCGCGTGCCTGCCAGTTCTTGGTGTTGATGCAGGCAATGCCCCAGTGGCCGATGGCGAGATGGTCCAGGTTCGCGACCTTGCCGAGTGCGCGGTCGTGGAGGATGACCGCGCCTCGGCGGGCCAGCGGGGCGAGCATCCGCGCGGTCCGGCGCTCTCCTTCTGCGCCGGACCGCCAGGCCCGTACGTGCTGGGGGGTGGTGAACGTCCCGCACCACGCGACGACCACGGCGGCCGCCGCGATGTGGCCGAACAGCGGGATGCCGACGCCCTGCCAGCCAATCCACCACTCCAACACCGCGGCGAGAGCGAGCACGACGGGCAAGCCGATGAGGAACCGCCTCTTTGCGGCAGTCCGCCAGGCCCGACGTCGCCGCTCGTACTCATGCTGGGCCGACTGACCGGCTCCGACGCGAGTCGCCATCCCGTGTCCCCCGTCTCGTGGTGGTGCGTCAGAAAGCGACGGGCAGCAGCTTCGCCGCCCACTCCTCGGTTGTGGTGACGATGATCGGCTCGACGCCCACGTGCCGGAGCACGCGAAGGAGGTCCTGAACCCGCCGCTGGGCTTCCGCCGGGTCATGCGTCCCAGGGTGCTTCCGGCACGGCGCGACCAGGTGCTTCCAGCAGAAGTGTGCGTTGCGGGCCAGCCTCAGCGTTTCCTCGCGGGGAGCCTGTTGGTCGTGCCGGAGCCAGGCAGCCCGCATGTGCAGTTCCAGGCCGGTGGCCCACGCTGCTCGACGTGCCGCGAAGATGGCGCGGACCGCGACCACGTTCACGGTGTAGGGGTGTGCGGGTCCGAACGCGTCCTCCAGTGCGTCTTCGAGATCCTGGGCGGCAACCTCGGCGGCCGCGAGGTTGCCCGCCTCCTCAGCTCCCTTCACCGCGTCCAGCATCTCCTGGTACTCGGGGGGCAAGGGCGCCATCCAGTCGACGTCGCCAGCGGCTGGTGCGGGGCTGGGGATGACCGGCTCGCCGGTGGGCGGGGGCAGGTGCACGGGGGCGACGGGTGCCGGAGGCTGCACGGGTGCTTGCCGTGCAGCGGGCGGCGCCGTCGGGTGAGGGTGGTCGAGCGGGGTCACTTCGCCGTCGTAGTCGACAATCAACGGCCAGGTGCTGCCGTCCGGTTCCTTCGCGTTGACGCGAACTGGGCGGTCGAGCCGGGCCGCCCGCTCCTGGATGTTCGCGAGGGCGGCCGCGCGGCCGTCCTGCCCCGGGAGCTTGTCCACTGGATGCCCGTCGACGCTGGCCTCGTCGTTTTCGCTGATGATGATGGTGTAAACGGGCGTCAGGGGGACGGTGTCATGGTCAGTCACAACAGGCATCGACGTTTTCCTTACTGCTGGTCCGTGTGCAGCCGGTCCGGGTCGGTCCATGTGGCGGCACAGCGTCTCTGGATGGCGTCGAGCGCGGGCCCGGCGCCGTAGTACAGAACCGTCCCCGGCCGTTTTCGGTCAGGCAGTTCGGTGCTGGTGGCGTCGATCAAGCGTTGAGTGTGGGGGGCGATCTCGTCCAACAGTTTGTTGGCCCGGTCCGCTGGTAGCGGAGCGATGGGCCAGCGAAGCATCCAGCACGTGGCAACCAGCCACGGGGGGCTGTCCGCAAACTCGTCGGTCGCGGCGACGGACAACTCCCCCGTGGTGAGGTTGAGCCAGACGTAGCAGGCCGCCTGTTCGAGCAGGTCCTTCTCCGCCTCTTCCGTCAGGGGCAGCCAGAACACGGAGGTCCGGCTAGCCCCCTCCTGGTCAGCGACCGGCATAGGGGTGCTGGGTCGCGGTTCCAGCGGCGGTCTCCTGCTGCCCCTGCGGCGGTACGGTCCTCTCCGGTTCGGCCTGAGCGCGGGCGTACGCCTCGCGGACCGCCGCCGGAACCGGGCCGCGGTCGGGCACTTCGTGCCCGTTCGCCTTGGCCCAGTCGCGGACCTTCTTGGTCTCAGCCGCCGTCTCGGACTTAGGCTTCGCCGCCTTCCGTCCCTTGCGGCCGGCGCCCTGCTTCACCCGGGCCACCTTCAGCAGCGGAGCAAGGACTTCGTCGTACTCCGCCAGGTGCTCCGGGTTGAGATCGATCTCGTACTCCGTCCCCCGCCACATGAAATCGATCCGCTCAACGCCCTTGATGCTCTCCTCGTCCAGGTCGTCAACCAGGATCAGCCGATCAGCCACACCCGTCTCCTTTGCTCAGCTCTAGATGATCTCAAAACGCACTGACATGCCACGTCTTATCCGCCCTTGGGGAAGTACGGGGGTGCCCAACCCTGGTACGTAGCACCCCATTTCGACTCAATGTCGGTGGCCGGGACGATCGAGATCCGGCCGGGCTCGCGGATGTCGTTGGACGCGATCTCTCCGTTGCCGACGTAGATCGCGACGTGCCCGGCCCGGCTGTCGGTGCTCCAGTACATGAGGGCGCCCACCGGGGGGTTGCGATCCCGGTTGTGCCTCATCCGGGAGGGCATTTCCCAATAGTGGTCTATCGCGTAGTTGGTACCAGAAAAGCTCCAACCGTTGGCAATCGCCACGAAGGCCAGGCACCTGCGGTACCACTCAGTGGAACCACTTTCGGCCTCCCGTCGGGCCCAGGCCACGGCGTCAGCGGTGGACCGGGGGTTCTTCACCTCGGCCGGCCAGCTCGCATCACCGTCGTGGAATGCGGTGCCCGGCTTGGCGGGGGTGTCCTGCTGGCCCCCCTCGTTCTCGCACCGCTCGGTGGGGGCCCCACTCGGGGCGCCGGACGGGGCGGACGTACCGCCTGACGGGGTGTCGGTCGGTTGGGCGTTCGCCTTGCCGACGCGGGTGAGGTTGATCCCGGCTTCCTTGGCGATCCGACGTGCCTCGGACTCCTGGCCCGCATAGAGCGTGGGGGCTGCCGAGCGCTGTACCGCTTGGGCAGCGGCTCCCAGGTCTTTGGTCTCCCAGCCCTTTATGTCGGTGAGACCCGGCGGGTCGCCTCCGTCCCCGCCGAGGAAGAACATCCTGGCCGCATAGTGCACGTCCATGATCTGTTCCTTGCTGCCCCAGCCCGTGGACGGACGTTGCTGGAAGACACCGACGCTGTCCCTATCCCCGTGGTCCAGGTTCAGGAGAGTCGACTCCTGAAGGCCCGTCATCAAAGCGATGAGAGTTGCCCTGCCGGAGAGTTTGGCCTTTATCGCCTCCGAGTCGATGATCTTGGCGTTCTTGATCTGCTGTGCATGGAGTCCATCAGTGCTGTCGGTGCCGCCTCCATTACTCTCGTCGTCGTTCTCGTACTGGGCATCGGGCAGCCCGGCGCCGCCGCAGGACGCGGCGGACGCCTGGGAGCTGCCGGAGATACCGCCGACGATCCCGAGTCCTATAAGGAAGGCGAAGAAGAGGAGACTCGCGGGAACAGCGAGCTTCAGGGCTGCCCCTCGACGCGCCACCCCCGTGGCCATCATGGCGGCCTGGCGCGAATTCACGTCAGACCCCCAGCACCCTCGACACACGCCACTCGTCGTCGTCGCGCGTCATCTCCGCCTGGAAGACATAGGTCTTGTCGTACTTCTTGTAGCCCTCGATGGCCGTCTTGACCGTGACCTCCCGCCAGGCCCTGAGCGGGGTGTCGATGCCCAGCTTCTCGTCGGCCTTGCTCACGTCGACCGTGGTGACGGTCGACACCCCTCCGTTGGAGATCAGGTTGTTCCACAGGCTGTCTTCGTTGCCCGCCAGGTTCCGGGCCAGGGCCTCGGTCATCCAGGGCGCCGCACGCTCGACAACGCTCTCGTGCTCCTTGTCGACCGGCGGATTGCGGGTCATGTAGACCCGGGCCCAACCCTCCGCGGTCTTCTCCGGCGAACTCAGGTCCACCGGCGGCACGGAGGCCGAGGGCGAGGCGGACACGCTCGGCGTGGCGCTGGGCGTCGTACTGCTGCCGGCGGCTGGACCGGCAGCGGTCGAGCTCGGGGCGACGCTTACGGTGTCCTGCGATTTCTCGTCACCGAGAATCCACTTCGTGGCGCCGAACCCCACGACCAGGATCACAACGATGATTACGGCGGCACCGGCCGGGTTCATGGGCTCCTTGGCCCGCTCCTCCTCCAGCACCTGCTTGACCGTGGACTTGCGGTTCTGCTTCGCGTCGCGGCGGGCCTGGCGGCGGGCACGGCGCCGGTGACGGCGCTTGCCCTCCTCCTCTACCTCGGGGGGCTCGTACACCTCCCGCAGCAGCTCGCGGAACTCCGCCGGGCTGCGCGGGCGCTTGTCGTCGCTGGTCATTTAGTTCCTCCCCCCGTTGCGGCGCGTCATGGTGGGCACGGCCAGACCGCGCCCGCTTCCGCGGGTGCGGGTGCGGGTGCGGGCCTCCGGCCGGCTCGGGTTGGGTCCGGTGGACCCGCCGGGCCGGTTGGGTGTCGATCGGACCACCTTGTGCGGGATCACCTTCGGTGCGGAGGTGCCGGTCTTCGGTCCCTGCCGGAAGGTGTAGCTAGCACCGCCGTTCTCGGTGCGGAGCGTCGGCGACGGGCGGCTAGCCGCTCCCGTGGCCGGGCGGTTCGCGTTGCCCGATGCGGGCTGGGTCGCCGACTGGGCAGAGCCGCTTCCGGCGGGCAGCGCCTGGCGGGGCACTGAGCCCCCGACTTCTGCCGGGCGGCGGGTACCCGGGACGGCCGTGGCCGGGCCGTCAGCCACGGACCGTCCGCGGGCCGGGGCGGTGGACGAAGGCAGCTCGGGGCGGCTGGTGAGGGGGCCAACTTCCCTACGGCTGCTGCTGCCTGGCAGCGCGGCGCCCGCACTCTGACCGGAGGGCAGGGGCGGCATGGGGCGCCGGGAACCGGACAGTGCTCCGGGAGTACCGCCCGGCGGAAGCTGCGGAGTCGGGTTGCCGCCTCGACCGCCGCCGCCTCCGGGGCTGCGACGGGGGAATCGGGGCATGCGGGGGAATCGCATGCTGCCGAGGCCCTGGCCGAGTGCCTTGGTCATGCCCCATCCGGCCTTGCCTGCAGCGCGGGCGGCCAACAGTCCGCCGACGGCGGCGGCTGGGCTGGTCAGGCCGGTGACTCCGACGATCGACTCCAGGACGCCCCGGAACTTGAAGGCGACAACCGCGGTGGCGATGGAGATACCGGCGGCCGCTGCGTACCCGTACTCGCCCATCATCCGGGTGGATGCGGTGGTCACGACCAGGACGCCGCCCAGGGTCATCGTCGCGATGCCGCTCTGCAGCGTGTAGCCGAGAAGGAAGTCGAACCAGCGGGTGCCCCACATCCTGGGGCGGCCCGGGATGATCCAGAGGCAAGCGAAGATCACTCCGGACAGCAGCATCATGAGGGCGCCGATCAGTGACGCCAGACTCGCGAACGCCAGCATCAGGACCAGGGCGGCAAAGAGCACGACACAGATCAACGCGGGGATGGCGACCATCATGCGGCCCACCGGATTGTGTCCGTCGACCCACGTGTTGCTGGCACCGCCGATGTCGTCGCCGCCCGCGTGGTCGTCCAGCCACTCCTTGCGCTTGTCCTTGTCCATGCCCTGGTCCAGGAACTCCTTCCCCTTGTCCTTGCATGCCTCCAAGCTGCCGAACTCCACCACGCACCACGGCGTGACGACGTACGTCCGCCAGACCGCGTCGGACGACTTCCGCAGCATGTTGTCGCGCTCGTTGTTGCCGTACGTGGTCTTGTGACCGAGGTCGATGGGCTCCTTGGTGCCGTCGCCCAGGCCGGCGCTGGTCGCGTTCATGGCCACGCTGGAACCGACATTGCGGACGGAGTCGATGCCGTTGACCCACGTCTGAGGCGACATCAGCAGGGAGATCGAAAAGACGGTGGACACGGCTACCCAGCCCAGCTGTGACAGGCTCGATCCACTGGCCTTGCGGTGGTTGGCCCATGCCACCAGCGCGCCGATCACCATCGCGGACGGCAGCAGCGTCTCGGTGAGCGTCTTGGCGGCACCGCCCACAGAATCGGTGATGGCGCTTTCCAACGGCGGGATCGTCGTGACGTTGAAGATCCACTGCACGATGGTGACCGCGGCCGAACCGACCACCGCAGTGAGCCCCATGCAGATGATGGCCGGGATCTCCAGCATCGGGTCCATGACGTCCCACATGCCGTAGTCGTCGGTGACCGTGTAGAGCAGCGGGTTGCCGTACTCCTCGTAGAGGGTGCCCTGCCCCTTGGTGTAGGGGATCGAGACTGAGGGGAGGAGGTCGCCAATACCAACCGGCGTGTAGTCCGCTGCCCATGCCGACTGCGCGGTCACCAGCAGCGTGACGTAGATCCCCAGGACCGGGATCAGGATGTTCCGCTTGCGGGGCAGACGGAAGTTCTGCAGCCGGATCAGCAGCTTCAGCACGCTGAACCGGTAGGTCTTGCGTTCAAGGCTGGTCACTGCTTCATCCCCTCGTCAGCGCGTCGCGGACAGGGTTGCCATGGGTTTCGTCCGACTCCGCGATGTCCTCGGACTGGTCGATCAGCCAGGCGTCGCCCTGCCGGACGACGCGCAGGGCCTTGCGGCTAGTGGTAGTGGAGTCGGGCCAGGTGACGGTGTACTCGACGCGCACGCCCGTGCCGGCCGGGTGGTCACCTGCCGCGGGGACGTCTTGCGGCGCGCTGGCCTTGACCTCCCCTGTCTCCGCCCGATCAGGGCCACTGGCGCTCGGCGTGGACTTGCCGGGGACGACGGAGCCGTCCGCCCGACGCAGCGGCGGAAATTCGCTCTCGCTGTCGGTCGGCGTCGGTTCCGGGCTCGTGGCCTTCGGCTCGTTGTTGGCGACGCACTCCTTGACCGAGCCGTGCCGGTACCGCTCCGTGCGGAGCCCGCACGCCGTGGCCCAGTCCTCGTCGTTGACGGCGTTCTGGTACTTCTGAGCGGCCAGCACGGCGGCCTTCGTGGCGTCGGCGGCGCTGCCTCCGCCGGTGCTGCCCTTCTCCCCGTCGTCCTTCGATGAGCATCCGGCGACGAGTACGGCAGCCGCCACGGCGGCGACGGTCACGGCGCGCTTCATACCCCTACCCCCTGCGGTTCCTTGGTCAGGTTGGTCCCATGGGTGTCGACCTTCGGTGTCGTGCTCAGCAGCTCCAGCAGCTCCAGCGACGGGACGTCGAACTGGACGGTGGCGGACTGGAACCTGCGGTCGCGCATGATCGCGTGACCATGCCGGATCTCTTGGTCGTAGTCCACGCCGATGGCCTGGATCAGGGCCCGCGTGTGGTCGCCTACCGGCAAGTCGAGCAGGGCGGCGAGCGCGTCCTGTTGCTCAGCGCTCGTGAGCTGGAAACCGAACATGGTGGTGATCTGCTCTATCAAGCCGGTCAGCTTCGCCAGCGATTCCGGGTCCTGGGTGTCGATGACGAGAGCGGTCTGCAACGCGCGGCCGACTCGCGCGATGTACTGCAAGAAGGAACTGCCTTCGCGGGTCGCGGTCAGGACGTGCACCTCGGGGACGGCGATCGCCTTACGAAGGCCTCGCAGGTCCTTGCGGCCTGCCATCGAGATGCCGAACGCGAGCATCGAGTGGACCAGGGCCACACTGAGCCGCTGGTGCACAGACCAGTCCTCGCGGTCGTCGTCCGGGGCGGGAAGCGAGATTCCGGGGATCTGCACCACCCAGATGCCGGGCTCGGGACGCATGAACGCGCTGCCGGACGGCTTGCCCATGAACGGGGCGCCGAGTCCCGTCTGCGCGAGTTCGTACAGCGCCTCTCCGGCCTCCTTCGCCAGGTCGTCGGAGGACTGCCGCAGGTACTCGATGACCTTCCACACCTGCGGGTCACCGGCGGCGATCACCTCGTTGACGGCCGACTGGATCGGCGTCTCAGCACCGCGCATCCGCAGGTGCTGAGGCAGGGCGATGCCCAGCTGAGCGGGGACCTCGGTCTGCGCCCGCTCGGCACTCTCGCCGGTCAGAAGCGTGAATAGGTCAGCGACACCGGCAAACTGACTGCCCGTCTCGACCAGGTGCGCGTTCAGGCCGTACCGACGGCCGGCGCCAACCAGGCCACCCATGTCGCCCTTGAAATCGAGCGCCAGGACGAAGCTGCCGCGGAACGCCGAGTCCAGCAAGCTCATCATCATCGCGGTCGTCTTGCCTCGGCCGGACCTGCCGATGAAAGCGGTGGTGGTCGCGTCGCCCCGCTGGCTGCCGCCGGTCAGGTCGTTGCGGACCAGCCCGGGGGTGGAGCCGGTGAGGTAGCCGATGACGGGGCCGGTGTCGTCTCCGACACTTGCGCCGCCCCAGAACCAGCTTCCGGCGAACGCGCCGACGGTGCGGATGTGGTTGAGATCAGGGACACGGACCTTGTCGCCGGGCAGCGTCTCCAGCCAGAGTTCCTTCTGCTCCTCGCTGGCGACGGACACCTCGATGCCGAGTCCGCCGAAGTGGGTGACCACGGCGTCGATCTTCGACCGCAGGTCGTCCAGGGAGACGTCGCTGGAGACGACCAACCGAGGGTGGTCCTCCATCAGGGTGACGTCCTCGCGCTTCATGTCGCGCGCGAGCTGGGTCATGGTCTCTTCGGTCTCGATGATGTCGGCTGCGGGCGTCCCGGCGGAGTGCTGGGCGGCCGAGTCGCCCTGTTCCTTGGCCAGGCGCCGAGTTTCCTCGGTGATCTTCAGTGCGTCGCGGCGGTGCAGCACCTTGAAGCGGACGCTGGGTTCCGGGTTGACGGGGAGGATCTGGACATCCGGGTCGACGCCCTCCTCGTCGTACTCGGGGACGTACGTGATCTCGCTGACGGTCCGCAACCACTCCCCCGGCCCGGGGCTCTCCATCTCCTCCGGGAAGGCGTCCATCGTCAGGACGCTGGTCCAGGACGCGACTTCACCGTGCGAGTCGATCACTCGTACGTGGTCCGGGTAGGGGACGACACGGCCACGGGTGAGAGCGGCCAGCTTCGCACCGGAGATCACCCCTGCGGAATTGGCGCTGGGCAGTGCGGTGACCCGGTGCTGTTCGCGGGCGATCATCCAAGCCAGGACCTCGACCGGCGCCGGCTTGGCCCGCCACGGCGTCGTCTCCAGCTGTCGGCCCAGCCGTCGCGCGAGCGCGTCGAGCCGAGCAAGTTCACGCTGTGGAATGCCCGTCGACTTGATGCCTAGGGCATCCTGCAGACCGCTACGGCCGCGGGCCTGGGCCTGACCGGAACGCTCCTGGATGCGCACGCCCAGCAGCAACTGGCGGCTTGACAGAGCGAGATCGTTCAACCGCTCGACACGCGCGTCCGCCCACGACTGGAAGTCACCGGCGGTGAATAGTTCCTCTGCCTCCACGCGGTAGTCCTCCGCGTTGAGGGGGCTCCACAGAATCCGCAGGTGGCACTCGTGCCCTGCAAGGATGCGCGCGAGCGCACTGGACGCCTGGTCGTGCTCGGCGTCTCGCGCGCTCTCGGACATCAGGTCTGTGTTGCTGCTGGACAGGACGTACCACGCCTCCGCGTGAGTCTCCGTCACCACGACTCCGTCCGCCAGAGCCACGTAGCGCGGTGGCGGTGCCGACCGGTCGCCCGCGACTCCGAGGAAACGCCCGACTGCCTTCGCGATCTTCATCCCCGTACCCCTCTTGTTACTTCTTGCCGCCGGTGCGCTTTCGGGCCCGGTACACCACGTCTGGCCCGTACAACCGGGTCTTGGTGTCGAACGGAACGCTGCGGCCGGCGGTCGGCCTGGGCGCGTCCTTGCCGAGGGCGCTCTCGAAGACCCCCATGCCGGGAAGCTCTACAAACGTCTCGGCCCGCTCACCGAGGCGGGCCCGCATCGGCATCCACTCGTTGCGCTCTGCCGCGCGGCGGCCGCCGTTGATGACCGGCCGGTGTCCGACCGTCAGGTAGCGCACCCACAGCGCCCACTGGGTGAGGTTCCACCTGCGTTCGTTTCTCCGGCTGCGCTGAGCGCCATAGAACGTGACTACCGCTGGCGGCGCGAAGTACAGCGTGAACGTCAGCTGACTGGGCAGTCCGAACAGGGCCAGCAGAGTCCCGGTCCACAGTGCGTAGATCACTACGCCGGTCACGAGCATCCGGCGGGACGGGCCTTCGCCCAGGTCCATGCCGAAAATCTCGTGCTGACGCGTTTCAAGATCGAAGTGCCGGGTGTAGGTGTGTCCGACCCGACTCACGTGCCCGCGACCTTGTTGAAGATTTCCACGAACATCGTCTTGGTGGTGTCGGTGGCGAACACGAAGCCCGCCACCAGGATGCCGGTGATGACGTGGCCGATCAGCTCGCCCCACTCACGCTTCGCGTAATGGCCGATCGCCCGGACCACCAGAATGATCAGGAAGATGTTTCCGGCGATCAGGAAGACCCACGTCTTCAGGTCTGCACCGGAAGTCAACGCCAAGTTGACGCCCTCGGTCATGCCTCGTATCCCCTCGTTCGGTTCGTGCGGGCGGAGCTTCAGGACGCTCCGCCGTGGACTTCCGCCACCTGCCAGCGTTCGGCAGCGGCCGAAGCAACCCGGGTCAGCTCGACCCGGTAGGTCTGCTCCAGCTCCGCGTCACCGATCTGCCAGCGGACGACAGCGGTACCAGTGCGGTCAGTTCCCTTGCCCTGGTCGACGTTCCAGCTCTGGACGTCCATCAGCGTCATACCGGCGGGCAGCGGCGGAACGCTTGCGCCTGGAGCGGTCACGCTGTCGGCCTCACCCTTGGCGTACTCGGTGAAGAACGTGTCCACGGTGCTCTTGGTCTGGGCGGACAACTCGACGTCACTGTCGGCCGCGTTCTGGTCGGTGACCGACGGGCCGGAGGTGGGGACGCCTACGATGCCCGGCTCACCGGTGACAACGATCCGACCGGAGGTGTAGAGGACGGGAACCTCCAGTCCAATCCACTTCTGCACGGCCGGCTGGGTCTTCTTCTTGTCAGTCGTCTCGCCTGGCGTGTTGACCAGCACGTCCACGTGCACCCGCGCCCGCTGGTTGCCGAGTTCAGCCACTTGGCCCGGCTGGGCAATGAGTACGGACTGCTGCCCCTTGGAGTTCCAGCCCGCAGTGGTGTCCACGCCCTTGGGCATGTCCCGCGCCAGAGCCTTGGCCCGCTCGTCCGGCTTCGCCTCATCCCACGTCAGATAGGAGTATGCGAAGCGGGCGGCAATCGATTGGGCGTCCTGCACGGGGTAGGTGGGGCCCTGCTGCACCTTCGGCGCCGGAGCGGGCGCGGGCTCGCTCGGCCAGAACCACGACCTCACGCCGGTGATCGCGGCCAGGGCAACTACCGCCCACAGCGCGATCCGCCCTGCGGTGACCAACGCCCTCGTGCCGCTCTTTTCCTCCTGGAGCGCCCATGGGGTCACCGGCGTTCGCGCTTGCGTGGATTCGGTCGCAACCGGCGGCTTGCCCTGCCCGTTACGTTCGGCCTGCACCCGCTTGCCCGCAGCCACCCACTGCGCGGCACCGGCCGACGGCGTGGTCCGCTGCTGGGGCGGTTCCGGTTGGGGGGCTGGTGTGTCCTTGCGTGGCTCCGGCAGGTTGAGAACCTTCCACACAACCGTCTTGAGCACACTCATCCCCAGATCGACCTTCCCCGCGATAGGCCCGAATGTTTCTGGACAGTACGCCGTCGATTACTGATCGTCAAAAAATTTCGTATCGGGGCGAGTAGAGTGCGGCGCCATGCGCACGGGGGCAGACGGATGGCGTCTGCGGGGGTGGCTGGTCGCCGAGTTGCGGCAGGCCCGCGGAATCCCCCAACAGGTATTGGCAGAAGAGGTGGGATGCTCTCGCAGCACAGTCGCCATGTGGGAGGCGGCAAATCAGCGACCGGGTCCACGGTACCTTCCCCGGCTGGCCACACGCCTGGGCGTCAGCCCGCTGGATCTTGTTGAACTCGCAGACCCTGACGACACGTTGAGGGTACTCCGGCGACTCCTGGGCTTCACCCAGACCCAGGTGGCGCAGGCCCTGAAGGTCGCGGTCAGCACCTATTGCGATGTCGAGAGGGGGCGCCAGGCCCTCCCCGAACGATGGGTGCCGGTACTGAAAGCCCTCTTCAATACGGATGAACGGACTGTTAGAAACAGCGCCCCATTCAAGAAGCCAAAGAAGAGATAACCCTTTGTCGACAAAACCACAGAATGCATATCTTCGGCGCGGGTCCGATTAGATACGCACGCATCCCTTTTAGGGCAAAAGGAATATTTGCGGGATAAAGTGCGCAGACTCAGATTCTCCATCCTCGTACCCGCGAGCCCATGCGACACGCTCGGGCAGAGGCTCGCTGAGACGTAGTGGAGGATCTGTCAGGCTGCCGAGCCCACAGCCGCTACCAGCTCTCGCACGCCCGTCACTCGCGAGTGACGGGACTGGAGGTCGCTGACGATCTGCCGGATCGCGGGCCGGTCACGAACCTCGCCCGGGGAGACGCGCACTGCGCACAGCAGCTCGGCGGCTGTCTGCTCCGCCTTGCCCCACTGCCACCATGCCCGCCCCAGGTCGGTGTGCATCCGCCCCTTGCGCTCGACGGTCGTGAACTGCCCCTCGCGGAGGTCGCGGCCGGCTTCGAGCGCGGCGCCCGCGTCCCCAAGGGCCCAGTGGACACCGACGGCGTATAGGTCGACGGCGGCCGAGGTGATGGGGAACAAGCGCCCCTCCGGGGCGACCACAGGCAGGTTGCGGGCGGCCTGCGCGGCTTCCCGAATCATCGTGAGCGCCTGGTCGCGCTGGTCCGCGCGGGCCGCGGTGTACGACGTCGTGCACAGCATCTGGGCGTACGCCGAGCGCTGCGCGTCCGTGTGCAGTCCGGTCGCCTCCACCTTGGCCACGGCATCGAGGATGTGACGTTCGGCCGCGGTCGGCTGCTCCTGGTGGCGGAGCACGATGCTGAGCTCCCGGGCCGCAGCGGCGGCGGCGAGCGGCGATCCGGACCACTCCGCGTACAGCGTCGCCCGGTCTGCGGCGAGTCGGGAGTTGCCGTAGTTGCCGACCTTGGTCAACACCCTGCTCGCCAGGCTGTATGCGGTTGAGAGGCGGGCGAGCGCGATCTCCTCGTGCGCGGGGGAAGCGGCGTGGTTCGCGTCGGCAAGGAGGCCGGGCAGGACGCGCAGCAACTTGCAGTTCTGTCCGGCGTCGAAGAGCCCGCGGGCCGCTGCGAGCCGTGAGTCGAGTGGTACGGACGACCCCGTGGGGTCAGGAACACTCGCGAGCGCGTCGCTAACCCCCGCCAAGAGGGAGGCGGGAACCGCCAGACCAGCAGCGGTGAGCAACGTGCGGCGACGCATCGGGTCATCCTCCTCGGCACAACGTGGCCCATCCGGCGCAACTCTATTCGGTGGGACGCTGGTTAAGCCGAGAGACGCAGCTAAGACGTGTGTCGGAATACCTACGGCCCTGGCGGCGCTCATGATCAGGTCGAAGTCGGCCTTCCTGCCTCTCCGCTCCAGCCGGGAGACGGTGGCGGCCGAGCAGCCGATGCGGGCGCCGAGGTCTTCCAGGCGCCAACCGCGCCCCCTACGGCCGAGCCGAATCAGACCGCCCGGGTCCTGCCCCTCGACACAGGAGCGGGCCTCTTCGGATACCCAGAGACGAACCGTGTTCATCCGGCTTCTCCCGCCCGAGGGCCCGACATGTGCGCTCGCTCACCGTAGAACCTCCGGAGCGCTACGCGAGCGCGGTTTGCAACATGTGCAAACGACGTTTGATCCGGTACGTGACTCCACTTTCACCGGGCGAAGCGATCTCCCGGGGTACTCTGCCCTCACCCCCAGGGGGCCAGAAGTACGGCGAGGCCCGTCTCCCCCAGCTTGGATGGGGGAGACGGGCCTCGCCGCTCTGCGCCTGGATCAGACCTCGAACTTGGATGCGAACTGAGTGAAGGCGTTGAAGCCAGCAGGGGTGAGGGCCAACGAGGGACCGTCAGGGTTCTTGGAGTCCCGAACGTGGATCACGCTGGGCGTTTCGGCGACCTCCACGCACTGTCCTTGCTCCCCACCACTGTAGGACGACTTTCGCCAGGTCAGGCCAGTCTTCTCATCGGTGCGGGTGTAGCCGGTCATTAAAAGTTCTCCTCAAGGTGAGCGTTGATGCGATCCCGCGACTGATCCGCGGGAAGTGCCAGCTCGGCGATCTTGTCGAACACGACCGCAAGGTCGTTCACTTCGGCCGGCTGCTCCAGGAAGTTGCCACCCAAGGAGCTGTCGATCGAGACGACTGTGGGCCAGGGATGACGGAAGTCCAAGATGGTCATGGCCTGGTTCGCAGCCGCGTAGGCGGGGACGTCCACGGGGACGATCTGGATGGTGATGTTGGACCGCTCGGTATCGTCGGCCAGCTTGCGCAGTTGCTCCTTCATCACCCCCGGGGCCTTGGGGAAGCGGTGCAGGAGAGCGGCTTCGGAGATTAGCGCGTGGAGTTGGACCGGACTTCCGGGGCGGTGCAGCACTTCTTGGCGAGCCATCCGGATCGCGCTCAGCATGTCTGACAGCTCGCGGTTGTCCGGGTGGAGCGGGCTGTTGAAGATCTCCCTGACGTATCCCGGCGCCTGAAGTAGGCCCGGGATGATCGCCGGGTGCTGGACCCGGATCTTCTTCGACTTCGACTCAAGGATGACGAAGTCAAGCAGCGCATCGGAGACTTGGCCGATGTACGAGCCCCACCAGCCAGCCTTCGCCGACTCGTTGGAGGCTGCGGCCATCTCTCGAACAGCCTCCTCATCCCCGTTGATGCCGTACAACTCCAGCATCCGGCGGATGTCGTCCTCGGAGACTCGATAGATGCCCCGCTCGATACGTCCCTGCCGCGTGGAGTCCCAACCGAGCCGCTTGGCGGCTACGCCGGGACCCAGGTCGGTCTGTTCGCGGTAATCGCGCAGCAAGCCACCTACGCGACGCCTCATGACAGGCGGAGGGAGCTTCTTCTGAGTCATGAGGAGCATTCTGTC
Organism: Streptomyces sp. NPDC059828; assembly: GCF_042731955.1. NCBI lineage: Bacteria > Bacillati > Actinomycetota > Actinomycetes > Kitasatosporales > Streptomycetaceae > Streptomyces > Streptomyces sp. NPDC059828. The sequence goes on along the minus strand of NZ_JBHWIW010000047.1, from coordinate 21,416 downwards.
AGTCGCGGGGAGCGTTGGCGATAAGACAAGTGTTCTGTCGATACAGCAGTTCCATGCTCGATATTGCGCATCGGCGCTCGATGGGAGCAAGCTAGTCCCTGGCGGACGTGACTGTCCATCAGGTCATGATCATTTGTGACGCACAGTTACGTGCGCCGTCGTACGGGCCGGGTCGCTGGCCCGGCGGAGGTCCGCCCTCCCACCCCCGTGGGGGCGGGCCTCCGCTGCCCCCCTCCGACGAAGCCGAGGCCGCTGATGACGAGCCAGAGCACCACCCGAACCTCCAGCGCCTCCACCGATTGGATGGACCGCGAGAACGAACGCGACCGGATGTTCCGCCCCGACGCCCCACGCGTCTCACCGGACCGGAACATCCACCTCATGAAGCTCCGCAGAGAGCACATGGGGCGACGACTCGAAGCGTTGAGGGCCAGCGGTCGTGTTCCTCGAATCGCTCTGTATGCCCGCACGGTGAACGGACAGAGCCCGGACCGCTCCTTGGCCGCTGCCCGAGAGTTCGCGGAGCGGATGGAGTGGCAGGTTGGCCGTGCGCAGACCTTCACCGACTGCCTCAGCTTGACCGCCCCCGAGGACCGCTACGGCTGGTTGCAGATAAAGCAGCAGGTCAAGAGCGGGTTCATCGACGGAGTCGTGGCGGTGACCCGAGTCACCGTCAGCCCGCAGCTCGACGGGTACGAGACGGAGCTGAACTGGTTCGCCACGCACGGCGGATTCGTCGCCCTGGTGCACGCCGAGAACGTGGTGACGCAGTGAGGCGGCCGACCGGTCGACGCGGGCCGGCTCACTGGGAGGCAACACCGTGATCGTCGGAACAGTCGAAGACCTAGGGCTTGTACCCGGGGCCGTATGGGACGACCTAGTCCTCAGCATCAAGCGTGACCCCAGGGCCGAAGGCGAGGCCATCGACAAACGCGAGGGCCAGTGGGTCGGCCGCCTCCGTCGGATCAGCACGGCCAAGCTGCGTCACTGGGGTTTCCCCAGCCTGATCGAAGACGCAGAAAGTGTGATCAGCGAACTCGTCACCAACGCGCTGTTACACGGCAAGGGTGACCGGGTCGCCTTCCGGTTCCTCCTCGCCGCAAACGTACTCGCGCTCGAAGTGGACGACGGTTCCCCCAACCGAGCGCACGTCAACGAAGCAGACCCGTACGACGAGAACGGCCGCGGCCTGTTCATCGTCAACGCGCTGTCCACCCTGTGCGGCGTGAGTCCCGACGGAACCAAGACCTGGTGCACCTTCACCATCCCCACGACTCCGCGGAGGAGCCAATGACTGCCGCGACCGGCCTCGCTCAGCGGACACCCTTACGAGACGCCGCGGTCGAGAGAGCCGAGCCGGTCGGCGACACGTACCTCCTGGAACGGCTCGTGGCTGCGCTGAAGGAATCCGTCGCCATCGACATGATCGCCCTCGCCCACATCGAGGACGACATCGACACAGCGCTTGGGGAACGCGCACCTGCCGCCCACATGATCGCCCCACTGTCTCTGCGGCTGCGAAGCGCCGCCGCCCAGCTCGTGGACCTCGTGATGCAGGAGACGCACAACCGGCCCCAGGGCAAGGTCGCCGACGCCGTCCTCCGTGCCTGTGAGGCCTTGGCGGAGGCGCTGCCCACACAAGGCGAAGACGGTCTGGGGCACCTACGGCGCGTCGCTCTGGCCGCGCAGGACATTCTCGATCAAGACGTGATTGCCGAAGACGTGCTGGATCGCGCGGCACTCCTGGCCGGTGATGAGGCATGAAATCGCACTTCGCTTCCCAGACGCAGGGAGCCGGTGCGCTGCCCGTCACGCTGTCCCACGCCAGGACGGCGTACGACTTCGAGTTCGTCGCGCCCCGCCTGCACGACCGCCACCTCCTGGACTCCAGCGTTGCCGTTCGCGTCTTCCGCGCGCCGCTCCTGGCCGTGCCCGTCGGCGGCCGGCGCCGCGGCGGCTGCATGGACGCAGGGCCCGTGGAAGTGGCCCTGTCGATCCGGGACGCCCTCTTGGAGATCCCCGGGTTCCCCAACGTGCGCATCCGCCTCGTGTCGCCTCCGGGCGAGCGGCGGAACAACTGGGTCGTGGAATGGGGCGAACGCCTTCCTTTCCGGATCACGGCCAGCGATCGGGCCCGTTTCTACGGCGGCGCCGACCACTGCATCGCTGAGGCCGAAGCCGCTGCGGAACGCCGAGCAGCCTCGGAGTACCACTCCCCCGTAACCGCCCCTTGCGGCCCCTAGCGCCTCCTCCATCAGCCCGAGCTGTACCCCCGACGGGCTGGTGGAGGAGGTCTGTCTGAAGAGGATGAATATGTGCCAACATGAGCCCACCTGCCCCACAGCTGACTCCGCCGACCGGGAGGCAGCGCGCCCCGTGGCGTCCCACCCGGAACAGGGCTGGGGCCTCCTGTGCAACGGGGTCCTGCTCTTCGAGGACACCGGCGAGCTGCTGCCGAACGGGCAGATCATCGCGCCCCACCGCCCCCTCGCCGGTGTGTCGGCATGAGCAGGACGGTGGCTCACCCCTTCGTTCCGTACATCACTGCCCGCCACGGCGAGGAAGCCGCCCTGGCGTCGACGCTGGGCGCGAGGCCCGGCCCGAAGGGCGGCCTGTTCTACACGGATGAAGGACCGGGCGACCGGGACGACCGGGGCGTCCTCTGGGCCCGCTGCTCCCAGAACCGCGACGGCAACGCGGTTCTGGGTAAGCCCCGCTGGAGGGACGTGCATCCGGCCCGCCAGCGGGAGTGCATGGAGCAACTGCTGTGCCAGGGGTGCGTCCAGCAATCCAGCCGGACGTCCCTGGGGTACCTCTTTCTCGCCTCGCCACCGCCCGACGCCACGTCGGCTGAGTGGGTGGAGGGCTACCGAACCGCTCAGCCACCGCTCTGCTTGCAGCACGCGGCTATCGCGACCGAACGGTGCGGCCACCTCTTGAGGGAGGGCGTCGTCGCCCTCCGTGCCCGGGTTCCCCGCTTGTACGGCGTGCTCGGCACGTACTACCAGAGCAGGGGTCTGCAGCCCCCCGAGCCCATCGAGACGAAAGAGGGAGAGGACGACGTCCCCCTCTCGTACCGAGAGCGGCGGTACACCCCGTGGGTTCTGGCGTCCCAGCTCGTCCGTGAGCTGCGCGGCGTCACCGTCATCAACCTCGCAGAGGAGATAGAAGCAGGTGTCTGACGACTTCACATGGCCAGAGCCCCGTAGGAGGCTCCAGCCCGAGCAGCAGGACCGCGTCACCTCGGAGTTACGGAAGAAGTACGACGCCGGCGCGTCGATCCGTGCTCTCGCAGAGGAATCGGGACGGTCGTACGGCTATGTCCACCAGCGCCTGTACGAATCCGGCGTGACGTTCCGACCTCGGGGCGGCAACCGGCGGGGCTCCTCGCGTCGACCGCGGAACAGCGGCCCCCGAACCTCACGCTGACGTTTCGGGCAAGCGACCCCTTGCAGATCCTGCAAGGCGTTTGCATGTCCTGCTAGCAGAGCCCTACGGCCGTCGTGCCGGTGGTGTTCTCGAACAGCCAACGTCGCACCCCAGACTCCCGCCCCGGCCTGCTGCCGGGCACGTCTTGCCTCATGGCGCAGGACGGGGCGGGCTCCGACTTCCCGTCCGAGCACGGCCACGCGACGCACATGCAGTTCACCGCGTTGCAGCGCAATGGCAGCCGCGCCAGGCCGGGAAGCACGCGCTACGCCAACGTCGCTCACTAGGAGGACGAGATGTTCTTTCCCTATCCCGTGATCGAACAGCTCGATGACCCCCAGGTGGCCACCTGGGAGAAGCACTTCGCCGGCGCCGGGCACGAACGGCCCCGGGCGATCGAGGAAGGTATCTGGCGCCGGACGCAGGACCCGGCGAACGCCGTCCAGTCCGGCTGGTCCGAGGACGAGCAGGGCCGCCGTCGCATCGTGCACTACCGATACCGGTACGACCTCGACTACACGTTCCCGGTGCCGCGGCTCGTTCTCGCGGACCTGTACCTGTACACGTCGGTGCTCGGCCCGAAGGCCGAGATCGACGAGTACCGCAGCAACGTGCGCTTCTGGCTCATCGAGGGCGGCTGGCGGCAGGTGGACGACGCCATGTGGTCGAAGGGCGACCTGCGGGTCACCGTCACCCCGTACGACACGCACCCGCAGGACGAGCGAGCCTCGCGGGAGACACCGGCCGGGTTCTGCTCGCTCGACGTCATGTTCCTCTCCGAGGACTTCACGGTGACCCGCAACGTGCGACAGATGCCGTGGAACGTCCTGGCGGGCGGCATCCGCATTAAGGACGAGCGCGGCAACCCGACCTACGCCGACGACCTGAGCGAGCTGAAGAACTTCCTGCCGTTCCAGGTCGAGATCGGGTGCGGCACGAGCGTGGAGGCCGGGGTGCCGCCGCTGCACTTCTTACACCAGGCGTACCGGGTCACCGAGCGGACCGACAACGTCATGAAGCAGACGCACCCGTTCGTCCTGAGCCCGAAGAAGGACACGCTCGTGCGGGAGATGCTGCTCGACGCCACGGCGAAGGCGGACGAGCTGGTCACGATGTTCCGCGTCAGCTTCCTCGCACAGCCGACGGCCGCTCACCACGCGCTCAAGGCCCTGCACGACGCCGGACACTTCGTCGGCCCCGTGCTCCAGCACAACTTCGACCTGCTCGCCGCGCGGGCCGGGCTCGAAGAGTGCTTCGTGCGCCGCTACGACCAGAAGATCCCGCCCGTGCCGTTCCACCCCGAGGCGAAGGCGCTCCTGGTCGTCGGCCTGCACGCCGACCGGCGGTCGGTCGAGAAGCGGGCCCGCGAGCGCGGGATGAAGGTCTTCTACGTCGACACCGAGGGTCTGGAGGAGTTCGGCAAGTACATGCCCTATCCGCTGGAGGGCCCGCAGGACGGTGACGTGATCGTGAAGGCCGAGGCCATCCCCACGCTCATCGAGCTGTGCCACCAGCTCGGGGTGGACGTCCCCGTCGCCCAGCCTGCCGCCTGACCGATCGGTTCCCCGGGGCCGCGCACGGCGCTCGTGCGCGGCCCCTTCCGTGAGCACACCCGAGAAGGGACTCCCCCGAGTGGATCGGTACGCACAGAACCGTGAGCGGTTGCTGACGTCATCCAGGCCCATGCCGGACTTCGAGGTTGTGGGCACACAGGGCCCATGGCTGCACCTTGCGGGCGGCGCCCGGATCTTCGACGGATCGAGTGGGCTGCTCTGCACCAACGTGGGCCAGAGCAGCCCCAAGGTTCACGCCAGGTTCGAAAGGCAGTTCTTCCGCTACTCCTTCGGCGGCGCCGCCGTCGTCCAGCCCCACATTCAAATGGAATTGATGGATCGTCTGTGCCGCGCTGTGGGCCGACCCGATGACTCCGTAGCGCTGACCACGTGCGGGACGCTCGGCGTGGAGGTGGCCGTGGGCCTGGCGCGGAACATCACCCGGGTACGCGACGGGAAGCTGCGCGGGGACATCCTGACCTCCACCCTGAGCTACCACGGGATGTCGGCGCTCACTCTCGCCCTGGCCGGCAACCATGCCCGCAGGCCTCGCCCAGAGGACGCGCTCGGCCTCGGCCCCGGGTTCCCGGCGCCCTACCCGCCGACGCACGCCCACTCGGACCGCGACTGTGACGCCTCGTGCGCCGACGAGATCGCGAGGGAGATCGACCGCCGCGGGGCCGAGAACGTCGCCGCAGTGCTGATCGAGCCCATCAACGGGACCACGGGCGGTGCCTTCGTGCCGCCCGACGGCTATCTACGGCGGGTCTCGGAGATCTGCCGGGAGCGGGACGTCCTGGTGATCCACGACGAGGTGCTGACCGGGATGTGGCGCACCGGGACGCCGCTCGCCAGCCACCATTGGGACGGCTGCGAGCCCGACATGGTGATCCTCTCCAAGGGGCTGGGTGCCGGATACACAAGCGTCGGCGCGGTGCTGGTGTCACCCGAGATGGCCCGGTGGGTACGGCATGAGGACGCCGACCCGCTGCCCGCGATGGGCACCATGGCCAGCCATCCCCTCATGGCGGCCGCGTGCCTGGGCGTCCTGGACGAACTGGAGGGGATGGACTTCGCCGCCTTCGCGGCGCGCGGCGAACGCCTCGGGGAGGCCCTGACGTCGCTGAACGGCATCGGGCCGGTGCAGGACGTCCGTGGGCGGGGCTTCCTCTACGGGGTGGAGGTCACCCCGGGACAGCTCTGGCCGGTGTTGCAGGCCGTGGAGGAGCGAGGGGTGTTCTTCTACCCGTTCACCGGCGTCGGGGAGCCCAAGAGCGAGGGGTTCGTCGTCGCGCCCCCGCTGACGTCGACGGACCAGGACATCGAGTTCCTGACCACCGCGCTGTCCGGCGTGCTGGGCACCGTGAGCTGAACCGTCGACTCCCCGACCGGACTCACGTCACCCGATCGAACACTCCAACGAACCCACGAGCAGGCCGACTTGGGCCTTGCTCACCAACCGATAGCGTCTTGGGGCACACCGACGTCGGTGTGCCCCCGACAGGACAAGGACGACCTGCAATGCGTGTTTCCGTGATCGGCTGCGGGCACCTCGGCATCCCGCACGCTGCGGCGATGGCCGAGCTCGGCCACGATGTCATCGGCGTGGACGTCGACCAGGCCAAGGTTGATCGGCTCAACGCCGGCGAATGCCCCATCTACGAGATCGGCCTGCCGGAACTGCTCGCCCGCCATACCCAGAGCGGGCGTCTGCGCTTCACCACTGACATCCGAGAGGCCGCCGACTTCGCGGAGCTGCACTTCATCGGCGTCGGCACTCCCATCGACGCTGACGGCCGCTCCTACGACACCGCACAGGTCTTCGGCGCGATCCGTCAGCTCGCTCCTCACCTCGACCGTGCGTGCACGATCGTCGGGAAGTCCACGGTCACCGTCGGCACCACCATCCAGGTAACTGCTCTCGCGCAGCGCCTGGCCCCCGCAGGTGATCGGGTCGACGTCGTATGGAATCCGGAGTTCCTGCGCGAAGGTCACGCGGTCGAAGACACCCTTCGCCCGGACCGGCTCATCGCTGGCGTCTCCACCGCGGAGGGTGAGAAGGCGATCCGTGCGGTGTACGCCGGGATCATTGATGCGGGCGTGCCGATCTTCGTCACCGACCCGCAGACCGCCGAGCTGGCCAAGGGCGCCGCGAACACGTTCTTGGGCTTGAAGATCAGCTACATCAACGCCGTCGCCGACATGTGCGAGGCTGCGGGCGGCGACGTCTCCGAGATCGTGGACATCCTCGGCATCGACCCCCGTATCGGTGCCGGCGGTATGCGGCCCGGCATCGGCTACGGCGGTGGCTGCCTCCCCAAGGACGTCCGGGCATTCACGGCATCCGCCCGGCAGCTCGGTGCCGAACAGGCCGCGACCCTCCTGCGCGCCGCCGAGGAGATCAACGAGCACCGCACGGACGTCGCCCTCGGGCTCATCACCCGCGCCTTGGGCGATCGCCCCATTAAGGGCGCCCGGGTCACCGTGTGGGGCGCCGCGTTCAAACCCGGCACCAACGACGTGCGCGATTCGCCCGCCCTTGCCCTCTGCCAGGCACTCCAGCAGGCCGGCGGTGTGGTCACTGTCCACGACCCGCAGGCCGTGCCCACTGCGATGGTCCGCAACCCGGAGCTGGACTACACCGACGACCTGGCCGCCTCCCTCGACGGCGCGGACCTCGTCGTCCTGGCCACCGAGTGGCCCGAGTACCGGCAGGCGGTCCCCCATTCCTTGGTGGACCGCCCGGCCAACCCTTTGCTTGTCGACTGCCGGACCACTCTCGACCCCAAGCCTTGGCGGGCGGCGGGATGGACCGTTCGCCAGCTCGGGCGTCCGGGGAAGTAGAACCGCGCCGCGCCATGACCAGCGACGAAGTCCTCCTCCGCCGGGCCCGCGACGCCGACGCACGCGCCGCGGCCGATGTGTGGCTGCGCTCCTACGCCGCGGCGCTGCCGACCGTGCACTGTGCACACGACGAGCGCGACGTGCGGGACTGGTTCGCCCGTGTACTCGTGCCGCAGTACGAGACCTGGGTCGCCGTCACCGGGAACAGCGTGGTGGGCCTCTTGGTGCTCAAGGGAGAGGAACTGAAGCAGCTCTACCTCGACCCGGATTGGCGCGGACGGGGCCTCGGTGACCGGTTCATGGCCCTGGCCAAGCAGCAGCAGCCTGACGGCCTGTCGCTGTGGACGTTCCAGGTCAATGGCCCGGCCCGGCGCTTCTACCAGCGGCACGGCTTCACCGAGGCCGAGCGCACCGACGGTCAGCGCAACGACGAGCACGAGCCCGATGTTCGCTACGTCTGGCAGCCGCAGACGTAGCCGTTTCCCGCCCGGCCAGACGATGACGGCGGTCACCCGAACACCGAGTGGCCGCCGTCGTCGTGGGGCCTACGGGACTACGGTTACGCACATGACAATTCTGATCGTTGGTGGGTCGGGCTTCCTGGGGTCTGAGCTGGTCCGGCAGGCAAGAGCGGCGGGACACTCGACGGTCGCGACGTACGCGACCAAGGCGGGCACTGCCTCCCCGAGCGCGTGGCGCCCCCTCGATCTGCGGGACGCGGGAAGCCTGGACTCCGTCATGGCCGAGGTGAACCCGCGCGTCGTCGTCAACGCATCGAGCGGCGGGGCCGACTGGGCGGTTACGGCAGAAGGCCCTCTCCAGCTCGCCATAGTGGCGGCGAAGCGCGACATCCGCATGGTCCACATGTCCACCGACGCGGTGTTCTCCGGCTCCGGCCGCGTCCACTACGACGAGTCCAGTCTCCCGGACCCCGTCACCCCGTACGGCGCAGCCAAGGCAGCCGCGGAGACTGGCGTCCTCGCGGTGCACCCGAAAGCCGCCGTCGTCCGCACCTCACTGATCATCGGCCACGGACGTTCTGTGCACGAGCGCCTGGTCCACCAACTCGCCGCGGGCACGGTCGACGGAGCCCTGTTCACCGACGACATTCGGTGTCCGGTCCACGTCTCAGACCTGGCCGCCGCCCTGCTGGAACTGGCGCTGAGCGGTGCTGCGGGAATCCACCATGTCGCGGGAGCCGATGCCCTGAGCCGCCACGAACTCGGCGTCCTCATCGCACGGCGCGACGGTCTCGACGCCTCCCGGTTGCCCACTGGCCTTCGAGCCGAGAGCACCATTCCCGGAGCCCTCGACGTGCGCCTCGACAGCCGGCTGACCCAACGGCAACTACGCACTCCGCTGCGCGGGGCTCGGCAGTTCCTGGACCGCGACGCGGCAGCAGTGTCACGAGAGGTGTAACGGAAACCGCGCCACGGAATCGGCCCGGCAGGTCATGGCCT
>NZ_JBHWIW010000047.1:0-12120 GCF_042731955.1 Streptomyces sp. NPDC059828 | reverse complement strand
ACCACCCCCCCCGGGGGGGGGGGGCCGGGCTGTACCCGCCCCCCCCCGGGCACCCTGTTAACCTCTTGTTGTACCTAAACCCCCCCCCCGTACGCGCCCCGGCTGTCAGGGCCGGCCGGCGCCGATTCCGTTTGCGTGGACGGCTCGATCAGCTCATGAGCGGGAAGTCGCATGAGCGGGCCAGGACGGCGAGCACGGCCAACACGACCAGTCCGTACAGGACCTGGCGGCCGGTGATCGGCTCCCCGCCGCTCCGCTCGGGTCCGTCCTCGCCGTCGGGGATGCCCCCGAAGTGGGCCTGCTGGCGGTGGGCTTCGCGTGCAGCCGTCTCCCCCTCCGGGCCGATCGGGAAGCGGGTGCGGCAGGCGCCGCACTTCCAGTACGCCACGGGGACGTTCTCCTCTCACGGGCCGCCCACGGACGGGCGGCTGCTGATGCGGGAATCGAGCCTAGAACCTGCGCGGGACGGCAGGTAGCCCGCCTACCGAATCGGTAGGCGGGCAGTAGGCGGCGGGTAGTTATTGCAGGTCAGAGGGCTGACCTACCGGTAGTAGGCGGACCAGGTTCGACCCCTGGGCCGGCAGGGGAGTGAAGCCCTGGGGAAGGTCCTGGCGGTGCACACCGGGCCGGTTACGGGTGGCCCCGTCCTTGTCCGATGCGGGGGCCTTCACGCCGTCCCGGACGGGGATCTGGTGGGCCGCCAGGAGGGCCCTCACCCGGCCGATCTCGGACCGCATGTCGCCCCCCTCGGGGAGGCTTCCCAGGGCCAGTTCACGAAGGTGCACGGCGGTGCCATTCCCCCGGGTTCTGATGCTCTCGCGCACCCACGCGTAGACCTTGATTCGCTCCGCTTCGGCAGCCTCTTCGGGGGACGGTTCCACCACTTCCCCACTGGATGGATCGGGTTCCGCTTCCCCACTCCCCTGATCCTCTTCGTGATCTTCAAGGGGTTCCGCCTCCGTGACTCCCCCGTCCGCGTCCTCTTCGCAATCTTCTTTTTCGTGATCTTCGTGGGCCCCGGCGACCGCTCCGACGATCCAGGCGATCACCACGAAGATGATCACGAAACCGCCCGCTCCTCGCATCAGGTCCACCGGGTGGTCGACCACCCAGTTCCCTACCGCCGCCGCCAGCTTCCCCACCGCTGGGACCGCCGTGTTGACCAGGAACATGCCCCCCATGCCGACGAGAACCACACCGCCGATGATGAGGTCACCGGTGCTGGTCCCTGACTTCGCGGGCGCCTTCTTGCCCCCCGCCGACTTCTTCGCCGGAGACTTCCCTCCGCGCCGCTTCGGCTTCGCGGAACGCTCGGCGTCGCCACCGGCTGCCGCCTTCGGGGCCGACTTCGCGCCCTTCCCCTTTCGTACCCGGCCGATGACCAGCGCCCAGCCCCGGCGTGTCAGGGTCCAGGTCGCGCGGAGGATGATCACCGACCCCGCCCGTACGGCGACCAGGCCGGCGCGGTCGAACGCGTGATACGCCGACAGGTCCGGCCGGGTCACGGCACGGCCGGACACCCGGGGGGCGTCCGCCTCGCTCTCCAGGGACTCGATGATCTGGCCCCACCACGCCCGAGGGCGTGACGGCTGCTCCACCGTCACGCCCTCGCCGTCCACAAGCTCGACGTCGTCCGCGACGTCCTTGTCCTCGTCGCCCGGGTCGGACTTGACCAGGTCCACAGCCATCAGGCGACCACCGTTCCGGTCAGGTTGCTGATCAGGTGCGTGATCGTGTCGAAGATGCCACCGGCCGCCGTGAACATGCTGGGCAGCATCAGGGCGAACAGGCCGTTGCGGAACTTCGACGGCTTCAGGCCGTACAGCAGGATGCACATCAGGATGGCGACGGCACCGGCGCCGAAGTTGCCCGCGGACCCGAAGCTGGTCTGGATCGCCTGGGACAGGCCGCCGCTCATGTCTCCGACGAAGCTGAAGGTCTCCCCGGCCTGGGCATAGAGCTGGCCGGTGATGAACGCGGCCGCGATCACGCCCTCGTGGGACAACTTGATCTTCCACTTGCCCTGCGCGCCGACGATCAGGAACGCGGTCATCACGACGGCGCCGCCGGTGAAACCGATCGCTCCGAAAATCTGGCCCATGTCTGTGATCTGCTCTCTCGGTTAGTTCGTGCCGTACAGGAGGAATGCGACGGTGGCCGTGGCGGCGGGAACGTGGGCGGCCCAGACCACGCCCTTCCAGGGCCACTTGTCGCCGTAGTGGCCGACCCAGCCACGGGCCATGCGGTAGGCGACCTGGAGCCCCAGCGCGACGCCACCGCCGACGACCCACGCGGGCCGGGCCATCTGCAGAGCCGTGATCAGGCCCAGCGAAGAGACGAAGACGACGCCGCCCAACCTCGACCGCATGGCCAGGCCCAAGACCCCGGCACCCAGAGCGCACCCGGCCACGGGTGTGGCGTACTGGTCGGCTTGGACCATCAGGCCCGTGACCCAGTCGTCCAGGTGCAGACCCCAGCCCGCGGCGTACGCGGTGCCGGCGAAAACAACCTGGCGGCCCCGGGGGTTGTTGATCAGGCCGCCACCCTTCGTGGTGCCAGCGATGACCGGACCGGCGTTCTTGACCGCGGCCGCGAACCGGCCGCCCGTCGTCGCGCCCGGCGCCGGGGCCTCGTCGGTGTCGTCGCCGTCGTCGTCCTGGGCGGACTTGTCCTTCTTCCGGTTCCTCTTCGGCTCGGACGCCTCGTCCTGGTCGTCGCCGTCCTCGTCGTCGTCGGCGTCGTCCTCTTCGACTACCGGCTGGGCCGAAGCGGCGACGGGCTCGTGCCTCGGCGTGGGCGGCGCGGTCGCCTGAGCGGGAACGTTGCCGGTGAAGGTGTCCTGGTCTGCGGCGTCGTCCTTGTAGACGTCGTTCCACCAGTCCTTCGCCGGTGCGGCCGGGGCGGGTGCCTCGACCGGGGCGGGTTCGGGTGCGGCGGCGACCGGCGCGGTGTCGGCGTCGGCGTCCGGGCCGACCACCTCCAGGTCCAGGTCGACGTCGGGCATGGTCGCCGCAGCGTCCAGCTCCGGGTCCGGCTCGGTTGCCGGTGCCGGGATCGTCGGTGCGGTCGACGTCGCCAGGACGTCGTCCAGGTCCGCGAGGAAGTCGCTCACGTCGCGGACACCTGCCTCGGACACCTGCGTCTCCGAGCCGGTGTTCGTCGTCATCGGGCCAGCCACCCCCACTTCCGGATGGCGTCGGTCATCAGCTGCCGGATGCGGAGTTCGTCGGCCTCGGGCAGGGCCGAACTGCTCGTCGCCGCCCGCTGATGCCGGACGAAGCCAGCGGGGAGGTCCAGAGCACGGGCATCCGCGTACGGCGTCCAGGACCTCGCGGACGGGTAGTACGTGCGGGTCGAAACGTGGCCGGGCGGGGTCACGGACCGGGCGCGCGCGGCGCGTCCACGGTGGTGGTGAAGCAGCGTCACAGTTGGCTCCAAACGGCGAGAACCACCACGACGGTGCAGACCGTCACGGCGTCCTTGGCGATTCGGACCTTCCTGCTCTTCGGCCGGTACAGGTGGGTCGCGGCGAGCGCGACCACGGCGGCGCCGAGCGCAAGGTCAAACACGGCTGTCCTTCGGGAGGGGCGGCGCCCCGGCCGCGACGAAGGGTCGCGGCCGGTGGCGCTGCGGGTGAGGGCCCTGCCTGTGCCGTGGTGCTGTTCAGCGCCAGGCACGCGAGTGACGCTCAGCGGTCAGGGACGACGCTTCTGCGGGATCATCGGGTCGCCCTGGCGGAGGCGGCCGTCGGTCCGGCCGGCGCCCGGCACCGGGATGCCCGGCTGGCCCGTCCGCAGGTAGCCGTTCGAAGGCGTGCTGGTCTGCTTCTCTGCCATGATGTGAGTCCTGTTCCATGCGTTGGGATAGGGACTCGGGGCGGCCCATCTGCTTGGCGGTAGGGGGTCGCTCCGAGGTGCATCCGGCCTCGTTGGTGCTCAGCACCGGCGGGGCCGTTGTCGCGTAAGGCGACTCCGCAGCAAGCGCGTTGGCGTCCTGCGGTACCTCCAGTAAACGCCAACCTCCACAGGAGGTCAACCAAGTTCCACGGGAGATTTAGAAATCTCCTCGGGAGATTGAGTGATCTGCTGCGGAGCCTTACCCTCAGCTCATGACACAGCACCCGTCCGCCACCCCGGAGTTCCGCAGCGTCGCTCAGCGACTGCGGGACGCCGTGACGGGCGGCACGTACGAACCCGGCTCCCGGCTCCCCGCCGCCGCCGAACTCGCCGAGCACCTGGGGTGCACCCGCTCCGCAGTAGAGCGGGCCGTCCGGGTCGCCGCCGCCGAGGGCCTGGTCACCACACGCAAGGGATCGGGGGCCTACGTCTCCCGTCTCCTGCAGCGGATCACCCGGCGCACGGACGGCCTGCTCCGCTCCGTCCCTGACGGCGAAGCGGACGGCTCGGACGACGCGCTCGAAGCGGAGCTGCGGGCCCTCGGACTCGTCGCCCGTCATTTCCCCGACGTGCGCACCGAGCGGGCCCCGCAGGACCTGGCCGCTTCGCTCGGCCTGAAGCGGCAGGGGCAGGTCCTTATCCGTGAGACGCGGACGTTCGCCGTGGCAGCCGGCTCCGCGCCCGCCGATCCCGGCACCCCCGTCCAGCTCGCGTTCACGTACCTGCCGCTCGACATCGCGCGGCACACCGACCTGGAGCGCCCAGACCTCGGCCCCCGGGGCGTACAAGGCCTTCTCGCCGAGCTCGGGCACCGGGCCACGGACTTCTCCGAGACCGTCGACGTCCGCCCGCCGCATGAGCACGAAGCGACCGCCCTGGAGATCGACGCGGACAACAGGGTCATCCAACTGACCCGCACCGCCGCCACCGCCGACCGGACCGTGGCAGTCACCGTCAGCGTGCTCCCCGCACACCTGTGGTCGCTCTCCTACCGGTGGACCACCACCGCCTGACGCCCCGCTCCCCGACCGGTCGGGCCGGCGCGTCCCGTCACTCGGTAGCCCGGTAGATGCGCAGGTCAGAGGCCACCTACCGGCAACTACCTACCGCCTACCTACCGCGCCTACCGGCGCCCTCGACCCTCGATTCGGGCCCGGCCTCGCGGCCGCTGGACGCCGTCCCGGACGCTCTCGGCCTCCCCGACCCGACGGGTGCCAGCAGGGCCGCAGAACGGCCCCCAGGGCCCCTCTGCGGTGCCGCACCGAGGACATCGTCGGGCAGCGGAACGGGGGCTGGCCGGACCCTTTCCAGGTCCGGCCAGCCCCCGTTCGCGTCTTGATCAGATCCGCGCCAGGGCCCCCTTCGGGTCGAGCGCGTCCAGGTCCGCGATCGGGCGCCCGAAGGTGTCCAGCAGCTTGCCCTTACCCTTGCCCTTGTCCTTGGCGGCCTTGGCGGGCGCCTGCTTCTCCGCCGCGGCCTGCTGGGCGGCCTCCCAGCGCTCCATCGCTTCCTGCATGTAAGTGCGGGCCGTCCCCTGCGACGTCAGCCCCAGTTCAGCCTGCACCTGGTACGCGACATCGGTACGGGTTCGGGGAGTCACCGCCGGACCGAGCAGACGGGGTTCGCCCTGCTCGCACAGCTCGTGCACCCGCTGGATGAAGCGCTGCTTCAGCGAGCCCTTGGCCAGCGGCGCCGACGGCTTCGACGCCTCCCTCGGCTTCGGCGTCCTCGGCTGCTCCGCCGTCCCGGCCGGCGCGGTCTGCTCCGGTTCCGCCTGCTTCGCATCGAGCTGAGCCTGAAGCTGCTCCGCCTGCTCCTGAGAAGCGGCGATCTTGCGCTCCGCCTCGGCCCGCTCCGCCGCCAGCTGCTCGGCCGCTTCGCGCTCGACCCGCTCGGTCGCTTCCCGCTTCGCTCGCTCTGCTTCGGTGCGAAGCTGCTCGGCCTGCTCGCGAAGCTGCCGCTCCGCCTCGCCACGAAGCTGCTCCAGCTCCCTGCTCCACCGGTCCCGCTCCGCGCGGACCTGCTCGGCGCCCTGCTGCTCGAACCGCTCCGCCTGCTCCTGAAGCTGCCGCTTCGCCTCGTCACGAAGCTGCTCGATCTGCTCGTGCCACCGCTTCGCTTCCCGCTCGGCCCGCTGCTCGGTGGTCTCCCGCTCCGCTCGGCGGTCCTCCGCTTCACGCGCCGCACTCTGCTCGACTGCTTCACGGACAAGCTGAACCTGCTCGGCCGCTTCCCGCTTCGCCTGCTCTGCTTCGGCGCGAAGCTGCTCGGCCTGCTCGCGAAGCTGTCCGGCCAGTTCCTCGAAGCGCTCGCGCTCCTCCTCCCGCTCCGCCTGGAGCCGGGCGCGCTCCTCCCGCTCCGCCTCCAGCGCGGCCAGCGCCTCGTCCCGCTCCTGCTTCGCGGCCCGCTCCGCTGCACGCAGCTCGTCCTGCACCTCGGCCTTCTGCTCCTCTAGCTTCTGCGTGACCTTCTGCTGCAACGCGGGCAGCGAGACCACGGTGTTCACCACAGCGTCGACATCCGCGTAATCGAGCCGTCCCAGCCGCCCGGCCTGCATGTGACCCATGGTCCGCCGGACCACGGCAAGAGCCTGGTCCACGTTGACCGGCGCGTCCGCGCGGTCCAGTGCAACCGCCGCGTCCTCGGTCCGCCGGTCCACCGCCCGGTCCGCCAGCGACTTCCGCCAGCCGAATCGGAACGTACGGTCGGCACGCTTCTGAGCACGGGCCAGCACGATGACCGCGCGAGCCGCACGCTGGGCCAGCAGCCGGCGGGAGGTCTCGCTGGTCGTGGACGTCGTGTCCAGGCCCAACCATGCGAAAGCCGCGATCCAGATCCGGCGCCACAGCAGGACGAACAGGCGAAGGGGACCCGGTCGGACGCCGTCCTCCTCCTCGGCCTTCGCCAGCTCTGCGATCCGCAGGTCCAGGCCGTGTTCCAGCAGCTTGACCGACACCACCGGCACACCGGCCAGGGCCACCTTCGCCCACAGTCCGCCGCCCTCCGGCGCGTGCACCCAGTTCGCCGCCGCCGAGAGGGCCACCAGGCCCCATGCCATCCGGCGGGACCGGATCATGCCCTCGGTCCACCGTGGGACGTCCTGGGCAGCCAGGGACCGCGCCAGCCCCAGCATGAGGCCGATCTCTGCACCGTCGAAGATCGCGATGAAGAAGATCCGCAGCAGCAGCGGCAGCCCCGCCGTCTCCTCCGCGAACCCGTACAGGCCGTACATGCTGACGGACATACCGCAGATGCCGACGATGGTCCGCCAGCGGTCATCAATCATGGCCATGACCCGGGCGCGGGCCTCGCTGTCGTCATCGCGGCGAGCCTTCTCGACCGCCCGCGTCGCCGCCCGGCCGGCCAAGCGCACGACCAGGATCAGCAGGGCCAGGCTCGCCACGCCCGCAAGCACTCCGCCGAGAGCGACCGTCCACGGAGGCACTCCAAGGGACTCCGCCACGGCGTGAATACGGGGAAGCACGTTCACGCCCCCACCTCCGGCAGCAGAGCACCGGAAGGTGCACGTCCACCCCATTCTGGGGTGATACTGAAGTACGACATCGGAGCCTCGTCTCTGGTGTGAGACCCCGGGATGCCCGCCTCCACAAGCTGAGGCAGCCCGGGGTTTCGTCTTTGCGCCGCAAGAACCACTCTCACGACGTCCCTAATTATGCCTTATTTTGGGGCCCTTGTCAAGCCCTTGATCACTCCGGAACCTTTTCCTTCTTGCCGGGGAGAAAGGCGTTCAGGACTGGGGCGATCCAGGTGGCTCGGGCCTCGAACCCGTACTTGGCTGTCAGGGTGTCCAAGACCTGCAACTGGGCGTAGGTCGGGGCGATTTGGATCTGCACGGGTCCCGCACCCAGGTACCGGACCGCTCGGGGGTCCTCGGGAAACAGCTCGTTCCCGGCCGCGACCGAGACCTTGGACTCCTGGATGATCTGCGGGGTGGTCGAGTTCTTCGCTGCCACCGCCTCCAACACCGCCGACGTGTTCGTACGACCACGTGCTGCCCGCACGTACCGCTCGAACCGACGGTGAAGGGCGGGCGAGACGTACAGCGTCGTACGGTGCTTGGTCTTGGCAAGCGCCGCTTCCGTCTCTCCTTCCTCAGCCTCGACCGCTTCGGGAGGTTCCGCGGGCGCCTGCGCCAGCGGCTCCTCAACGCCGGAAGGGGTCTGCGGCAGCGGGGTGCCACCGCTGGGGGCGACCGGCGGCGGTGCCTCCTCGACCTCTTCGGGGTCCTTCGGGGGCGGCGGATTACTGCCGGTGGGGCTCTGCCGGGGCGGGGCACCGCCTGTTCCGCGGTTGGGGACGAGACCGCCGAGCCCTTGTGCACGGTTGGGTACGGTGTTCGCCGTCGGCCGGGCGAAGATGGACCCGAGGTTTTCCTCCGGGGTGGTCACGGCCAGACACCTTCCTGGATCATCTCGTTCTGCACCGTGGCCGCCCGGGTGAAGAGCTCTCGCGCCACGACGGCGAAGTCCTCGCTCACCGACGCCGAAGTCTTCGACACGACCTGGCTCGCGTCCGCCAGGCCGGCGCGAATCTTCCAGAACTCCGGGTTCTCGGAGGCAGCGGCCTCCAGCTCGTACACCAGCTTGCCGCGGTCGCGGGCCGCCACTGCCACCGCTTCTGCGAAGCGGATGACGTTGTCGAAGATGGGGGCTGCTCCACCCAGGGTGGCTTCCACGTCGTCGCGAACCGTCTTGCGAATGGCCGTGGCGTTGGCTCCCGTAGCGAACAGGATGGCGCCCAGAAGAGTCACGTACGGGTTGTACTGCCGCATCGCTGCGTAGTCCGTGGCGAGGGCCTTGAGCCCCTTCTTACGGCTGGACTTGTCGCTCTTGACCGGCACGACCACCCACCGCGCGGCACCCAGCGCCAGCTGCATCATGTGCTCGTTCTCGGGCGGGGAGTCGATCAGGATCAGGTCGTACTCCTTGGCCACTGGCTGAAGGATGCGGGCCAAAGTAAGGACGGCCGCAGCTCGTTCCTGATCGTTGATCGGGGAGCCGATGATGCCCGGCACCCGACGCAGCAGCCTGCCTCCCGGGACTACATCCAGGTTCGGCCGAACGTTACGGATGGGCCTGACCGCTTCCTGAAGCGTGATGGCGGTCAGCAGGCCCTTTCCTTCGTCGTCCAGCTCGGTTTCGGCGTAGCCAAGTTCTTCTGCCACGTTGCCCTGTACGTTCAGGTCAACGATCAGCACGCGAAGGCCATCAGCCGCCGCGAGACCGCCGATGTTGCACGTGCACGTCGTCTTTCCGACGCCCCCCTTGCCGTTGCCGAAGCAGTAGACATGGCCCAGCTCAGACCAGTTCACCAGCGATGCTGAGTAGGCAGCGATGTCTAGTGGTGTCGCCACTGTTACCTCCCTCTCCTGTTCTGATGGCAGCCTCGCCCGGCCGCACGCGTGGATACATGGTGGCACGGAGGCTGTGCTGCCCACTGTGTTTCTCGCCGTCAGCCCCGTCTGCTTGCCCGCCTACAACGCAACTGGCCGTCACGCTGATAGGTCAGCACGACGGCCAGTTGCGTTGCCGAGGGACTAGCACTTGTACTGAAAAGCGGGCAGGGATGCGGTGCTGACAGCGGGGGAATAAGTAGGGCCTGACCTGTGCATACATGCTTGCCAGTGCACTGCGTAGGGCAATGGCATACGTAATGGCAAACTCACTGTGCTCTGCACTTGCCCGCTCGATGGCGTGCCCGCTGTGCTGCCTGCTTGCCAGGACTCAACGCAGTACGACGTCAACGACACCGGCAACCAGATGTCCCTGCCTGGCGGCCTTCGCATACGCCATCAGCGGGGGAGTGACAGCGTGCAGGAGGGAGTGTTCGAGACGTCCCATCATGAGGGTGACTTCGCCTGCCTGCTCGGCGAGCGTCCTCCACCCCGGTGGGACGTACATGTCGCCGTCCGTCAGCCACACATGGGCGCTGGAGCTCACCTGTACGTTCGTACCCGGCCCGATGAGCGCTCGCCACCCAGGACTTCGCGGTGACGGTTTGCCCAGCGCAGGGATCTGATGGAGCCCGTCTCCGAGCAGACTCCGAATCACGGGATCGTAGGGCGGCCCACCGTCCTCCGTGACGGTGACCTCCTCCTCGTACCCGAGCAGGAGCACCGGCCTGGTGCCGGTCGGTGACGGCAGTCCCAGCACCCGGGGGACCAGGTCGGTCTGTCCCGTGAGGGCCAGGTCTCCCGGACCGTAGTCCCGTACCTGCGAGTTCGCACAGCGATGGTGCGCGACCCCCAGATGGGACAGGCCGGGACTGCGACGCAGCACGACCACGGCGGGCTCCGTCCTGGCGTCGCCTGCGGCCTCGCACTCCACGCACTCGAACACCGTGACGCGGCTCTGGAAGTCCGCGGCCTGGTCCAGGCCCACTTGGTCGATGACGTCGGAGGCGATGGTGACGCTGGTGGTCATCTGGTCAGTCCTCCGGGTTCTGCCGTGCGCTGCTGACGATGTGGGACCAGGTCCCGGCAGCTCCACCGTGCTCGCGGGCGAGCTCGCCGGCGAGCTTGGCGGCGGGCATGTCGGGGTTCGCCTTCAACGCCTTACGGGCCTTCTCCAGCCGCTCGTCCCCGTCGTAGGGGTAGCGGCGCGTGGTCCCGGCCGAGCCGGCGGGGCGACCGCCACCGCCCCGCTCGCGGAGCTCGCCGTACGTCCAGATGTCTCCGCGTCGGTACCAGCGCTTCACGCGGCCGCTGTCGGTCTCCTCTTCCCTGATTGGATCGGGCCAGTGCTTCGGCTTCCTGGTGGGGTACTTCGTGATGCTCGTGGGCTCCATGTTCAGCACCCGTGCGGCCTGCGAGAGCGTGATCTCGTCCTCGGCGTTGCCGCTGCGGTCGATCGGCGTCCGCCACTCCTGTCCGGCCTGGTAGTTCTTGTACCAGCGGTCCCATTCCTTGGAGTTCCAGTACATGGTGTTCCCGACCGTCTTCTCCGGTTCGGGATGACCGTTGGTCTCCCGTTCGCGGTAGAGCAGTTCGAGGGTGCTGCGGCCCAGGCCCGTGCGTTCCTGCAGTTCCGCGCGGCTCTCCAGCCCCGCTGTGCCGGTGAGGTTCTTGTACCAGCGGCGCCAGTCGGCGTCGTACCAGGTCAGTTCTCGGCCGGCGGCGTCCGGGACCGGCTCAGGGTGCCCGTTCGTTTCCCGCTCCCGGTACAGCTTCTCCAGGTGAGTGACGCTCAGGTCGTGCTTGTCTGCGAGCTCCCTGCGGGTCGATACCCGGCGCCCGTTCAGGATGGCCATGAGGGAGTCCTCCGTTGTGATTCCGTCTCGCGACGGGGCTTCAGTCGTCATTGCCCGCCCCCTGGTCGCGGTGGTGCTGGTCGTGGCCGGCGGCGCGGGGCAGGAGTACCACGCCGGACTCCGTCAGGCCGTGCTCGACCTCCGGCTCCTCGTCCGCGTCCTCGTCGGCCTGGCCCTGGTCGTCCTCGTGCTTCCAGTTCATGACGCCGGACTCGATCGGCCTGGTGATCGTGTCGATGTCCTGGCTCTGGATGGTCGCCGCCCAGTCCTGGGCGCCGGGCGCGGTCTCGTCCGCGAGCTGAATGAACCACCCCCCGTCACGGGGGAGGGGACCGTCCTCGATGCGGTAGAGCAGACCGTGGTCGGCACCGGCCGTGTTTCCGGCGTGCAGGGTGATCAGGTCGTCAAGGGCGGGGGCCGTGTGCAGCTCCGCGTCGTTTACCATCATGCGTAGATGCCTTCCTGGTATATGGGCTTGTTGAAGGGCCTGGGGCTAGGGGGGCTTCAGGACGGTCAGCACTACTGCCATTGAGCTGACCGTCCGCCCCACTTCCTCCCGCGTCTCCGCGGAAGAGCCGAGCATCGAACCTCTCGGCTTCACTAATCGTGCCTTACTCCGTTACTACCTGTCCAGTCGCTCGGCAGACATGGCCGGATCGAGCGACCACACTGCACCGGCAGGCCGTCCCCAGCCTGCCGGAATCCCTAATTATGCCCCCTCGAATTGAGGGCAACAAGCCACAAAACCCCAGCTCATGGCTCTGCCGAGACGGTGGAGTCGGCCATCATTCGGTTCTCTTCATACCTACAGGACCGCCTCCGGCGGGGGCCCTTACTCCCAAGGGGGCGGGGGCTCCGTCGTCGTGTGCGGCCGGTGGGTGGCTGGGGTGTGGGGTGGGCGGGGTCTCCCCTCGGCCGGTCGGTCACCCGGAGGGCTACCCGGAACCCGGCGGGG
>NZ_JBHWIW010000046.1:0-62287 GCF_042731955.1 Streptomyces sp. NPDC059828 | reverse complement strand
GTACCCCCGGGGGGGGGGGCCTATGCCCCCGCGCGCGGCCCAACCCGGGGCGGGGGGGGCGCCGTGCCCCCCCGCCCCCCCCCGCGGCACCCGGACGGGACCCGGTCGACTGCGATGTGTGGTGGGCCGCGCCGGTGACGGTGCCGGCCCACCGCCTCGCCCTTCTCGACCCGGCCGAGAGACAGCGGTACGAGCGCCACCAAGCCGATGGCGACCACGCCGCGCGGGACCGCCACGCCACGGCGGCCGTCCTCCTACGGACCCTGGCCGCCCGCTACGCCGGCTGCCCCGCCGGCCGCGTCCGTGTCGACCGGACGTGCGCCGGCTGCGGGCAGCCGCACGGCAAGCCCCAACTTCCCGGTCTCGACCTGCATGTCTCGCTCTCCCACACCGACGACCTCATAGCGGTGGCCGTCACCCGCGCCGGTCCCGTCGGGGTCGATGTGGAACGGATCGACCGAGGCCTCGACCACCGTGCTCTCGCCCGGTACGCCTTGTCGGGCGAGGAGACCGCGTGGTTCCGCGAGACGGAACCCGTCACCGGCTTCTACCTCGTCTGGACCAGGAAGGAGTCCATCCTCAAGGCCACGGGCGACGGTCTGCGTGTCCCCATGGCCACCCTCACCCTCTCTGCCCCGGGTCTGCCGGTCCGACTGCTCGACGCCACCGCCCACCCCGGCCTCCCGGCGCGCGCCCGCACCACGGACCTGCGCCCGGGACCGGACCATGTCGCGGCGGTCACGGTCCTTGCCGATCGGCCGGTGCGGATCCGCGAGTCGGACGTGTGCGCGGACTGGCTCGAGCGGGAGTGATTCCCGGCGCGTCGTCTCAGGAAGCCGTGGGCGCGGGCGTTGACGTGGTGCGCGGGCCGTGGTGCGCGGCAACGATCCGCGCGCCACGCGGGCTGTGCCGATCTTCGGGTCAGTGCGTCCGGGACGGTTCCGACGGGTGGCGATGCCGGGTGGACGCACGTGCCGCACATCCGATGACCCCTGCCGCGGCGGCGAGCCCCGCCACCGTCGTGAGCGCCACCGGCAAGGAGAACCAGTCGGCGAGGAACCCGATCGCGGGCGGCCCGAGCAGCATCCCGCCGTAGCCGAGCGTGGACGCGGTGGCCACACCCGAGGGCCCGGCCAGGGCACCGGCCCGTCCCACCGCGACCGGGAAGATGTTCGCCAGACCCAGCCCCGTGACGGCGAAGCCCGCGAGGGCGAGCCAGGTGGTGGGTGCCAGCGCGCCGATGAGCATGCCCGCCGCGGCGGTCGCGCCACCCGCGGCCAGGACCCTGGTCTGGCCCAGTCGCTCCAGCAGGGTGGTGCCCGTCAGCCGGCCGACGGTCATGGCGAGTGCGAAGAGCGCGTATCCGGCTGCGGCGATTCCCGGATGGGCGTGGAGGTCCTGCTCCAGGTGGAGTGCTCCCCAGTCCGCCAGGGCTCCCTCCCCGTAGGCCGTGCACAGCGCGATCACACCGAACAGCACGACGAGTCGGCGGGTGCGGCTGCCCCGGGCGGCGGGTGCAGGCGTGGCCGTGGGGGACGTGGCGACGTCCGGCAGCGCGGGCAGGCGGTGCCGCAGCAGCATCGGCCCGGCCACGGCCGTGATCAGCAGCCCGATCACGGTGAGGGAGAGGAGATGGGCCGCGGGGGAGAGGCCCGCGGCGACCAGCCCGCCGATGCCCGCCCCGATCATGCCCCCGAGGCTGAACGCGGCGTGGAAGCTGGGCATCACGGGACGTCGCAGCGCGGCGACCAGCTCGACGGCGACGCTGTTCATCGCCACGTTGATACCGCCGTAGGCCGCGCCGAAGGCGAGCAGCACCAGACCGAGGGCGAGCGCCGAATGCGTCTGTGCGGGCAGGGCGATGCTCAGCGACATGAGGGCCCCCGCGACCACCGTCACCGGGCGCGTCCCGAAGCGGCCGCACAGGCGTCCGGTCAGGGTCATCGTGACCACCGCGCCTGCGGACACCCCGAGGAGGGCCATGCCCAGGGCGCTGGCCGACGCTCCGGTCTGCTCCTTGATCGCGGGGATGCGGACCACCCAGCCGGCGAACAGGAAGCCGTCGAGGGCGAAGAACAAGGTCAGGGCGGTGCGGAGGCGGTTCAGGGAGTGGCGGGCGAGATCTTCGCCGTGGCTCCCCGGGGCGGCCGTCCGTGATTTGTTTAGTAGCGGCACAAAGTAAGCGTAGAGGGTGAGGCGCCCGCGACACAACCTCGCGGGATCATGGGAGACTCGCCCTCATGAGCGGCAAGGTGACGACCACGCGGACGAGGCTGGAGAGAGGCCGTAACGTTCTCGGCCCCGCGCTGGAACTGGTGCACACCGGCCGGGCGCCCACCCGCGCCGTGCTCACCGCCGAACTCGGCGTCACCCGCGCCACGGCCGGAGCCGTGGCGGCGGAACTCGAGGCGCTCGGGCTCATCCGCGTCGACTCCCGGCCCGAGGCCGCAGGCTCCCAGGGCCGCCCCTCGCACCGGCTGTCGGTCGACGGCGAAGGACCGGTGGCACTCGCCGCCCAGGTGCACGCCGACGGCTTCCGGGCCGCGCTCGTCGGACTCGGCGGCGCGATCGTCGCCACCGCCCCCGGCTGCGTCACGGTCTCCGCCGACCCGGCCCAGGTGCTCGGCGAAGTGGTGGAGGCCGGAGCCGAACTGCTCCGCGCCAGCGGGCGGCGGTGTGTCGGGGCCGGGCTCGCCGTGCCCTCCGCGGTCGCCGAACCCGAAGGTACCGCCCTGAACCCGCTGCATCTGGCCTGGTCCGCGGGCGCTCCGGTGCGGGACATCTTCACCGAACGCGTCCGTGCCGTGGGCATCGAGGGACCGGTCTTCACGGGCAACGACGTCAACCTCGCCGCCCTCGCCGAGCATCGGCACGGCGCGGGCAGGGGCGCGCGGCATCTGCTCTGTGTGGCCACCGGACATCGCGGCGTCGGTGGCGCCCTGGTGCTCGACGGGCGGCTGCACACGGGGAGTTCCGGCCTGGCCCTGGAGGTCGGCCACCTCACCGTCAACCCCGAGGGCCGCGCCTGCCACTGCGGCAGCCGGGGCTGCCTCGACGTGGAGGCCGACCCGTTGGCCTTCCTCACCGCGGCCGGCCGCGATCCGGGCCCCGAGGTGTCACTGCTGCAGCAGTCCATCGACCTGCTGCGCACCGGATACGGCGAAGCCTCGGTGCGGGCCGCGGCGGAGGAGATCGTGGACCGGCTCGGCCTCGGCCTCGCGGGCCTCGTCAACATCCTCAACCCCGACCGCATCATCCTCGGCGGTCTGCACCGCGAGCTCCTCGACGCCGACCCCGAGCGGCTGCGCGCGGTCGTCGCGGACCGCAGTCTGTGGGGGCGCAGCGGCGGAGTGCCGATCCTGCCCTGCACCCTCGATCACAACAGCCTGGTGGGTGCCGCCGAACTGGCCTGGCAGCCGGTCCTGGACGACCCGATGAGCCTGCTTCCGGCCCGCGCGTCCTGAGTCCTCGCCGTCAGCGGGAGGCTGCGGAGCGAGCCACGGCGGGCGTACGCACCTCGTGTGCGGGCCCGGCGTCGACGACGGCGAAGGGCTCGTCCAGCGAAACCGCGCCGGCGCCGTCGGAGACGAGGGGTGTGGCCACGCCCGCACCGCACACCACGGCATCGGCGAACGTCGGCCGGTATGCCAGGGGCAGTGGCGCCGGAAGTGTGAACCACACGGCCTTGCCGCCCTCGCCCTTGGGTCGCACGCCCCAGCTCTCGCTCAGCGCCGCTATCAGGGCGAGTCCGCGGCCCGTGGTCTCCAGTCGGCTGCCCGTGCTTCCCGCGGTGGGCAGGCGCGGGTCATGGTCGTGCACCGAGACGGTGAGCCGGTTGAGCAGCACCTCGAGCTCGACGGCGCACAGTTTGTCGGGCTGGGCGTGCCGGTGCACGTTGGTCAGCAACTCCGTGACGCCGAGCGCCGCATGGTCGATCAAGGGATCGAGATGCCAGTAGCGCAGTTGCGCCGACACGATTCTGCGGACCTGACCGATCCGCGCCGGCAGAGCCTGGAGCTCCACCCTGCAATGCCTGCTTGCCTCGCTGATCACGGCTGCGACTCCCCGAATGAGGTCCGGAAGAAGGCGAAGGAACGGATCCAGCAGTTGGCTGCCTGCTGTGTGTGTGCCGACGGTCTGGATCACAGAGTAGCCGCCGGTGAACCCTGAGTGATGAAGTCAAGCGTGAACCAGGAGTGACGACTACGCAACTCCGCGCGGGGGGCCGCGTGTGCCGCGAGGAGGGAGGTGTCCGGGTGCGGCGGTCAGTCGAGGTCGCCCCCGGCCCTGCGTACCGCGTCCAGGAACCGGCCTGCCAGCGCCGTGCCGTCGAGCCTGTGGCCGTCATGTGTGCGCCCCGGGCGGTCCATGGTCAGCCGGTAACGGGTGCCGTTGACCGTCGCGATGGTGCTGTCGCCGCCCGCGAACCACGGCCGGCCCGCATGGACGGCGTCCACCGGTGCACTGTCGATCACCCGGCCGTAACTCGTCAGCAGGGCGAGACGGCCGTCCTCGATGAGGACCTGACCGGCCTTGGTCAGCGAGCGGGGCCACCGCTCGATCCGCACACCCGTGGCACTGAACTCCGGTTCCTGCAAGACCGCCGCCCCCTTCGCGCGACTCGTACGAGCTGCCGCACCCAGTCTGCCCAGCCGGTCGCAGGGACGCCAGGGTGCATTTCGACACCTTGCCACAAGTAGTTGCTATGAAACCCCAAAGTGAACGTTTGTGCAGGTGAGGGGCTTATGGTGCAGTGGGGAGTGGGCTGGCGGGGCGTGAAGAAGTCAAGAAGCGGCAAGTGCAGGCAAGGAGTGGGGCGCATGAGTACGTACGAGGCGGCGGCCACGATCGACGTGGACCGGAGCGACACCGCATACCGGGCGTGGCTGAAGGACGCGGTCCGGAAGGTGCAGGCCGATGCGAACAGGTCGGCCGACACCCATCTGCTGCGCTTCCCACTGCCCGAGCAGTGGGGCATCGACCTCTACCTGAAGGACGAGTCCACCCACCCCACCGGCAGCCTCAAGCACCGCCTCGCCCGCTCGCTGTTCCTGTACGGGCTCTGCAACGGCTGGGTCCGCCCTGGCAGACCGGTCATCGAAGCGTCCAGCGGTTCGACCGCCGTCTCGGAGGCCTACTTCGCGAAGCTGATCGGCGTTCCGTTCATCGCCGTCATGCCGCGCACCACCAGTGCCGAGAAGTGCCGTCTCATCGAATTCCACGGCGGACAGTGCCACTTCGTGGACGACCCGATGAAGGTGTACGAGGAGTCGGCGGCGCTCGCGGTCGAGTGCGGTGGTCACTACATGGACCAGTTCACCTATGCCGAGCGGGCCACCGACTGGCGCGGAAACAACAACATCGCGGAGTCGATCTACCAGCAGCTCAACCGGGAACGCTATCCGGAGCCCGCCTGGATCGTCGCCACCGCCGGTACGGGAGGTACTTCCGCGACCATCGCCCGCTACGTCCACTACATGCAGTACGACACTCGCGTGTGTGTGCCCGACCCGGAGAACTCCTGCTTCTTCGACGGCTGGACCCGCGGCGACGCGACGGCCACCAGCGACTGCGGCTCGCGTATCGAGGGCATCGGCCGCCCCCGTATGGAACCGAGCTTCGTCCCCGGCGCCATCGACCGGATGATGAAGGTGCCGGACGCGGCGACCGTCGCCGCCGTCCGCGCCCTGGAACGGGCCATCGGCCGCAAGGCGGGCGGCTCCACCGGCACCGGGCTGTGGAGCGCGCTGAAGATCGTCGCGGAGATGCTGTCCGCAGGGGACAAGGGCAGCGTGGTCACACTGATCTGCGACCCGGGCGACCGCTACCTCGACAAGTACTACTCCGACGCCTGGCTGGCCGGTCAGGGTCTTGACATCGCTCCGTACGCCGAGGTGATCGACCGCTTCCTCGCCACGGGGAGCTGGCCGGACTGAGCGCCCGTCAGCGGTCAGCCGGCCAGCGAGGCGAGACGGCGGTCGAGACGGCGCACCGCGTCACGGAAGGAATAGCCCACGCCTGCCTTGCCCAGCCGCATCCCGAACCGGAGCAGCCCCGGGCCGTCGACCGCCATGGTCCACCGCACCCGGGTGCCGGACCCCGCGGGCGCGAGGCGCCACTCCTCGAGCATGGCCCGCACACCGGGCAGATTGGTTTCGTCGATCCGGTAGGCGTACCGCGTCGCGGGTTCCGAGGCCATGACCGTCTCCCGGAAACGGACCCCGCCCCGCAGAGCGACGTCCCGGCCGGCGCCCTCCCGGGTCGGCTTCGCCCGGGCCACGGCGGTGAACCAGGCCGGCCAGCCTTCGACGTCGTCGGCGAGTGCGCGGTAGACCACCGACGGAGGCGCGGCCACGTCGGCGGTGAACACGAGGCGCACGGGGGCGGACTCGACGAAGTCGAGCGGCACGGGGTTCAGCCTGCGTGGCATCGGAGCGTACCTCCGGGTGGGTCGGGCGGGATGGCGTACGGGCCGGGACACCATAGCCGCCGGAACGCCGATGCGGCAGCATCCCCACGTGAGCGAAGCGCTGCGCAGTTCCCAAGGGGCGGTCCCGTGCTCCCCGTTGGATCAGCGTGCGGCGTCGGATGCATGGGGTCTTCCCCGGCCCTTCGGGGCCGAGGCGTGGGGTCTCCCCACCGAGGGTCAGGGGAGGCGTCCTCAATACCGGGCGTATTCGGATGACCCGACACCGCAGCGTGGGGGTACCGCCCGGCGAAGCCAGGGGGAGTGCCGTAGCGGGCGTCGTGCGCCGGCTGGGGGACCGCCTCAGGCCCTGGCCAGCAGGCCGTCGACCACCCGGCCGAACACCCGGCGGGCCGCCAGCGCCACAGTCGCATCCAGGGCGCGGGGCACGCCCCGTGGCCGGAGCTCCTCCTCCCAGCTCACCCGGGACCCCCCGGGCACCTCCCGCACCTCGATCTCGGCCCAGCCGAGGACCACCCGACCGCGCTTCTCGAGGCGGCACCGGCCCGGCAGTCCCGGGGCCGGGGGCTGCCAGTGCACGACCTCCATGATGTCGTCGAAGGCGCAGGGACCCAGCCCGGTGCGCGCGACGAAGCGGGTGCCCGCACCCGGTGGAGCGGGTGTGAGGACCGAGATCCGGGTCAGCGGTACGTGCGTCGCGTGCGCGGGCCAGTCGGTGAGGCGCCGCCAGGTCTCGGCGGCGGGGAGCGGTGTCGTACGGACGACGCGGAAGACGGCCATGTCTCAGTCCCCGGTGGCCGTTTCGCGCCCGGGTGCCCCGTCCGCCAACTCCACACGCGGCAGTCGTTCCGCGAGTGCTTCACCCGTCCCGCGCGGCAGTCCCTCGGTCGCCGTGGCGTCCGGCACCGCGACGGCGCTCCGCGGCCCGGCCATGCCTGCGGCCGTCCGTGCGATGTCCTCCGTCGCGCCGGGCTCCGGCGCCGCCTTGGCTCGGCACCCCGGCTCATGTGCGCCGGCCTCGCCGTGCACCACACCGTCGTGCACGTTCGTGACGGTGCTTCGCCGGGCGAGAGCGTCCGGACCGCGGCACACGGTCACAGGGGAGACCTTCCGCCTGCGGGTGGGCTCGCTGACGCGGGCGCCGCCCCGGCGCCGCACCTCATCGCGGATCAAGGCGCGCCGACGCTCCGCGAGGAGGTTCTGCCTGCCGTTCACCACCGGGCCGCTCCTTCCGCTGGGCTGTTCATCCTGCCACGGTCCAGAGGCACTCGTACGGGGGAGATTCCAGGAGAAGCCCGCGCCGGTGAGCCACGGAGCGCGACGCTGGACAAGCGGTCGATCCTCCCAGCGGAGAGGAGCCACGGAATTGTCTGCTGCCACCCCCGCACACGATCCGGCGTATGAACCAGCCCGTTTACCGGCGCCATCGGCCGAAGGCGAGGGCGGCGGTGCCGCCCTGGAGCTCCTGGTCCACGGCGTCGGCGGCGCCACCCCGCAGGACATGCTCGGCGACCCCCGCACCGTGAGGATCACCGGCGACGCGACCGCAGCCGTCTACCGGCGCCCCGAGGACGCCGACGCCGAGCAGCACCCCGACCGATACGCACACGGCCCTGTGCCGGAGGCGTACTGCTGGGCCAACCTCACCTCGGGCAACGGCGCCCGCGCGCTCTGGCTGCTGCTCCTGCCGTTCATGGTGGTCAACCTCGCGCACTGGATGCGCCCGACGACCAAGGGCCCGCCGGCCGCGGTCAGATGTTACGGAATGCTGGTCCGCCTCGTGGCGCTCAGCCTCACCGCCCTGCTCACCGCAGCCACCTGCGAGGTCGCACTCGATCTGACGGCCTGGCAGTGCGCGGGCTCGGCACCCTGCTCGGCGAGCCGCTCCTGGCTGGGGTTCCTCTCCGCGGCGGGCGACGGCTGGTGGTCACAGCCGGGCCGGCGACTCTCGCTCGCGGCGCTCGTCCCCACGGCACTCGTGGGACTGCTCTGGTACCTGTCCAACCGCACCTGGAGCGCCTACGAGTCCCAGCGGCCGCCCGCCACCGAAGCCGCACACGGCACCGGAGCCACCAGAGTCACCGGAGCGATCGCGACCGCCGCAGCCACGGGCGGTCCGACGTCCATGCGCCCCGCACTCGGACGGCCCGGCTTCTGGTACGGGCGGCGCATAGTCGCCCGGCTGCGGGCCGCGCACACCGCGGCCGGATTCCTGATCGTGGCAGCCGCCGTCGCCGGGGCGGCCGCACGCCACGACCGCGGTGCGGACGTCCTCGCGCTCGACCTCGCGGGCCGGGCCCTGGAGTCGGTGCTCGCGCTCGCCGGAGCCTTCGTCGTCGCGGTCGTGTTCCGCCGCGGGCACAGCGACAGCCTCATCGACCAACGCATCGACCGCGCCGTCGTCGGCTGGCTGCCCGGCATCTCCCTGGTTCTGCTGGCCCTCGCCATGCTCTACGCGTCCTGGTCCCGCCCCGGCTGGGCCTCCCACGGCACACTCCCCGGCGAGGAGGCCTTCCGGATACTCACCCTCGTCCAGGGCGTCCTGATCGTGGCTCTGGCTGTGTGTGCTCATCTCCTGCACCGGCGTGCCCGCCATCCCCGCACCGCCCTGCACGGCCTTGGCGGGCCCGCGGTCGCCCTCCTGGCCTGCGCACTCGGCGGGGTCATGACCGGTGGCGTCGCCCAGCGGGTCGCCGACTGGCTGGACGGCCCCGCCACACCCGGCATGGGCCACGGGCCCATCACCGGCCCGCCCGTGCTGCTCAGTTGGCAGGCCTCGGTCATCCCCGTGCTGCTGCTCCTGCTGCTCGTCCCGTTGGCGGTACTCGCCGTGCGGACATGGCGCACCGCCCGCTCCCTCGCCACGGCGGTGGAACACGACTACCCCGACGAGCGGCCGGACGAGGTCCGCACCCGGCGCATTGCCGCCACCCGGGCCACCGCGGCCCTCACCGACGCCATCCCGGCCATCATCGGCATCCTGTGCACCGCCACCCTGCTGCTCGGCGGGGGCGCGTTGGCCGGCTCCTGGGCGACCGGTGAGGTCCCGGGCGAAGCCTTCGACCGGGCCCATCCGGTGGTGGAAGCCATCGCCGACGCCGCACAGACACTGGGCTCGCTGCTGATCGGGCTCGGCTTCGTGCTGATCGTCACCTGGGGCAGACGCGCTTACCGGGACGCGGCGGCCCGGCGGACGATCGGCATCCTCTGGGATGTGGGCACGTTCTGGCCTCGCGCCGCCCACCCCTTCGCCCCGCCCTGCTACGCCGAGCGGGCCGTGCCCGACCTCACCTGGCGCATGGCTTCCTGGACCGGCAGCACCGGCGGACGCCTCGTCATCTCGGGCCACTCGCAGGGCAGCGTGCTGGCCGCCGCCGCGGTCTGGCAGCTCCCCGCGGCCACCCGGCGCAGAGTGGCCCTGCTCACCTACGGTTCCCCCCTGGAGCGCCTCTACGGACGCTGGTTCCCCGCCTACTTCGGTCCCGCGGCACTTCGCGCGCTCCACCGGGAGCTGCACTGCTGGCGCAATCTCTGGCGTCACACGGATCCGATCGGCGGACCCCTGCTGCTCCCGCCCGAGCAGGGCAAGCCCGCCGTCGACCGTGCAGCGCTGCGAGACCCGGTGGTCTACGGGCGCACCGACAGCCATCCCCTTCCGGAACCGATACTCGGCCACTCCGACTACCAGGCCGACCCGGCTTTCGCACAGGAGCGCAGGGAGCTGCTCAACCGGTTGCCACCCGCGCTTCCGGGCCAGCGGGCCCCGGCACACACGGCGGATCCGCCGGATGACTGAGACAGGTCCTTGACGGAACATCGGACGCCGACCACGGAGAGCCCCGCTCGACCACGGCCCTGCTCAGGGCAGCTCGGGCAGGTCATCGGGCACCAGCAGGGTCAGATCGTCCGTGCTCACCTCGGCGAGCCCGGCGACCCGGCCCGCATGCCGCTCCACCATCGACTCGAAGGTCTGACGCGCCGTACGGCCGTTTCCGAACGCTGCGCCCTTCGGCAGCGCGGTGAAGTACTTCAGCAGCGCCTCGGCGGTACCGTCGGCCAGTCGGTACTCGTGCTCCTCGGCCTGCTGTTCCACTATCCGCAGCAGCTCATCCGGCACGTAGTCGCTGAAGGTGATGGTCCGTGAGAAGCGTGATGCCACGCCCGGGTTGACGGTCAGGAAGCGTTCCATCTCCGCCGTGTACCCGGCGACGATGACGACCACCGCGTCCCGGTGGTCCTCCATCAGCTTCACCAGGGTGTCGATGGCCTCCCGCCCGAAGTCCCGCCCGGAGTCCTCCGGTGACAGCGCATACGCCTCGTCGATGAACAGCACCCCGCCCCGGGCCCGGTCGAACGCCTCCTGGGTGCGGATCGCCGTCGAGCCGATGTGCTCGCCGACCAGATCCACCCGGGACACCTCGACGAGATGCCCGCGCTCCAGCACTCCGAGTGACGCGAGGATCTCGCCGTACAGCCGGGCCACCGTCGTCTTGCCGGTGCCCGGGGAGCCGGTGAAGACCAGATGGCGGCGGACCGAAGCGGCCTTGAGTCCCGCTTCCTGGCGGCGGCGGCCGACCTCGATCATGTTGGTGAGGGTGCGAACCTCCCGCTTGACGCTGTCCAGACCGACCAGGTCGTCAAGCGCGCTCAGTACGTCGTCCGGGGTGCGGATGGGAGCCGACCGAACCGCGTCGGGCCCAGCGGATTGCTGGACGGGCGCGGCGGGATGGTGTGCCGGGAGCTCGCCGAGCAATCCGGGGGAGCGCTGTGACTGGGCGGTGGTCACCACCGCCGGAGCGGGCGCCGTCGCAGCGCGCACTCCGCTGGTGTCGCTGGTGCAGTCCTCCGCGCGCACACCTTCGCCGGGGAACTCATAGCCCCCGCGGGCACAGCGTTCGGTGCGGCAGCCCATCAGCGTCGTACGGCAACCGTCGGTCACATGGAAGCCGTAACCCGAACTGTCCGTCACCCGGCAGGCGCGGAAGGTGCCGCGGCCTTCCGCCGACACGTAGAAGCCCGCCTCCGCCGGGGAGGTCACCGTGCAGCGCTCGATCGAAGGGTCGGCCCCCTTGGTGACGATCACTCCCGTCTGCGCCTTGTCGATGGTGCAGTTGTTCAGGGTGCCCCCGCTGCCGTGGTCGCGGAACCACGCGCCCGTCGAGGCCTCCCGGATCCGGCAGTCGTCCAGCTGGGCCGTGGCGCCGTCGCTGACCGACACCGCCGTGTTCCGCACCTGCGCGAGATCACTGTCGACCACATCGGCACGCGAACCACGGTCGAGCACGAAGAGCGCGTCCGGCACATCGTGGACCCGGCAGGAGTCCAGCACCGCGGTGGCCCCGTCGCTGACCCACACGGCGGGGTAGTCACCCGTGCTGTCGTGGATCTCGCACTGGTTGGCGTCCACCCGGGTTCCCGGATCCCACACCGACAGGCCGTTGCGTCCGAACCGCCGGACGGTCGACCGGGTGAGCGTGAGCACCGAACGCGAGCGCAGATCCACCGCGTTCTCGGGTATGTCATGGATGTCGCAGTCGGAGAGGGTGAGCACCGCGTCCGTGTCGAGGGTGACACCGTCGGCGGAGGTGCGGTGCACGCTGGACTCGGTGAGATGTGCCGTGGCCCGCGAGGCGATCTGCACACCGGTGCCCTTGATCTCGTACACCTCGCAGCCGATCGCCTCCAGCGCGGTCGACTCGCCCGTGATGCTGAGCCCCGCGCCCGAGGCATGGTGCACCCGGCAGCGCTCCAGTCGGGGATGGGCGCCGCCGTGCACCGAGACCCCGGACTGTCCGGCCGCGACGACCTCGCACTCCTCGAACACGCCACCCGCACCGTCCAGGACGGCGATACCCACGCCCGCGGGGTTGTCGACCGTGCAGCGGCGCACGGTCGGTCGGGCGGCGCCGCGCACCTCGACACCCGCCGCGGAGCGGGTGACGATCCGCAGGTCGGTCAACTCCGGTGTGCCGTCCTCGATCAGCAGCGCGGGCGCCGCGGTGTCCTGGCCCTCGACATGCAGGTCCCGCACGGTCGCGGAGGCCCGTATGGTCAGCGGGACCCCTTCGGAGGGCGCGATCCGCACCGAACCGGCCGCTCCGTCGGGCCCGCGCAGGGTCACGGCACACCGCACCACCAGGTTCTCCCGGTAGGTCCCGGGGGAGACGGTGAGGATGTCACCGTCGGCGGCGGCCTCCAGGGCCGCGGCGAGGGAGGCGTACTCGCCCGTGCGGCGCCGCCACCGCGACGTGCCGGTGTGCGTCACCTGGACCGTGCCCTGTGCCATGGTGCTGCCTTGCCCCCACCTCGTCGTTCACCCGCCACGCGCATGCTGTGCCCGGCGTGGCCCCACCGTAGCGTGACGGAGGCGCGGCGGGTGAGCGGTCAGCAGCCTGTGCCCGTACGGCCCCAGTCAGGACCGGATTTCGCCCATGCCCGGTCGAGATCTGCATACCTGTGCCGCATCAGCCGCCGTACGAACAGCCGTCTGCCGCTCTCCACCAGGCCGGCCAGGACGGCCGCGACGCCGAGACCCGCGAGCACGGCATGTGCCCGTGCGGCACCGCCGTCCAGGGGGCGCGTGACCGACTGGTCCCGGCTGTCGGTCCATATCCGTATGGTGTCGCCCGCGCGCACGGTCACCGTGCGTGCGGGCACTCTGTCGCGGTGCTGTTTCCCGTCTCTGCCCGTCCACTCGGCGACCACCGTGATGCGAGTGCGTTCCTCGCTCCGGGCGTCCGGATGGGCGGCTGACCGCTTCGGCTGGGGCAGCACGCGCACGACCCGTGCGGCCGTGGGACGCCGATCGGCCTGCTGGACGCGCACGGTCTCACGGAGCGCGGAATCGGCCAGCGCGCCGCAGAGCCATCCGGCGACCGGTGCGCCGACGGCCAGCAACAGCACCGCGGCCAGCGTCACCCATGCCTCGACCAGATCGGTGGTGCGCCGCAGGGGATTGCGCCGCCAGCGCCACACACCCATGAAAGCCCGCACAGGTCCGCCCCCTCTGCGCCGTGACGGCCTCGCAGCCCGCGCAGACCTCCGCAGGCTTCGACACCGCTCGGAGAAGCCGGCACATCCCGGCTCAGGGCCAAACGAGCGGGACGGCGCGGGGGTTCCGTCGCCCGGTGAACCGCGGGGGTTCCGTCAGTCGATGATCCGTACCGGGTCCCCCACCCTGACCGACCCGGACGTCTCCGGGACCAGGTTCTGGCCGAACACCAGCCGGTCCCCGAAGCGCCGGTGGCGGGCGAGGGTCCGCAGCGGTTCCCTGCCGCGTACCGCGGTCGACTGGTCGGTGGTGGTCACGACGCAGCGGCCACACGGTTTGCTCACCCGGAAGCGGACCTCACCGACCTGGACATGCCGCCACTCGTCCTCGGCCCATGGGTCGCCGCCGTCCACGACGAGATTGGGCCGGAAGCGGTTCATGGGCAGTGGGCCCTCGTCCGGGTTGTCTCCCCGCGCGATGAGGGTGTTCAGCGCGTCGAGCGACGCGCGCGTGGTCACCAGCAACGGGAACCCGTCCGCGAACGAGACCGTCTCGCCCGGTCGTGCGTAGTCCGGAGCAACTGGCCTGCGGTGTGCGGGATCGTCGAGATGCACCAGCCGGACCGGTGCGCCGACGTACGCGCCGAACCAGTCGTCGGAGGCGGCGCCGGCCGGCACCGCCTCCACCTTCTCCCCGAAGATCTCCACGACGACCGTGCCCTCCGGCTCGGGCACCGTCACGGTCAGCGGTGCCTGACCGGGCGCCGTCACCAGGATCCCGCCGTCGTCCGCGGGCACGGCGGACGCCAACGCGAGCCGTGCGTGCTGGCGTTGGGTCACTGCCCGGCCCGTGGCGTCCACGACCATCCACCTGCGGTCACCGGCCAGACCCCATGGCTCCACGACCGCCGTGTCCGGAGCGAAGCCCGCGAGGGACTTCACTGGGTGGACATGGAGGGAGTGGACGGAGCGCTGCACGGGACCGGTCATACGGCCATCCTGCCAGCAGACGTGCCGGTATCGCTCGGCGCCGGCGTAACCGGTACGGCTGGTTCTGGCCTAGTATCCGCCGCCCTGGTACGGGCGGTTGTACGGGTCGTCGTACGGCGCCGGGGTCGGCATCGGGCGCGGCGCCGCCGGGCGCATCGCCTCGTAGCCGGTCGCCAGCGGCCTGGGCATCTGCTGGGGCTGGACGCCCGGGTAGCCGCGCGGGGCACCGGGCTGCTGGGCGATGTACGGCGCCGGGGCCTGTTGCAGCGGCACGGGCTGCGACATCTGCTGCGGGTAGCCGTACGACGGTGAGGGCTGGGAGGGAGCCGCCGGGAGGGCGGGCAGGGCCGCGGGAAGCGCCGGCATGTAGCCGCTGCCGACGGAGTCGTAGGCGGCGGGCACTCGGATCGGGGCGATCTGAGGCGTGCCCCGCTCAGCGACCAGGGAGTCGTAGATCGGGGTGTCGGCGAACGGCGGCACGGAGTAGTAGCCGCCACCGTAGGTGGAGCGGGGGGAGGTCATGGCACATAAGTTAAGCCCACGATGTGCTGGTTGGGGAGCCCGATAAGAGGGTTGTTTGACGTGATACCGGTGGCCGGCGATCCCCAATGCGAGCGAATTATGGAAAATCGGTCGCCCGGAGGCATCTAGATCATGTAAAGGGCGAGCTGAGAGGGGGTTACCCACGGGTCGCAGGGGTGCCCGGACGGCGTCCGGCGCTACGTTGGGCTCATCGAATCGACCGGGTGCCAGGACCCGTGATGGGGGCGAGGATGTCCATGCTCAAAGGGGCGAATGTCCCCGTACCCGTGCCGATCGTCCATGTGGAGCTCGGCTGGCGCTCCGGGAGCGGTGCGCCCGACGTCGACGCGTCGGCTCTGCTGCTCGCCTCGGGTTCGGGAAAGGTCCGCTCCGACGCGGACTTCGTCTTCTACAACCAGCCCGAGCACGCTTCGGGTGCCGTCCGCCACGAGGGCAAGCGCACGGCGGGCGCCGTGACCACCGACCACATCACCGTCGACCTCGGCCGTGTCGAGCCGTCCGTCGAACGGATCGTGCTCGCGGCGTCGTCGGACGGCGGTAGCTTCGGACAGGTGCCGGGGCTGTACGTCCGGGTGCTCGACGCGGCGGGCGGCGCGGAGATCGCCCGCTACGAGAGCGGCGACGCGACGGTCGAGACGGCGTTCATCCTCGGCGAACTCTACCGGCGCCAGGGTGCGTGGAAGTTCCGCGCCGTGGGCCAGGGATACCAGAGCGGACTCGAAGGGCTCGCCACCGACTTCGGCATCACGGTCGACGAACCGCAGCAGGCCGCACCGCTGCCGACTGCCCCGGGCCCGGTCCCCGCGACCCCGCAGGTGCCTGCCGCGGCCTCGGCTCCGGTCGCCCCCGCACCCGTGCGCCTCAGCAAGATCACCCTGACCAAGGAGGCCCCCACCGTCTCGCTCGCCAAGCAGGGCGGGACATCCGGCACCATGCGTGTCAACCTCAACTGGGAGGTGCGCAAGCAGTTCACGGGCTGGGGCTCCAAGCTCGGCCAGGCCGTGGCCATGCACGCCGATCTCGATCTCGACCTCTGCGCCCTCTTCGAGCTCGGTGACGGCCGCAAGGGAGTCGTCCAGGCTCTCGGCAACGCCTTCGGGGCCCTCCACCAGCCCCCGTACATCCAGCTCGACGGTGACGACCGCACCGGCTCCGTGGCCACCGGCGAGAACCTCAGTATCAATCTGGACCACAAGGACAAGCTCCGCCGCGTCGTCATCTTCGTCACCATCTACTCCGGTGCCCGCAGCTTCGCCGACCTGCACGCCACGGTCACCCTCCAGCCCCAGCACGGCGCACCCATCGAGTTCTCGCTCGACGAGTGCACCGTGCCCTCGACGGTCTGCGCCCTCGTCCTCCTCACCAACCAGGGCGGTGATCTGGTCGCCCAGCGCGAGGCGCGCTATCTCGTCCCCGAGCGAGGAGTCAGCCCGCAGCGCACGATCGACCACGCCTACGGCTGGGGCATGAACTGGACGCCCGGACGGAAATGAGCCCGCTCAGCGGTCCGGCGCGGCCTCGGGGCGCGCATAGGTGCGCCCCTTCCAGGCCGCGCCGCGTCCCTGGTAGTGACGCACCGCCGAGTCGACCGTCATCAGCAGGTAGAGCAGCGCCGTGACCGGAAGCAGCGGAGCCAGCCACAGAGTCTGCCGGTAGTAGCGCAGTATCGGCACATACGTCCCGGCCATCACCGCCCACGCCGCGCCCCCCGCCCACCACGCCACCGCGTCCCCGGCGCCCCCAGCCCCGTACACCCCGGCGAACACCGCCACCGGCGGCACCAGGTAGACCAGCGAGAGACCCGCCACCGTCCCGGCGAGCAGCAGCGGACTGTGGCGCAGCTGGGCGTACGCGCTCCGGGAGACCATGCGCCAGAGGTCCGTCAGCCGCGGATACGGACGGATGCTGTCCACTCGCTCGGCGAGACCCAGCCACACCCGCCCCCCGGCCCGCCGCACCGCGCGCGCCACCGCCACGTCGTCGATGACCGACTGCCTGACCGACCACGGAATGCCCGCCCGTTCCGCAGTCGCGGTCCGCAGCAGCACACATCCGCCCGCGGCGGCCGTCGCGCGGGCCCGCCCGCCGCCCGCCTTCCTGTCGCCCGCTCCGCGGTTGATCCAGCGGAACGGATAGAGCTGCGCGAAGAAGTAGACGAAGGCAGGCACCACCAGCCGCTC
Organism: Streptomyces sp. NPDC059828; assembly: GCF_042731955.1. NCBI lineage: Bacteria > Bacillati > Actinomycetota > Actinomycetes > Kitasatosporales > Streptomycetaceae > Streptomyces > Streptomyces sp. NPDC059828. Next base: position 45,157 of record NZ_JBHWIW010000046.1, on the reverse strand, counting down.
CCATGGAGTGGCCACCCGCAGCCGCGCCATCTGCGAGACCAGATCGATCCCGTGCGCATGCGCCGCGGAGACCAGATCGGACAGACTGTCCGGCTCATGCGCGATATCGGCGTCCGTGAGCAGCAGATACTCGGGGTCCCTGGCCCGTGCGAGCGCGATGCCATGGCGCAGCGCCCAGAGCTTGCCCGTCCAGCCGGGCTCCGGCTCCCCCGGGGAGGCCACGGTGAGCGGCAGCCCGCCGTAGCGCTCCGACAGTTCGCGCGCCAGGGCGCCCGTGCCGTCCGTACTGCCGTCGTCCACGAGGATCACCTCGGCCTCCCCCGGATAGGACTGCCGCAGCAGCGAGGGCAGGCTCTCCGGCAGTACGGCGGCCTCGTCCCGGGCCGGTACGACGATCACCACCGACGGCCAGTCGTCGTACGCCCCCGGCGCCGCCTCGCGCCGGGGCAGCCGCTGATCCGTACGCCAGAAGAAGCCCTGCCCCAGCAGCAGCCACAGCCACACGGCCAGGGAAACCACGGCGATCCACGCGAGGGTGCCCATTCTTCGCAGTCTGCCCCACAACGGCCGGGCCGCAAGGGTCGTCGGCTAGGGTGACCGGGTGAAGATCGCACTGATGGACTCCGGGATCGGCCTGCTGGCGGCCGCCGCCGCGGTGCACCGCCTGCGACCCGACGCGGACCTGGTGCTCTCCTGCGATCCGGACGGGATGCCCTGGGGTCCCCGCACACCGGAGGATCTGACCGCACGCGCGCTCGCCGTCGCACGCGCCGCCGCGGCGCACCGCCCGGACGCCCTGATCGTCGCCTGCAACACCGCGTCCGTGCACGCGCTGCCCGCACTGCGCGCGGCGCTGGAGCCAGGCGTGCCCGTGATCGGCACCGTACCCGCCATCAAGCCGGCGGCCGCGGGCGGCGGGCGGGTGGCCATCTGGGCCACCCCCGCCACGACCGGCAGTGCCTACCAGCGCGGCCTCATCCGCGACTTCGCCGACGGCGCCGAGATCACCGAGGTGCCCTGCCCCGGGCTCGCGGACGCCGTCGAGCAGGCCGACGAGGCCGCCATCGACCGGACCGTCGCCGCCGCCGCCGCTCTCACCCCAATGGACGTACGGGCCGTGGTCCTCGGCTGCACCCACTACGAACTGGTCGCCGAGCGCATCCGCGCCGCCGTCAGCGCCGGCCGTCCCGACGGGCTCAAGCCAGTCGTCCTGCACGGTTCGGCCGGTGCCGTAGCCGCCCAGGCGCTGCGCCGCGCCGACGCCCAGCCCGCGCCCGCCGCCGCACACAGCACCAGGCTGACCGTGCTGCTCAGCGGACAGCAGGGCGCGCTGCCCCGGCCCGCGCTGGCGTACGCCGAAGGCCGGCTGCTGGACACGGCGAACACGGTGGATCCGGTCACTCCGGCCTGCTGACCCGCCACGTCACAGCGGCCCCCGCGGGCCGGACCCGGCATGCGGGGACGCTCCCGGCAGGCCGCGTACGCGAGCCAGGCGACCCGGTGCCGGCGGAGCGGAACGTGAGTACGCTGCTACGCATGACGGACCACCCCGGTGTTGAGGGGCAGGCCGCTCACGCGCCGCCCCCGATCTGGACCGGCCGCGCGACCAACCGCATCCAGTGGGTGCTGGCAGCGGTCGGCGCCGGATGCATGGCGCTCGGCATCGAACTCGCCGTCGACGCCCCCTGGACCTCAGGCGTCCTCGCCCTGCTGATGTCGGTGATCGGCTGTGTCGCCGCCGGCCTGCTGGTGCTGTTCGGCACCCTCGCCTTCGTCCATGTGGCGGTCACGGTCGACCGCGACTGCATGGAAGTGCGCTGCGGCTACATGGGCCTGCCGCGGCGGAGGATCCCCCTGGACTCCGTGGTGGGAGCAGACTTCGTCCCCCGGGTCTGCCCGCGCCAGTGGGGCGGCTGGGGCTACCGCTGGCGTCCCGAGCAGGGCACGGCGGTGATCGTCCGCCGCGGCGAGGGCCTCGCGCTGAGACTCGGCGACGGCCGGATGTTCACGGTGACCGTGGACGACGCGGAGACGGCCGTCCGGGTGATCCGTGACAGACTGCGGCTGACCTCGAAGGGGACCGCAGCGGAGATCTGACGTGCACGAGCTGACCTATGACGACATCATCTCCGCCACGGCGCGCGTCGGGGGACGCGTGCGGCCGGTCACGGTCGCCCCGGGTGAACCGGGATCCGTCGGGAGCGGCGCCGGCGAGACGTACGAGGTCTGGCTGGCGCTCGAGTACATGCAGCACACCGGCTCGTTCAAGGCCCGCGGCGCGCAGAACTTCATCCAGGCCCACCGCGACGCCGGCACCTTCCCGGACGCGGGGGTGACCATCGCCTCCGGTGGCAACGCGGGCCTGGCCTGTGCCTGGGCCGCCCGGCAGCAGGGCGTGCGGGCCACCGTGTTCCTGCCCGCCACAGCGCCCCAGGTCAAGGTCGCCCGTCTGCGCGGCTTCGGCGCAGAGGTGCGCCTGGTCGGTACGGAGTACGCCGAGGCACTCGCCGCCTGCGAGGACTTCGCGGTGGCTACCGGCGCGCTCGCCAGCCACGCCTACGACCATCCGCTGATCGCGGCGGGCGCGGGCACCCTGCTCGAGGAGATCGGGGCGCGGATCCCGGGCGGCCCGGACACCGTGGTGGTGGCGGTCGGCGGTGGCGGGCTGTTCGCCGGAGTGGCCACTGCCGCGGAGCGGCACGGAGTCCGCATGGTGGCGGTGGAGCCGGCCGGGTGCCGGGCGCTGAACGCGGGGCTCGAGGCGGGCCGCCCGGTCGACGTCTCCGTCGACTCGGTCGCGGCGGACTCCCTCGGCGCCCGCAGAGCCTCCGCGATGGCCCTCGCGGTCGCTCAGCGGGACCACGTCCGCTCCGTGCTGGTCGCGGACGAGGAGATCGTCCGGGCGCGCAGAGCGCTGTGGGACCGGCACCGGGTGGCGGTCGAGCACGGTGCGGCGACCGCGCTGGCCGCGCTGGGTGGTGACGGTGGGCCCGGATTCGGCTACCGGCCGACCGCGGGGGAGCGGGTGTGCGTGGTGCTCTGCGGCGCGAACACCGATCCCGGGGACCTCGTGGGGACGGGCTCCTAGGCCGTGTTGGAGAACTGGCGTCGTCCGCCCGAAGGGCGGGGCCCGCGGCGTCCGGTGCGTGCCATCGCAAGGCGGTGGGGGTTCCCCCGCCGGAGGCAGGGGGAGGTCGTCCTCGTCCTGGGGGTACGTGGACGGTTCGACAACGCAGCGCGTGTGCGTGCCAGGCGTCGCGATCCAGGCGGGACTTATCACACGCGGCCTTGGCCCTGCCGACGATCTTCTCCGGCCCGCGATGACGGCTACGGCCCCCTGACCGGGGGGCCGGGCCGCGTCGGGGGTCCCGGGCGGGGCTGGGTTCCGGTGCTTTTCCAGCGCCGTTGAGTGGCCGACGGGGCGTGCGGGACGACCGGGCGGGCGTGGGCGTGCCCGTAGACTCCGGGGCGTGAGCGCCACCATGACATCCGTCGACACCGAGCCGCAGGGGCCCGAACCCTCATCCGCATCCGCAGGGCGGGTTCACCGGTTGCTGAGCCGGTTCACCAGGCCGGGGGCAGCCGTGCTCTCCGGCGTGCTGCTGTTCCTGAGTTTTCCGCCCCGGCCGCTGTGGTGGCTGGCCCCGGCGGGCTTCGCAGTGCTCGCCTGGTGTCTGTACGGCCGTCGTCCGCGCGCGGCGCTCGGTCTCGGATACCTCGCGGGCCTGGGCTTCCTGCTTCCCCTCCTGGTCTGGACGGGCGAGGAGGTGGGGGCGCTGCCCTGGGTCGCGCTCTCGGCCGTCGAAGCGCTCTTCATCGCCCTGACCGGCGTGGGCATCGCCGCGGTCTCCCGGCTGCCGTGGTGGCCGGTGTGGGGCGCCGCGGTCTGGGTGGTCGGTGAGGGGGTACGCGCCCGGGTGCCGTTCGGCGGCTTCCCCTGGGGCAAGATCGCCTTCGGGCAGGCCGAGGGGCTGTTCCTGCCGCTCGCGGCAGTGGGCGGCACCCCGGTCCTGGGCTTCGCGGTGGCGCTGTGCGGTTTCGGTCTCTACGAGCTGGTGCGTCAGGTCCGTCGCTACCGGCGGACCGGAGAGCTGGGGCGCGGACCGCTGGCCGCCGCCGCGCTCAGCGTGCTCGTCCCCGTCTCCGGGGCGTTCGCCGCACTGCCTCTTGTCGATGACTCGCCCGAGGACGGCACCGCGACCGTCGCTGCGGTCCAGGGCAACGTGCCCCGCCTCGGACTTGACTTCAATTCCCAGCGCCGAGCGGTCCTGGACAACCACGCCCGCCGTACCGAGCAGCTCGCCGCCGATGTCGCCGCGGGCAAGGTGGCCAAGCCCGACTTCGTGCTCTGGCCCGAGAACTCCTCCGACCTTGATCCGTACCGCAACGGCGATGCGCGCCTGGTGATCGACCGGGCCGTGCGGCGGATCGGTGCGCCCACGGTGATCGGCGCCGTGCTCACCCCGGACACGGGCAAGCTCCGCAACACCCTGATCGAATGGGATCCCGAGCGCGGCCCCGTCGACACCTACGACAAGCGGCATGTGCAGCCGTTCGGCGAGTACATCCCGATGCGCTCCTTCGTCCGCCTCTTCAGCGCCGACGTCGACCGTGTCAGCCGTGACTTCGGACCCGGTACCAAGGTGGGGGTCTTCGACCTCGCCGGTACCAAGGTGGGCCTCGCGACCTGCTACGAAGCCGCTTTCGACTGGGCGGTACGTGACACGGTCACCCACCGCGCCCAGCTCATCTCGGTACCCAGCAACAACGCCACCTTCGGCCGCAGCGAGATGACCTACCAGCAGCTCGCCATGTCGCGGGTGCGGGCGGTCGAGCACAGCCGTGCCGTCGTCGTCCCGGTCACGAGCGGTGTCAGCGCGGTGATCAACCCGGACGGGAAGATCGTGCAGCAGACGGAGATGTTCACACCGGACGCCCTGGTCGCGAAGGTCCCGCTGCGCTCCTCGCTCACCCCCGCCACCCGCATGGGTACGCTCCCCGAGGGCCTGATCGCCGCGCTCGCGGCTGGGGCGCTCGGCTGGGTGGGGTACGCGCGCCGCCGCACCTCCTGAAGGCGGCCTCGAGCCGCTGCCCATAGGGTCGACCCCATGGGCACCCCTGACTTCATCAGCCGGATCCGTGCCAGTGCGGGCACCCAGCTCCTCTTCCTGCCGGGTGTGAGCGCCGTGGTGTTCGACGACGACGGACGGGTCCTGCTGGGGAGACGTGCCGACACCGGTGGGTGGTCGATCATCGGGGGCATCCCCGAGCCGGGTGAGCAGCCCGCGGCGACCGCGATCCGGGAGGTGTACGAGGAGACCGCGGTGCGCTGTGTGGCGGAGCGGGTCGTGCTGGTCCAGGCCATGCCCAGGCCCGTCACCTACCCCAACGGGGACCGGTGCCAGTTCATGGACATCTGCCTGCGCTGCCGGGCCGTGGGCGGCGACGCCAGGGTCAACGACGAGGAGTCGATCGACGTGGGGTGGTTCTCCGTGGACGCTCTCCCGGAGCTCGAGGACTTCGCCGTGTTCCGGATCAAGCAGGCACTGGCCGACGGTCCCACCTGGTTCGATCCCTCGGTCCCGGGGGCCGGGGGTCACGCGGGCGCCTGACCCGGACACCTCGGCATCCGCACCCCGTTCAACGAGGGGATCCTGCTCGTCGCTCGATGCCCGGCAGCCTGGTGGTCGCAATCCTCGTGAGCTGCCGTCAGTAACACCGGCCAGTAGCCAGTCTCCAGCAACGCCCCACCGCCCGGCACGTCCTGCTCATGCCCCGCAGCGTCGGCACCCCTGGACGAAAGGCGGCCATGGTGGACTCCAGAGGCCTCCTCGGAGGCTGCATCTTCTCCGGCCGCCAGGCCGGACGCGCGGCGGCAGCGGCCACGGCGACGTGACGCCGTCGCGACCGGAGCCCGGACTTGCCGGTGCGTCAACGGACGCACCGGCAAGTCCGAGCGGTTTCACGCGGTGTGCCCGAGCCGCGGGCGCAGTCCGTCGAGGACGATGCCCAGGTAACGGCGCCAGTCGGCGACCCCGGCCTGCACCACATGGCAGAGGCCGATGTAGAGCGGCGACACATCGGACACGGTCAGGTCCGCGCGTACCGAACCCTCGGCCTGGGCCCGTTTGAGCACCTTGTCGGTCAGCTCGTTGAGCTCGGCGATCGCCTTCGCGTCGAAGGTGCTCCCGCCGACCATCGCCGTGATCGTCTCCGCGTAACCGCGGTCCTGTTCCTGCATGATTCCGCAGAACTCCAGGGACCTGGCCAGGCCGTTCCACGGGTCGGGGTCGGGGAGCACCTCGTTTCTGAGGAAGTCGAGGGTCTGCTGGAAGCGGTGCTCCACGATCGCCTCCGCCAGTGACTCCTTGGTCGGGAAGTGGCGGTACACCGTCCCGACGCCCACCCCGGCCCTGCGGGCGATGTCGCCCATCTGTGCGTCCCGGCCGGACTCGGAGAAGGCGGCCCGTGCTGCGTCGAGCACCTTGAGCCGGTTGCGGGCGGCGTCGGAGCGCAGTTTGCCGCCGGTGGGCGTGCTGGAAGGGGGTGGGGTGTTTGACAAGGGGAACCGCGCCTCCGTATCGTCGCTATCCGGAATCGGACGTCCGATTCCGTTTACCACCTTACCCTCAGGAGCGTATCCCTCCCATGGCCACGCCTCCCGCTTCCGCCTTATCCCCTTCGTCCCCGGACCCGCTGCGCTGGAAGGCGCTGGTCGTGCTGGCCGTCGCCCAGCTGACAGTGGTGCTCGACGCCTCGATCGTGAACGTCGCACTGCCCTCGATCCAGCGGGATCTGCACTTCAGTGACTCCGACGTCCAGTGGATCGTCAACGCCTACGCACTCGCCTTCGGCGGCTTCCTGCTGCTCGGCGGCCGGACCGCCGATCTGCTCGGGCGGCGGCGGGTGTTCATGACCGGACTCGGTCTGTTCGCCGTCGCGTCGCTGCTCGGTGGCCTCGCCCCTGGCGCGGGGTGGCTGATCGCCGCCCGTGTCGGCCAGGGCCTCGGCGCCGCGATCATCGCGCCCGCCGCACTGTCCATCGTCACCACGACCTTCACCGAAGGCGCCGAACGCAACAAGGCCCTCGGTATCTGGGGCGCGCTCGCCGGAGCGGGCGGCGCCATCGGTGTGCTGCTCGGCGGCGTGCTCACCCAGTGGGCCGGCTGGGAGTGGGTGATGTTCGTCAACGTGCCGATCTGTGTCGGCGCCGCCGTCCTCACCCCGCGTCTCGTCCGAGAGAGCCGCGGCCGTGAACGCACCGGGATCGACTTCGCCGGTGCCGCACTGGTCACCGGCGGTCTCAGCCTGCTGGTCTATGCGCTCGTGGACGCCGAGCGGGCGGGCTGGGGCTCGGCCAGGACCATCGGACTGCTGGTGCTGGCCGCCGCGCTGCTGCTGGTCTTCGCCCTGGTCGAACTGCGTGTCGTGAAGCACCCGGTGATGCCGCTGCGGATCTTCCGCAACCGCAACCTCTCCAGCGCCAACATGGTCTCCCTGCTGGTGGGCGCCGCGCTGCTGTCGATGTTCTTCTTCATCTCCCTCTACCTCCAGCAGGTGCTCGACTTCTCCGCACTCGAAGCCGGACTGTCCTACCTGCCCTTCTCGATGGCGAGCATCCTCGCGGCCGGTGTGGCCTCGCAGCTGGTGACGAAGGTCGGGCCCAGGCCCATCCTGCTCACCGGTCTGGTGCTCACCACGGTGGGCCTGCTGCTGTTCACCCGCATCCCCGCCAACGGCACGTTCGCCGGGGACGTCCTGCTGCCCTCGGTGGTGGCGGCCCTGGGGCTCGGGTTCTCGTTCGTACCCGTGACCATCGTCGCCGTCTCCGGTGTGACACCCCAGGAGTCGGGCCTCGCCTCTGGGCTCATCAACACCACCCAGCAGATCGGCGGTGCGCTCGGCCTCGCTGTGCTGTCATCCGTCGCCAACACCCGAATCGGCGAACTTCTGGAGGGCAAGCGGCCCGACGGCCCGGCCGTGGCCGAGGCGATGACGGAGGGCTTCCGGCTGGCCTTCGCCGTCGGAGCGGGCTTCGCCCTGCTGGGCGTGGTGATCACCCTGCTGGCCGTCCCCAAGATCGACCGTTCGGTACGGGACGACGTGCCGGTCGCGGCGATCTGACGGACGGGCACATACGGGAGACACGGCACGGGCCCGGCCGTCATGGCCGGGCCCGTGCCGTGCAGTGCGTCTGCCGGTGCGTCAGTAGGACAGCCCCGGGCAGTAGACCCCTGCCTCCGGCGCCGTGTACGAGCCCCGTACGACCAGCGTCTCCAGCCGTTCCAGGGCCATGCCCCGGGTGCGGAACGCCCAGCTCAGGGTCTCGGGCATCAGACGGCCCGGGATGCGCAGCCGGGGCGCGGGACCGTCGGGAGCCGTCCTGCGCATCAGCTCGCCGGCGCCCGTGTACAGGGCCCGCACCGCGGCTTCCGAGACCGCCGTCAGATGCCCCAGGTCGGACAGGCCCGTGGTGTACCCGGCGATCGCACCGGCCGACCGGTCCACGACGACGTACGGCTGCGACCAGCCGAAGGCCCGCTTGGCGGACATGTGGATCTCCCCGTCCCGCGTATGGCCGTTGACCGTGCGGTAGAGCTCCTGGCACGCGGGTACATCGTCCTCGGACATCGGGCGCACCGTGAAGCCCGCCAGGTTCGCGGGGGTGGGCGGTGTGTACCCGGCGACCACGGAGAGCTGCTCGTGCGGTACGAATCCGAGCGAGGAGTACAACCGGTACGCGCCGAGGTTGTTGGTCACCTGCACGGCACGCACGGAGTCCCGGCCGTGCTGTGCGGCCGCCGCGACCACCTCGTCCATCAGCAGGCGTCCCACTCCGCCGCCCTGGGCGCCGGGCGCGACACTCAGGGGGCCGAAGGCGGCCACCGATTCGCCCAGCACCAGGAAGTTGGAGCCCACCACGGCTCCCGTGCCGTCGACCGCCACAAAGGCGAGGCAGCCGGGCGAAGCGAGCCGGTCCCGGAACATCTCCGTCACCGCGTCCACCGAGGACCACTCGGGCGCAAGGCCCAGCGAGGCGTTCAGCGTGTTGAAGGCGTCGAAGCAGATGCCCGCCATCGCCGGCAGGTCCTGCCACCCCGCCTCGCGGACCCGGATACCCTCGCCGCCCGCCGCGCGGTCCGTGCTGTTCTTCTCGGCGCCGCTTCCCGGTTCGGGGAAGTAGCCGACGCGGACGAAGAACCCCACGTACTTCTCGAAGAGTTCACGCGTCATGGGAGGGCAGTCGATGCCGGTGCCCGACAGCAGTTCCCGGGTCTGAGAGGTGTCGACGGACAGATAGTGGTTGCGCCCGCTGTAGATGGTCGACTCGAAGGCGTCGACCATCGGGACCATCGCGTTGTCGCGGTCGGAGCGGATGCGCTCGACCCAGGCCTCCCAGCGCAGTTCGTCCAGACGGTAGCCGAGGGACCGCAGGGAGTCCGTCATCTCGGAGAACGGCAGATGCGTCCCGTTCGCGAGATGGTGATTGCGGCCCGCCCCCCGTTCGTCGCGGGACAGCCGCAGGATCGCCGCGCTGACATGGTCGACCGGCACCAGATGGAAGATGCCGGCGGGATCCGCCGGTACGGCGCCGGCCTGCACGATGCCCTTCATGCTCAGCCAGACGAAGTCGTGGGTCTGGCAGAAGCCGCGCTCCGAGTCGCCCGAGATCTCGTCCACCCGGTAGACGGAGACCGGCAGCCCCCGTTCCCTGGCGAGCCCGATGATCTGCTCGGCCACCAGCTTCGTCTGCCGGTAGCCGGAGGACAGTGCCTCGGCCGGCCCGGGCGGATCGGTCACCTTCAGAGCCATTCCGGGGGTCGCCTCCGCGGCGAACACACCCGTGGACGAGACATGGTGGACGGGCACGGTCCGGTGCCGGGCGGCAAGCCGCAGGATCTCCGCGGTGCCCGTGACGTTCGCGTCCCTCAACGCCGAGTATGGATAGAGACCGTTGACGGTCGCCGCGGCGTGGTAGACGGCGTCGACGCTCCGGGACAGGGCGTCGAAGCGGTCCGGGGCAAGCCCCAGCAGGGGCTGGGCGAGATCGCCGACGACCACGGACAACCGGGTCGTGTCGATGTCGTCCCAGAACTCGTACCACTCCAGGTTCTTCCGCAGCCTCGCCTGTGCGTCCGCCTCGTCGGCCCCGCGCACCAGGCAGTGCACGGTCGCACGGGTCGTGCGCAGCAGATCGCGCAGCAGATATGCGCCGAGGAATCCGGTCGCGCCGGTGAGGAGCACCTCCCGCGGGTCGTCCGCGACCCGGATGACCTCGTCGGCGGGGGTGATGTCCGCCGCCAGCACGACCTCGGCGGCGAAGTCCACGGCGTCCTCGTCGGTGCCCGGCGCGGTGGACACCGCGTCCAGCACCTTCGCCAGCAGATGGTCGGCGAGCACTGCCAGGGTCGGATGCTCGAAGACGAGCGTCGGACGCAGACTCACTCCGCAGAAGTCACTGATCTGGTTGCGCATCTCCACGGCCATGAGCGAGTCGACCCCCAGATCCAGCAGCGGGACATCGGGGTCGATGTCGTCCGCGCCGTCGTGGCCGAGCACTGCCGCGACCCGGGCGGCAATCCGGTCCATCATGTGGAGGAGCTGCTTCTCCTCGTCCATCCCGGCGAGTGCGGCGGCCAGCCGCGCCGCGACCTCCGGACGTTCGCCCGGCTTGAGGGTCCGTCCCGCGGGAGCCGCCTCACGGACGTCGGCGACCGGCTCCGGGACGTGTGCCGGTGCGAGGGTGGGGGCGGCGGGTGTGGGCAGCCAGTGGCGCCTGCGCTGGAACGCATAGGTCGGCAGTGTGATGTGACGGGTGCCGGTGCCCTCGAAGAACGCCGTCCAGTCGACCGGGACACCGACGGTGTGGAGCGCGGCGGCGACGCCCACGGCGGTCGCGGCGCCGGGCCGGTCACGCCGGGACACCGGCAGCGCACGGTGGTCGTACCCGTCGCCGACGACATGGCGCACCAGAGCCGTGAGCACCCCGTCGGGGCCCAGCTCGACGAAGGTGTCGGTGCCCCGGTCCCGCAGCGTCCGGACCGCGGCTGCGAACCGGACGGCCGAGCGAAGCTGTCCGACCCAGTACCCGGGGGTCAGCAGCTCGGCACCGGCGAGGTCGCCGGTGGCCGTGGAGACGATCGGGATGTCGGGCGCACCGTAGGCGACCGTGCGGGCGACGGCCGCGAACTCCTCCAGCACCGCGTCCATACGGGGCGAGTGAAAGGCGTGACTGACCGTCAGGCGTTTGGTTCTGCGTCCCTGTCCGGCCAGGGTCCGGGCCACCTCCGACGCGGCGTCCTCGTCGCCTGAGACGACGACCGACCGGGGCGCGTTCACCGCGGCGATCCCCGCCCGGGACTCCCGGCCTACGAGGAGCGGCAGTACCTCCTCCTCGGTGGCCTCCAGGGCAAACATGGCACCGCCATCGGGCAGCGCCTGCATCAGCGCGCCGCGAGCGGTGACCAGCCTGGCCGCGTCGGGCAGCGAGAACACCCCGGCCACATGGGCCGCGGCGAGTTCGCCGATGGAGTGACCGGCGAGCGCGTCGGGCCGCACTCCCCAGGACCGCAGCAGCGCGAACTGCGCCACCTCCAGCGCGAACAGGGCCGGTTGGGCAAAGCCGGTGCGATGGATACGCCCGTCGTCCTCGGCGTCATCCGAGGCCAGCAGCAACTGCCGTACCTCCGGGGCCAGATGCTCGCACGCCGCGTCCAGTGCAGCGGCGAACACCGGGAACGCCTCGTACAGTTCACGGGCCATGCCCGCCCACTGGGAACCCTGCCCCGTGAAGAGGAAGGCCGTGGTACGGGCGGGCCCGGCGAGTCCCGTCGTCAGTCCGGCCGCGGGCTCATCCTCCGCGAGCGCGCCGAGGCCGCGCAGCAGCCCCCGTGTCCCGTCCCCACCGGCCGCGCTGTCCGCGACCACGGCGGCGCGGTGCTCAAGACCGGCACGGGACTGGGCCAGCATCCGTCCCACGTCCACGGGTTCGCAACCGGGCGTCGCCCGCAGGAAGGACTCCAGGCGGCGGGCCTGCTCGCGCAGCGCGGCGGGGGACTTCGCGGAAAGCAGCCACGGCACGGCGGTCAGTGGCCGCACCGGGGTCTCTTCGGCAGCGGGGGAGCGGGGTGCCTCCTCCAGGACGACATGGGCGTTGGTGCCGCTGATGGCGAAGGAGGACACACCGGCGCGCCGGGGCCGTCCGTCGGCGGCCGTCCACGGCCGTGCCTCGGTGAGCAGCCGTACCTCTCCCGACGACCAGCCGACGTGTGCCGACGGCCGGTCGACGTTCAGCGTCGCGGGGAGCACGGCGTGCCGCATCGCCTGCACCAGCTTGATCACACCGGCGACGCCCGCGGCGGCCTGGGTGTGCGCGATGTTGGACTTGACCGACCCCAGCCACAGGGGCCGCTCCGGTTCCCGGCCCTGCCCGTAGGTGGCGAGGATCGCCTCAGCCTCGATCGGGTCGCCGAGGGTGGTCCCCGTGCCATGGGCCTCGACGAGGTCGACCTCGTGCGCGGCCACCCGGGCGTTGGCGAGGGCCCGTCGGATCACCCGTTGTTGTGCCTGGCCGTTGGGCGCGGTGAGCCCGTTGGACGCGCCGTCCTGATTCACCGCGCTGCCCCGGATCACGGCGAGCACCTGGTGGCCCGCCCGGCGCGCGTCCGAGAGCCTCTCGAGCAGCAGTACGCCCGCTCCTTCGCCGAAGGAGGTGCCGTCGGCCGCGTCGGCGAAGGCCTTCACCCGGCCGTCCGGAGCCAGACCGCGCTGCCTGCTGAAGGTGATCATGTCGTCCGGGGTCGCCATCACCGTGACACCGCCGGTGAGCGCGAGCCGCGACTCGCCGGAGCGCAGGGATGCGCAGGCCAGATGGAGGGCCACCAGGGATGCGGAGCAGGCCGTGTCCACGGTGACGGCGGGGCCGTGGAGGCCCAGGGTGTAGGCCACCCGCCCCGACATCACACTGCCCGACGTGGCAAAGCCGAGATAGCCCTCGTACTCGGACGCGGGCGCCGCGAGGGTGCTGTACGTCTGGCCCTTGGTGCCGACGAAGACTCCGGTCTCCGAGCCCGCGAGCCCGGTCGGATCGATGCCCGCCCGCTCGAAGACCTCCCACGCGATCTCCAGCAGCAGTCGCTGCTGGGGATCCACCGCGGTCGCCTCACGGGGGGCGATGCCGAAGAACCCGGCGTCGAACGCCGACGGGTCGGTCAGGAACCCGCCGCGCGAGACGTAGCTGGTGCCGTGGTGGTCGGGGTCCGGGTCGAACAGGGTGTCCAGTGGCCAGCCCCGGTCGGCGGGGAAGTCCGATGTGGCGTCCCGGCCTTCGGCGATGAGCTCCCACAGCTGCTCGGGCGACTCGACCCCGCCCGGGAAGCGGCAGGCCATACCGATGATGGCGATCGGCTCGTCATCCGCAGAGCGCGTTCCGTCGCCCGCGCCGCTCCCCGTGGCGTGCGAATGCTCCGCCGTGAGCGGTCCGGTGGGGGAGTGGGTGCCCGGTGTCCCTGTCAGTTCTCCGACCAGCCGGCCGGTGAACGCCGCGGGCGTCGGGTGGTCGAACACCGCGGTCGGCGGAAGCCGCAGCCCGAGCAACGCGCACAGCCGTTGCCCGACCGCCACGACGGCCAGCGAGCCGAGACCGAGATCGACGAACGGCCGTGCGGGCACCACCTGTTCGGGTCCGTCCACGCCGAGCGACCGAGCCACCTCGGCACGCACCAGCTCCAGGACGGTCCGGGTGCGCTCGGGCCCCGTCATGGGCGCGAGCCGCTGCGCCCACTCGCCCCGATCGCCTTCGCGACCGGACTCCGGGCCGGATGCGCCACCGGTGGCCACACCGAGCAGCCGGGGGTCCGACTCCGCCAGCAGATGGCGGGTGATCTTCCCCGACGCGGTCCGGGGCACGTGTTCCACGGCGTACACCTTCTCCGGCACCTTGAAGAAGGACAGACGCGCACGGCAGTGCTGGAACAGCGCCTGCACGTCCACGCCTTCGGGCCCCGGCACCACATAGGCGACGGGCACCTCGCCGAGCACCTCGTGGTGCTCCCCGCCCACAGCCGCGTCGGACACGCCAGCCGCCGTGCGTACCACGTCCTCGATCTCCACGGGGTGGATGTTCTCGCCACCCCGGATGATCAGTTCCCTGAGCCGTCCGGTCAGGGTCACATGCCCGAGGGCGTCCCGGCGCGCGAGATCGCCCGTGCGGTACCAGCCGTCCCGCAGCACCTCCGCCGTGGCACCGGGCTGACCGTGGTAGCCCAGCATCAGGCTGGGCCCGCTGACCCAGACCTCGCCCTCCTCGCCGACGGGCACATCGGCCCCGGACCCGCTGTGCACCAGACGGATGTCCACCCCCGGTACGGGGAGCCCGGCCGATCCCGCGACCCGGTCACCGGTCGGCCGGTTCGAGGTGATCGCACCCGTCTCGGTCGATCCGTACTGGTCCACGAGCGGAACGCCGAATGCCTCCTCGAAGCGGCTGCCCAGGGCCGCGCCGCTGGCCGACCCGGCGACGAACCCCAGCCGGAGCGAGGGAAGTCCGGTGCCGTCCTCACGCGCACGGTCCAGCAGATAGTGGTACGTCGTCGGTACCCCGGCGAGGAAGGTCACACCTTCGTCGCGCAGCGAGTCCAGGACCTCGGAAGGGGCGAAACCACTCATGAGCCGGGCACTGGCGCCCACCGCCGCGACCCCCATGACACACAGGTTCTGGCCCAGGCCGTGGAACAGGGGCATCGGCCACAGCAGCCGGTCGTCCTCCGACATCCCGAGCACACCCACATGGCAGGCCTCCACCAGCCACAGCGAGCTGCGCAGGGAGTACAGCACGCCCTTGGGCCGGCCGGTGGTGCCCGAGGTGTAGAGCATCCACGCCGGGGCGTCGAGCGGACTCTCCTCGGGCGCCGGACTTTCGGGTTCGGCCCCGACGAGTTTCTCGTACGCGGTGATGCCGGGGGGCGCGAGCTCCGGCGCGTGGGCATCGCCGGTGAGGACGATCGCCGGCCCGGCGACGCCGGACGCGGACACCGCCCGCAGCAGTACGTCGAGCCGCGCCGGGTCGCACAGCACCACCGATGCCCCGGAATCCCTGAGGAAGTGGGCCAGTTCGGCATCGGACGCCTGCGGATTGAGCGGCACGGTGATGCCGCCCGCCCGTATGACGGCGAGACAGCTCTCCACCATCTCGACGCTGTTGCCCATCAGGACGGCCGCCCGGCCGCCCCTCTCCAGCCCCAGGGAGGCCAGCCGCCCGGCGAGCCGAGAGGTCCGCAGATCCAGTTCCCGGTAGCCGACGGCGCGCCTGCCGTCGGCGAAGGCCACCTTGTCCCCGATCCGGGCGGCATGTCCGCCCAGCAGTTCGGACAGTGGGCGGATCAGCGAAGGGGTCGTGTCAGGAGCCATGTCATCGCACCTCTCGGCTCTGTGCTCAGTGCTTGGTGGGCGGTTGCGGCCGTGCCGTCAGCGGACGGCCAGCACGGTCCTGGTCGGGCAGGAGAACTCCAGGGAACCGTCGGGGCCCGCGAGCACCCGCAGCGCTTCGCGCGCCTCGTCGGTGGCCTCGGCAACCCGCTCCGGGGGCACCAGGTCCCACTGCATGCGGGTGGTCACGGTCCTGGTCCAGGCCAGGTAGTCGTCGATGGTGTCGAAGCGGGAGTCGGCCGGGACGTGGCGAATCCGCACATCGCGGAATCCGGCGTCGAGGAAGGCCGCGGCCGTGGACTCCTCGCTGACCAGCGGACCGCCGAGACCCAGGACCACCTGCCAGGGGTCGTCCACGCCTTCAGGGAGGTACTTGGCCAGCACTCCCGCGAGGATCTCGGCCGACTCCCAGCCCGCGGCCAGCCCGCCGTTCTCGGTGGGGAAGGTGGTCGCGGCGAAGCGGCCACCGGGGCGCAGCGCCGCGACAGCGCTGGACAGTGCCTTCTCCGCCTCGGGCAGCAGGAACAGCACCATGCCGGCGCTCGCCGCGTCGAAGGGCTCGGCGAAGGCGAAGTCCTGGGCGTTGCCCAGCTCGGCACGGGCCCAGCCCGAGACCCCGCGGGCGGCGATGTCCGCCGTGCAGGCGTCGACCATGCCCTGCGCCTGGTCGATACCGAGCACGAAGCCGTCCGGGCCGACCTGGTGGGCGATGGGGAACAGGCAGGCGCCGCGCCCGCAGCCGATGTCGAGCACCCGCTCTCCCGGTGAGAGCTCCAGCAGGTCGGCGACCATCTTCCCCAGCGGATGGAAGATCATCTGACCTGCGGACTCGTACTGCTCGGCGGACTTGTCGTAGGCGTCCCTCACCAGGGAGGTGATGCGGATGTCCTCGGTCATGGCGTGCTCTCTTCCTGCTCTTCCTGAGTCAGCGGATGGTCGGATGTCGTCGGCCGCACGATGCAGCCGAGACGGAATTCGGCGCAATGCGGCTTGTCCTCGACGCGCCACCACAATTGATCCGGGGTGGGCAGCATTTCGGACACGACGACTTCCCCTTCCGGAAGCCGTGCGATATCGAGCACCGACAGCGGATCGGCGAAATCGACGTACAGTGGCTTTGGTTCGGCCGGATGCTTCACATACACATGGCGTGGAATTCCGTGAGCGGCCCGCAGCCGCTGCACGGCCAGCCATTGGGTGACGGTGTCCCCGGTCCGTCCCGGAACGGCCAGGCGCCAGCGGGCACGCTGAAGCACGACACCGTCCAGCACGATCCTGGGGGTGTGGGCGCCGAGGTCGACCAGCACCGGCACCAGCGCGGGCCTGGACAACGCGCGGTGCAGCGTGGACGACAGGTCGCCCGGGTACAGCAGCCGCCGCTGCCCGCCGACCAGCACCGAGTCCGCCGAGGCGGGGACGACGGCATCGGCGATCGGCACCACATCGGCACGGTCCTTGCCCGAAAGGCCGCTCAACTCGATGGAGACACCGGGAAGCTCGGGTGTCACATGCGCGCTGCGCCGGCGCGAGACGATGGTCGCGGCGGTCCCGGCAGGCACGGCCCGCGCCACCCGCTCGCTGAACCCGTCCCACAGCCCGTCCGGGTCGCTGTGCAGCGGCCGTTCCAGACCTCCGAAGATGGAGCTGCAATCGTCGTGCAGCTCCGAGAGCACCCAGGTGGCCGTGGCCGGATCGGGGCCCGCCGCCATCAGGTCCGGACTCGGGAGGCACGCGTCCTGCGGACCGTAGGACACGGCGTCCCACAGCGGCGCCAGCGCCTCATCGAGCTCGCTCCGGCTCAGTTCGACGACAGGCGGAGGGCCGCCGTCCGCACCCGCCCGCTCGACTGCCCGCACGACCAGACCGCGCAGCGCCGAGTCCAGGCGGTCACGCCGCAGCGAGCGGGCGGGGATCTCCCGTACGGCCAGCGCGGCCAGCGGCGCCGGGGAGCCGCTGAGTTCGTCACGCAAGGCGTCGCGGGCGTCCTCCCTTGCCAGGAGCGCCGCGAGGAACGCGAGCGGGAACACCGCCTCCGTGACCTGCCGGATCCGGTCCACGACCGGCGCCCCGAAGCCGACCCGCTCGCTCAGCGGACTGGACCTGTCCTCGTGGAACAGCTCGCGGTCGGCGTAGTGCCTGCCGCTGTCGCGCGACACCTGCCCGCCGTCCTGAGCACGTGCCGCCCGCGCGGCCAGGAGATGGCCGGCCCGCTCCGGCCATGCCGCCTCCGCATACGTGTCGCGGGCCCGCGCGAGTTCCACGACCGAGGCCGTGGGGTGCTCGGCCGCCAGCCTGGTCAGCGCATGCAGTTCGGTCGCCGGGAGGCGCCAGGGAGAGACGATCAGCGCCGGTCCGAGTGCCTTCACCAGCCTGGCCGCGTAGGCGTCGTCCGTCCCTGTCCCCTGTGCGGGGGAAACCGCACCGGCCGCCGCGACGAGCGCGTCCAGACGACTCCCAGGTGCCGCCGCGGCGGCACTCCACAGAGCCAGGGCGGGAGCCGCGACCTTGAACCTGCGGCCGTCGGTGGCCCGTTCCAGCACCGGGGACGGATCCGGGCGGTGGAACAGGGGACTGGGCCACACGTGCTGAAGCGCCAGCGGCACCTCTCCGGCGGCCTGCGTCCGAAGCTCCTCAACGAGCCAGGCACTCGCCTCCACCACGACCCCCTCCCGGCCGGGCGCGCCGACCAGCAGGGCGTCCTCCTGGCCCGGAAGCAGCCGACCGAACAGCACCGGGCCGAAGAACGAGACCGTCTCGCACTTGGTGGCGAAGCGGCGCAGATAGCGGTGCAGGGTGTCGACCCGGCGCCGCAGGGCACGCGGCAGCGCGCCGTCCCCGTCTTGCGCCTCGGCCCAGCCCGGATGGGCCAGCGGGGCTGTCTGCAGCGCCGTGTGGTGGAACGACGGATTCGACACGAACACGGCGTGCCCGACGTCATCCTGGCCCGCCGCCTCCGCGGTGCGCAGCCGGGCTCGCAGCAGTGCCGCCTCCAGCTCCTCACGGGCCGTCGCCGACCGCTCGTCGAACGTGGCGATCAGGGCGTTCCAGCGGGAGGCCCAGTGCGGTGCCCCGGTCGCCGTGAGGACCGACTCGCACCGCTCGTCCAGCGGTGTACCTTCCTGGACCAGCCGGCGGCAGCTCTGGAGGGCCCGCAGGGACCGCTGGCGCGGTTCGACGGTGCGCACGGCCTCACGCAGCTTCGGCCACAACTCGTCCAGGAACGACGCCCGCTCGCCGGCGATGGCGTCCTCGGCCGCCAGCACTTTGGCAGCGGTGGTGAGCAGCCCCTCGGAGGCGATCCCGTCCAGGAGGCCGGCCGGGAAGCCCGTCGCCCGCAGCAGCGACCACGGCATCGTCTCGACGGAGAGTTCCCCGTTTCCCGCACGCACGTTCCACGTCAGTGATGCCATGTCAATTCTCCAGACTGGTCTCGCTTTTCGTCCGCGGCTCCGGTAGGAAGGAAAAGGCCCAGGCAATGTTCGGCCAACCAGTCGCCGACGGGCCAGGTAATCCGGAGGGGAAAGAAGAAATGCGGATCTCGTCTCGGACCATGCGCCGTTGCCGCGAAAGCGTCGACCGCGCCGAGCAAAAGCTGATCGCCCTGTCGAGGAGTATTCACGCCGAGCCGGAGACCGCATTCCAGGAGCACCGCAGTGCGGCCAAGGTGAGCGGGCTGCTGCGGGACGAGGGATTCGAGGTCGAGCCCGGCGCCGGGGGGCTGGAGACCGCGTTCACCGCCCGCTACGGCAGTGGCCCGCTCACCGTCGGCCTCTGCGCCGAGTACGACGCCCTGCCGGGGCTCGGCCACGCCTGCGGACACAACATCATCGCCGCCTCGTCGGTGGGCGCCGCCCTGGCGCTGAGGGACGTGGCCGACGAACTCGGCATCACGGTCATGGTGCTGGGCACACCGGCCGAGGAGGAGGGCGGCGGCAAGATCACGATGCTGGAGGCCGGGGTCTTCGACGAGGTGTCCATGGCGATGCTCGTCCACCCGGCTCCCGAGGACAACTGCGCTCCCCGCCCCCTCGCACTGGTCGAGCTCGAAGTCCGCTACACCGGACGGGAGTCGCACTCCGCGCTCGCCCCCCACCTCGGTGTCAACGCCGCCGACGCGCTGACCGTGGCCGAGGTCGCCGTGGGCGTGGGCCGCCAGCACTTCGAGCCCAGGCAGCAGGTGCACGGCATCGTCACCCGGGGCGGCGAGGTGCCCAACGTGGTGCCCGCGCACACCAGCGCCCTCTACAACCTCCGAGCCGCCGACATGGAGTCCCTGGAACGCCTCGAAGCACGCATCAAGGCCTGCTTCGAGGCCGGAGCCGTCGCCACGGGCTGCACACACGAGGTCCTGTCCACCCCCGCGTACGCCGAACTGGCCCACGATCCCTTCCTGGTGGAGGCATACCGGGCCGCGGCCACCGAGCTGGGCCGCCCCCTGGTCTCCCCGGACGAGGAGCGCTCGATGCCCACCGGCAGCACCGACATGGGCAATGTGAGCCGGGCCCTGCCCAGCGTCCACCCGAGCATCGGCATCGACAGCGGCGGCGCGGTCAACCACCAGCCGGAGTTCGCCGAGGCATGCGCGACCCCGGCCGCCGACCGGGCGCTGCTCCAGGGAGCCGTGGCGCTCGCCTGGACCGCGGCGCAGGCCGCCGAGGACGACCGGACCCGGGAGCGCCTGCTGGCGGCCCACCGGGCGCGCCGTGCCGAAGACCGCGCGTCCGGCTGACGGCCCCCGCCCGGACCCGCCCGGCCGGACCGGGGCCGTCCGGGAGAGCGGCCCGGGCCGCCCGGCCGCGGCGGTGCTGCGGCCGGGGCGGTCCGGTGTCCACCCAGGGGCGGGACGTGCAGCGGTCACGGAAGCCGCACCACCGTCTCGCCCTCGGCGGTGTCGATGTGCACCGCCGTGATCCGGGGACCGGCCGCGGGGTCCACGACGACGTCAAGGGCCGGGAGTCCGGGCCACCGGTCGGCCCAGTCCCGCTGCTGCGGCCGGCCCGTCTCGAGGCGCCGCAGCGACTTCGGGCACACCTTGTGTCCCGCCGCCTCGAGGTCGCCCGGGACCCGTGCCGCCCGCGCCTGGGGGTTGCCGTAGCTCAGGAAGAACGGCAGCACCCGGCTGCGCCAGGACAGGTCGAACGCCGCCTCGGCCCACGGCACCCGCTGCCCGTCCGCACGGACCGACTCACCACGGAACAGATCCGGATCCGCTGCCGTCACCGCCTCCACCTCACGCGCGGTGGACTCGATGTCGTCGGTCAGCACCGCCCAGTTGAGGAAGTCAGGTCCGTCCGCGGTCCGTTCCAGGAACAAACGCCCGAAGTCGCTGTCCGCCAGTTTCTGCTCGTCATGGGTGACGAGCAGCTCCAGATACTGCACCTCGGGCGTGTCGAAGGGGACGACCCAGCTTGCCGTGCCGTCCGGGTTGGGGCTGCCGTCGGTGACGCCGAACCCGTACCGCTCCCAGAGCAGTTCACGCAGCGGCTCGATGGTCCGCGCGCCCAGGATCACATGGTCGATACGCATCAGGCGGCACCGCCCAGCGCGTGCGAGGGGCACATGCTGTACGGCAGCGCCTCCCAGTCGTCACCGACAAGACCGGCCGCCATCCCCTTGCCGGTGGCGCGTGCCGAGAGCAGCCCGTGCCCGGCATGGCCGGCCGACAGGAAGATCCTCTCGTTTCCGGGCAGAGCGCCCGCCAGGGGCCGTCCGGTGCCGGACACGGGACGCAGCCCGGCCCGCAGCTCCACGGGCACCGACTCGGCGAGCCCCGGCATGGCCGTGGTCGCGAACCTCAGCAACTGCGCGATGCCCTGGGTGGTGACATGCTCGGCGAAACCGGCGTCCTCTTCCGTCGCGCCGACGATCACATCGCCGCCGACACCGGGTGCGAGGTAGTACGCGGAGGAGAGGATGCAGCTCAGCTCCTCCTCGGTGCGCAGCACCGCCATCTGGCCGCGCTGCGGCCTGACGCCGGTCGCCTCGGCCAGGCCCTTGCCCGAGCTCCACGCACCGGCGGTGATCACCACCCGGTCGGCGTGGAGCGTGCCGTCAGCGGTGACGACGGAGACGGTCGGGCCCTCCTCGCGTACCTCCCGCACCGTGACGCCCTGCCGCCACTCGACGCCCTGGGCGAGGCAGCGGCGCCGGACGGCGTCCAGATAGCGGCGGCCGTCGACCATCAACCCGTCCGGGTCGAGGAGGTAGCGCCGAGTGGACGGCAGTCTGAGCCCGGGGGTGGCGTCCGCGAGCGCGTCGGCCTCCACCCAGGCGCCGACCCCGAGACCGGCCAGCACCTCGCCGTAGGTCTCCACATCGGTCTCGCGCAGCGCGCGCAGGATGGGCCGGGCCACGCTGAACGCGCCGTACTCCGGTTCAAGCCGGGTGACATCGGCGTCCAGGTCCCGCTTGGCGATCCGCAGCCAGTCGTAGAACTCCCGGTCCACGAGATAGCGAAGCGAGGGAACGGCCACTCCCGCCGCGCGGTTGGTCGCGTGCCCGGGTTCGTCGCCGGAGTCGAGTACGACGACGGACGCCCCGCTGCGGCTCAACTCCTCGGCGAGGCAGGCGCCGACGATTCCGCCGCCGATGAGCGTGAAGTCAGGGGGTGATGACGGTGACGACGGCATGTCCTGCACCTTCCATGTCGGCCGCGCCGGCGAGTACCAGCGAGCGGGTGGTCACTTCGCTGTCGCTGTGGACAGCCGTGGGCGGGCCGGCCAGGCCGCGGGCCTGGCGCAGCAGATGAACGGGTTTGCCCCGCAGGACGAGGCGGAACCAGGCGCCCGGCCGGTCCGCGGTCCTGGCCAGGCACTGGAGACGGACGGTGCCGTCACCGTGGTAGCGCTGGAGGCCCTCGACACACCACACGAGTTCCACCGCGTCCGGGGGCGTTTCGGCGTCCGGCCCGGTGAGTTCGAGCCGGGCGAGCGACGGCGGGCCGAAGGCGCCGGCGTCGTGGTCCCATACGGCCCGCCCGAGCGGGATGCCCTCGGCGAGCGGGGACGGCGGGCAGATCCGGCCGGCGTCCACGAGGGCGCTCGGGAGCGCCGGATCACCCCGGTCGTCCCGTCCTGATTCGGACGGCGCCGACGGCAGTTCGCGCAGCGTCAGCGGCGGCAGCACACGCCGACCCGCCAGCCGCCGCGCGGTCGCCCGCCCGCCGCGTGAGGTCAGTGAGAACGCGGCACCGGCGACGAGCACCGCCGCGGGGGACGGCCGGAGCACCAGTGGCCGCTCGCGCCAGTCGTCCGGCGGGGCAACGGAAACGAACGGCTCGGAGAGTGCCCCGAGCTCGTCCCAGGGCAGTGCCTCCACCAGCGTCCCCGGATCCCCGCGGCCGCTCGTTCCGAGGAGCACCGGACCGCCCGGTGTCTCCACACGGGCCAGCAACTCGGCCCGCCTCGACACGAGCAGACCATCGGCGTCACGCCACTCGTGGACCTGGGCCACCGCGCTCTGCAGCCCCGCGAAGGCGGTTGCCGCGCGCGCGGCCGCCTCGGTGAGCAGCAGTCCGGTCTCCTTGTCAGCTCCCTGGTCCAAGGGTCCGCTCAGTCGCCGGGAGCCGATGACCCCGCCCGTGGAGGCGTCGTGTTCGAGGCGCAGGGTGTCGAGCGAGACGGTGAGCCGGGGCGCACCCCGGGTGGGGGTGAGGATTCCGGAGGAACGTATCCGCGTCTCAGCCATGGGACACCGCCCGCAGCCCGACCAGTCCGGCCGGGAGCCGGAAGCCGGCGTTGGCGAACGACACCAGCACCGGGTACTGCCCCAGCTTTCCGCAGCCTCCGGTGGCCCGCAGATAGGCGGCCACCCGGTGCTCGTACGGCCGCAATCCGGCGAGCACACGCGCTCCGTCGCCGGTCACCGTCAGCGGGCCGAGCCGGGCGGTGCTGCCGTCGGCGCGGTGCAGCAGGGAGAAGGGCGCGTGGAACACGAACGCGCCCGACGCGATGTTCATCATGTCCAGCCGCAGTCCATAGGGGGCGACCCAGTCGCCCGTGGGCGGCTCCAGCGGGGTACCCGGCTCGATCAGGGCCACGGTGTGGGTCATCCGGGGGATCGCCGGATGCCGGTAGTCCTGCTTGCGCCCGTGCCCCGAGCCGGGGCGGCCACCGAGCCGGGCCGCGAGCGCCCGGTCGGTCATCGGCTGCCCCACGCTGCCCCGGTCGATCAGCCGGAGCGTGCGGCAGGGGGTGCCCTCGTCGTCGAACGGGCTGCGGTAGCCCGGTCCGTCGTGTGCGCCGCCGTCGACCACGGACAGCCATTCGGGCGCGACCCGCTGCCCGGCGCGCGCACCGAGATAGCTGGTTCCGGAGGCGACCACATCGGCCTCCATCGGATGACCGGCGATCTCGTGGAAGAACGCCCCGGCGAGACCGGGAAGCAGCACGAGGTCGGCCCCGTCCGGCAGTTCGGTGGCGAGCGGCAGCGCGAGTCGTGCGCGTATCGATCCTGCGGTACGTACGGCCGCGTCCCGCAGCCCGTCCGGACCGGATCCGGGGCGGGCGCACAGCAGTGACCGGGAGTGCACGGTGCCGTCGGCGCCGGTCACCCGCGTCTCCAGGGTCGTGACGATCCGCTCCGTGGTGACGACGCTTTCCGCGTCGCCCGCGGCGATGTGCTGCTGGGCCACACCGAGGGTCAGCTCGGCGCCGGTGTCGGCGGCGATCCCGGCCAGTTCGGTGTGCAGCTCGGCGGTGAGTCCGAACAGGGGCCGTTCCTGTACCTCGCGCAGTGCGTCCGCGGCTTCGGCGTCGGCCTGTGCCGCGCCGGAGGTCAGCAGGTCGTCGCCGTCCGCGAAGCGGTGTTCGGTGAATCCCCGGCCGAGATGCCGCTCGATGCTCATCCCGCGCACCGAGGACCGCTCGGTGGTGATGGCGCCGTCCGGCAGCACATCGGCGCGCAGCCGCAGCGACCGCTCGGCGAAGAGCGTGGTGTCCGTCATTCCGGGCCGCTCCTACCGCTGTCCCTGCCGATGATCTGCATCCGCAACTCGCTGGTGTAGCGCTGGCCTTCGGCGTCCCGCAGCCACAGTTCACCGGGACCGGGCGCCATGCGTTCCACGCCCAGCTGTTCCGCGCCGCGCGCCACATGGCTGACCAGGTCCGCCGCGAGCGGCGACGCCAGGTCGATCAGATACGGCTTGCGCTCGTGGGCGCTGCGGCAGAAGACGAACCGGTTCCCGGTGTCGCGCGCCAGCCTGCGCAGAGCCAGGAACCGCGCGTACGGCTCCGGCGCCGCGAGCGCCGCCGCGGGCACCTGCCAGCGGGACCGCTGCAGGACGACGGATCCCAGGGCGACTTCGGGTTGAGCGCCCTCGGTGCTGAACGTGGGATGGAGTACCTGCGGATGGGAGAGCGCCGCGATCGGGGCGTACTTGACGAAGTCGCTGAGAGGGACGTACGCGCTGACCTGACGGCCTTCCGGATCGTGCAGTGCGACGTCGTCCGGACCGATGCGGACCGTGAGGTCCTCCGGTTTCAGCAGGTCCGGCTCCCCGTGGTCGGTCCAGGTCAGCGGACGCATCGCCACCTCACGGCCGGGGAAGCGGTAGTAGCCCTTGTTGCGGCGCCCGAAGTCGAGGCCGACGACCGTGCCGCCCTGCTCCGACGTCCAGGCGGCGGCATCCGCGCCGAGCCTGGCCGGATCCGGGTGCATCGTGCCCAGCCAGCTGCGGACGAGCAGATGGTGATGGGCGCGGGAGAGCACGAGCGGGGCGCCGTCGAGGCCGGTGGCGTCCGGTGTGGCGGGGCACAGGTCGATGACCGCGTACCGGTCGCCGTTCAGCGCCTTGGCCTCGCCCGCGAGCCGCTCGACCTCGGCCCTCCAGTCGGCGCCGGGGTAGCTGGGTGCGTGCGCCGCCTGGAAGGTGCTGGTGGAGTCCGACCTGCTGGCGGCCGCCCGGGTCGCGTACGTGAGCAGGTCCAGCTCGACAGCCGGTCCGTCAGGACCGTCCGCGAACGCATCACGCACCGCGTCCGCCGCAGCGGACCGGGCGGCCCAGCCGTGCGCCGCGCACACCTCCATCACGGGGGCGAGCTGCTCCTCCCAGCGGCGGACCAGTCCGGCGCCGAGGGTGAGGGCGAAGGGTGAGGCGCACTCCTCGAAGAACACGGCACGGTCCGCGTACGCGGCCCCGGCGCCCCGGCGGGCCGGCTTACCGGTGAACTCGGTGAACCGGTGCTCCAGGGTGGCGACCGTCGCCGCCTTTCCGTCGAGCGGCTGCTGTGCCAGCTCCGCGATGAGTGAGGCCAGTTCGCCGATCCGGTCGCGCCACAGCTCGCGTGCCGGTGAGGGGGGCAGCGCGGAGACCTGCTCCCACAGGGTGGTGAGCGGCTCGAGATCGTAGTCACCACCGCCGAGGCCGATGGTGACGGCCTCCTCGGCCACCAGCCGCATCAGGGCCCGGGCGACGTCGCGCGCCGGCTGCCCCGCCGTGCGCACCAGGTCGCGGAACGAGGTCCCGCCCGCGGACACCAGGGACAGCAGCGGCTTGTCCGCGGCCTCGGCCCGGCCGGTGGAGTGGAACGTCAGATGCGGAAGGATTCCGGGGTCCCTGGCGATGGCCGTGGCCAGCGCGCGAGCAGCCCAGTGCGAGAAGAAGACCCTGCGGACGCGGGGCACGTCGTCGCGCAGTGCCGCTCCGTCGCCGTCGCCGTCATCGACCGTGCCGTAGGCCATGGGCCCGAAGAAGCTCACGGTCTCGTTCTTCGCGCAGAACCGCTGCACATACGTGTACATCTGCCGGCGCACCCTGCGCCAGCGGGAGGTCAGCGGACCGTCGTGTGCCAGCAGTGGGAGCAGCATGTTGCGGTACGCGTCCGGGTTGGACAGGAACACCGCCTCGGAGACCCCCGGATCCGTCAACCGGTCCCGGAGCCGTCTGCCCACCTCGTCGTCGGCCTGCTGATAGGCGAGCACATAGCGCTCCGACGCCTCGGCCCAGGCGGATACCGCCCGGTTCCAGTCGGCGCCGCCAGCCCTCGGCAACTGCCGTACCCGTCCCCGTAGTACGTCGGACCGCACGGCTTCGGCACGGGACCCGCCGAACTGGGTCTCCACGAGCTCCAGCACGGTCCGTTCGCGGTCGAGCAGCTCGTCCGAGAGCTCCAGCAGGGAGCGGGGCGCACCCAGCTCCTCCAGCCAGTCGAACGGCATTCCCGCATGGCGCAGGATGAACTCCCGCCCGATGCTCCACTGTCGGCTCACTGGGTCCTCCGCATCACTCCGGCCTGGAGCAGCCGGCCGGTCAGTTTCGTGCGGACCGCATCGCTGATCCGGTCCAGGACGGCGGTGTCGCCGGACGAGAGCCGCTCCACGACCGGAGTCAGCTTCGGGTGCAGCCGGAACGCGCTGCCCGTCCGCAGATTCACCACGAAGGAACCCGGTCCCCGGTCGTCCGGGCCAGGACCCGACTCGGCCACGACAGCGGCCGACGGCTCCCATACGGGAGGTTCGGGGCAGGACCCGGCCCCGGGGTTCAGCACGCAGCAGGCGAACCGGCCCGGGTACAGATCGGACACGGCACCGAATTCGGTGTTGAGGCCCCCGATCGCGGCGGTACGTGCCGCCTCGTCCAGGGTCCCGGGAGCGCCGAACCGGTCCCAGCGCGGCAGATCGTGGCCCGGCGACGGGTGCCGGGTCAGGGGTACGCCGTCCCAGGTCGCCGCTGCCCGGCCACCGTGGTCAGCGGGCAGCCGGAACGGGCTCAGCCCCGCGAGCCGGGGCGCGGGCCCGTGCAGCAGGCTCCGGGCGGTGGTGCCGGTCTCATCGGCGCTCACCCCGGGTGCCCCGACCAGCAGTTCAACGGCGAGCAGCGCCTCGCCCGCCAGCTCGAGGACCGGCCGCAGATCGGTGCGGCTGCCGTCCGCCCCCGTCACCTCGGCCCAGGACGTCAGCCGTGCCACGGTCAGCGCCGCACCACGGCAGGCGTGCCACGCCTCGCCGGGCAGCGCCGCCGCTTCCTCGGGGGCCAGCCAGCCCGCCCAGGCGACACCCGCCTTCCAGTCCGCGGCGCGGCGGACCCAATGGATCCGTGTGCCGTCCCCCGACCACTCCTCGCGCAGCCGCCACGTGGGCGCCCAGTCATCGAAGCCGACCGCAGCCGAGAACGGAGCCAGCGCCCGCAGTGCCTCCCGGTGCGCGACGGCGAAACGCCCGCACAGCACGACCCGTTCGGGGCCGAGGGCCTCCAGCAGCACTGCGGCGGCGGGGAGTTGCTGATCGGTCTCGATCACCAGATGCACACCCCGGTCCCCGGCAACCTCACGCGCCCACTGAGCCTCGGGCCCCAGCAGCCCGGTGCGCTGAGCGGCCAGGACCACATCGGCCCCCGACTCGGTGGTGCCGTCGACGAGTTCCACATCGTCCGCCGCCAGCCTCAGCGCCGGGTCGTTCTCGCCCGCCAGCCTCAGCGCCACGCCCATGGCGCGCAGCCGGCCCGCGTCATGGCTGCCGCGCGCGGTGATCCGTGCCGCGGCCCGCGCGAACAGCGCCCTGGTGCGGGCCGCGGCGGTATCGGCCCCGCCGCGCCCGCCGAGCGCATAGCCGCCGGCCAGCTCACCGAGGGCTTCGGCGCTCGTGAGCCGTGTGATGAAGTGCGCGTTCACATCGAGCAGTCCGACGTCCTGACCCAGCCCGGGCCCAAGGTCCGGTTCCAGACTCGGGTCGAACAGTGGGGGGATCACCACAAGACGCATCACCGCTCACCCCCGCCCCGCAGATACACACAGCGCAGCTCGGAGGCGAAGCGCAGCTCCCCGTCCCGTAGCCAGGCTTCCTCCGGCGCGGGCAGCGCCTCGGAGACCACCAGCTGCTCCGCCGTGCCCGCCAGCCGGGCGAGGCCCTTGAGCAGCTCGGGACTCGCGGTGTCCACGTACACGGGTTTGCGCTCGGCCGGCGACTTCACGAAGAAGCGACGGGGCAGTCCCCGCTCCCGTACCAGCCGGGCCGACGCGAGCAGCCGGTCGGCCTCCCGCTGGCTGCTGTGAGCCTCCATCACCGCGGCGCTCGGCAGCGACCAACGGCGCCGGGAGAACACCACATTGCCCCAGCGCAGCCGTGGCACATGCGGCAGCTCCGGCAGCGCCGGGCGGCGGATCCGGGGCAGCGCCAGCGCGGTGTGCACGGCGGTGTCGAGCTCGCCGTTGTGGAAGAGGAGGCTCTGCCCCGGATGGGCGTCGCTGCGCAGGACGACCTGCTCGCCGTCGCTGTCCAGCCACAGCTGGTCCAGGCCGATCCGCTCCCGGCCCGAGGACGCCGTCCCGCCCAGCTCGAGCACCACACCGGGGAACTCGAGCGGCGGCAGTCCGGTCGTACGGCGCGAGATCACATTGACGGCGAGCTGGTCGCCCAGTGCCCGGCGCACCGCGGCGTCCCGCTCGGCCAGCAGCCCGGCGGAGTCCGGATGGAACTGCAGCGCCCAGGGGGTGAGCAGCGCCGCGTCGTGGATGTCACCGAGCACGAGCGGAGTCGTCCCCGGCTCGTATCCGGCCAGATCGGGTGCGGCGATCAGTACGTCGATGCTGCACAGCACCGGGGCCGCGGGCGGCGGCGGTACGGCCAGCAGCCCCGCCACGTCGAGTTCGGTACGGTCCTCGCCCTCGGAGCCGAGCTGGGCGATGACCCGGCCCAGCTCGGCGCCGAGCGCTCCGCCCGACTCGATGCCGAGGTCCGCGCAGTCGCGCAGGGCCCGCAGCAGCGGGATCCTGCCTGGGCCCAGCCGTGCCGCGACCGCCCGGTTGGTGCGTACCCGCGTCATCTCGGCCTCGTGGGCCAGCAGGTCAAGCACGGGTGCGACGGAGTCGCACATGTCCCGGGCGAGCGGCCCGCGGACATCCAGCCCGGCGGTGCCCACCGCGGCCTCGTGGATGACGACGCGGTCGTTGTAGAAGCGGCCGCGGTCCGCCGAACGGTCGGCGACGGGCAGCAGCGACTCCAGCTCGGCCTGGATGGTCAGCTTCCGCTCGGGCGGCGCCCACGGGTAGCCGTCGAGCAGTTCCAGCATCTTCACCAGCAGCGCCCGCACTCCTGCCGCGCGGCCGGCCGTCTCGGGGTCCGAGCCCTCGATGCGTTCCAGGGTCCAGCGCAGCGGGTCGACCACCGTGGCCGGCGGGCACAGCGTATGGGTCAGCGTCCCCTTGGCCACGGCCGTGGCGAACGCCTCCACCGTCTCCCGCGCATCGGCACCCGACCCGGCAGCGATCTCGGCCACCGTGCGTACGCCGTCGGCCTCCCGAAGCAGCAGGACATCGATGCCCGCCCCGCCCGCGGGCGTCCGCGGGGTCCGCACGATGGTCTTGCGCACCGGTACGAGTCGTCCGGCCAGTGCTTCGTCGCCCAGCAGCAGCGCCTGTACCGCGTCGTTGACCCGGGCGGCGGTGTGCGCCTGACGGACCCTGATCGCGGTGTGGCCGTCCCAGTCGAGAGCCGTCGGAGCGTCGGAACCGGGGCTGAGTCGACCGTAGTTGATCGGTCCGAAGAAGCTCATCGTCTCGCTCTTGGACGCGAGTCGCTGTGCGTAGGAGGCGAGCTGGCGCCTGATGCGCCCGCCGGTCGCACCCCGCGCGAGATCGCGATGGACCGCGGGGGACGAGCAGACGATGGCGTCGTTGACGCGCGGATCGGTGCGGATGGCGGCGAGCGCCTCGTCCGCCACGGCCGCGTCGGCCTCGACGGTGGCGGTGAGCCGCTCGCGCGCCGCGGTGACCTTCTCGGCCGTGGCGTTCCACTCGGCCAGCCAGTCGGCCGGGAAGGTATCGGACGGCGGCAGGGGCCGCAGACCGCGCAACTTGCTCTGCTGGCCCCGGGACAGGCGCCCCGACGGATGGAGCCGCGCCGCCACTTCGGTTGCCTGCGCCTCCAGGGCGAACAGCTCGTCGAGGAGCAGACGGGTCTGCCCGTACGCCAGTCGCTCGACCATCTGCCAGGGGAACCCGGCGCTGCGCAGGACGACCGTGGGCAGCAGTGTCCAGTCGTGCCGCGGCGGAACGGGGGAGGAGGACTGGGCGGGTGGGGCGGTCATGACGACGCTCTCTTCATGGCGATCCGGAACTCCGAGGTCACAGGGGCCCCGCCGTGGCGCAGCCACAGCGCGTCCGGCGCCGGTCTCATCTCGGCCAGCGACACGGTCGGACCGTCACCGGCCAGCACCATGGCCACCAGCGCGTCCACCGCCAGCGGGTTGTCCAGATCGATTCCGACCGGTTTCGGCTCGTGCGCCAGGGAGGCGAAGCAGAACCGGGGAAGGCCGAGCCGGGCCCGCAGGGACTGCACGGCGAGGAAGGCGGCACGCGGGTCGCGCACCGAGTCGACACCGAGGTCGGCCCGGTCGAACCACCACCGGGCCCGCTGCACGATCAGATCGCCCACCACGATCCTCGGCGCGAAGTCCCCGAACCGCACCAGCGGCAGTCCCACACCGGGAGCGGCGAAGGCCCGCAGATGGACGTGGTCGTCCTCGCCCGCGTACAGGGTCAGTTCGCCGTCGGGCGTACGCAGCCGGGGTGTGCCGTCCACGAGGGCGACCGTGAGATCGGTGAGCGGCACGGTGCGCTCCCGGTCGTCGCTGGCCACCGAGGTGATCTCGACGAAACGTCCCGGGAACCAGTCGGCGACCAGGCCCTTGTGACGTCTGCGCCGGATCACCGTGGCCAGCCGCTCGGAGCCGCCCCACGGTTCGAGACCCGACGCGAAGTCGCCCAGCATCCGGTCCTGTTCCTCGCTGAACAGCCCCTGTGAGCCCCAGGCGAAGACATACGGGTGCAGCTCGCCGAGCACCAGCAGCTCGCTGCCGCCCTCCCTGCTCTCCAGCATCAGATCCGGGCTGACGAAACGGTGCCTGCCGGGCTCGGGCGCGAACGCCGCCAGTTCGGCGGGCGTGAGCCTGGCCTCCTGCCCCTGTACGGCGGACTCCACCAGCTCCGCGTAGTCCCGCTTGAACGCGATCAGCGGGCCCGCCAGGGCGTCAAGTGCGCCCGCGTCGACGGATGCGTGCACGCGGCGGATCAGCTCGTCGTACGGCATGGTGCCGGTGCCCGCCGTACGCATGATCTCCGTGCACAGCTCGGCCGCGGCGCGCTGCTGGAGTTCGCCGTAGCGGGCGGCGACGTCCAGCACCGGGCTCAGCTGGGACTCCCACCGCCGGGCCACGTCCCCGCCGACCACCACCGGGCTCTGGTCGCCCTTGGCGTCCAGGGAGACCACCAGACGGTCGGCGTACATCCGGCCACCGGCGCGACGCGCGTCGACCTCGGTCAGCCTGGTGAAGCAGTCCTCCACCCGTTCCAGCGCGGCTGCCCTGGCGCGGTGGCCTTCGGCCGCGGCATAGGCATGGGCCAGATCGCGCAGCTCGCGCAGCCGCACGGGCCAGGGGGTGCCCTCCGCGTAGCGGTCGGCCCAGGAGACCAGCCAGTCCAGGGGGCGGGCCGCGGTGGACGGCGGTTCCGGCCAGAGCCGTACCGCCCCCGCCTGCCGCAGTCGGTCGAGCACGCGACGCGCCTCAGCGGGTTCGAGGCCCGCCAGCGCGGCGAGTTCACCGGTGGAGCGCCGTCCGTCCACGGCCTCGGCGAGCTGCCACTGGACGCCCGACAGGGCGATCCGGCGGCCGTCGGCGGACTGGATCGTCCCCGATCCCGGCGCCCCGCCCCGCGTCCTGCGGCAGGACGGCAGCCAGGCCACGGGCGGCCGGTCCCGTACGTCAGGGTCCGTACCGACGAGCCTGGCCAGCTCACACACGGCCCAGAACGCGGTCTGAGCCTCCAGGACGTGGTAGCCGGAGTCCGTCTCGGGCCCCAGGGCGGTTCCCTCGGCCGCACGGTCGATCCTGCCGTGCACCAGCGGACCGAAGTAGCTGGTCGTCTCGTTCTTCGCGCCGAGACGCTGACCGTAGAGATAGACACGGCGGTAGAAGGAACGGTCCTTGGCGCGGTTGCGGCCCGTCGCGGTGTCCCGCTGCTCCCAGCCGTCGATCCAGCGCACCACCTCGGTATGGAAGGACGGCGACAGCTGGAGCAGGGCGTCGCACACCCGCTCGTCGCCGAGCAGATCGCGGACCCGCTCCGGCCGCCGCAGCACCTCCTCTCCGAGGGCCCCGGTCAGACGGCCCGCCGCCTCCTGTCGCGCGGAGTGCGCCGCGCGGTAACCGTCGACCGCCAAGTCGACGGCGCCGCCGTACGTACTCCGCTCCACGAGCAGCCTGCGGCCCACCCGGCTGCGCAGCTTCGACAGATCACGCAGCTCCGCGCGGTCCGTTTCACGGTCGGCCCGCGCGACGGACTTGGCGATCGCCTCCTGGAGCCGGGCGCGGCTCTGCTCGAACCCCGACACCGCCTCCCGGTAGTCCGCCGCCGCGGTACTCGTCGGCCCGTCACCGAGGGCGGTCAGCAGGCCGACGCCGAAGCCCGCCCTCCTCAGCAGCAGCCGGGGATACAGCTGCCATTGCGCCCGCTGTCCCGTCCGCCCTTGCGTCGCTTCGTCGTCCGCCATGCCTCAGTCCTGAAAGTTGATGAGGTCGAACGGACGGTTGAGCTTGGTACGCGGCTTGGGCAGCAGCCCTTGCAGGTCACCGCCTTCGGCGACGGCCTTGGCGAGCGCGTCGGCATCGCCGGGACGTGTGAGGCTCAGCGCCGCCGTCACACCCACCGACTCGGCGGCGGTCGAGGAGCCGCTCGTCATCACCTGACCCGCCTGCGCCAGTGCGATGCGATACGGATCGCCCAGCTGCCGTGCGGCGGACTCGGCGCGCACGTACTGCTCGGCACCGGCCTTCGTGTCACCGCCCGTGGTATGCAGCATGCCCAGTTCGAGACGCACCTCGGTCTCATGGAAGAGGTCACCCAGCTCGGCCGCGTTCGCGAGCGTGGTGTCCAGGTCCTCCAGAGCGGCGTCCCGCTCGCCCACGAGCAGCCGCAGCCCGGCGCTCCGGTAGGCGTGGTGCTTGCGGAAGCCCGCGTTCGACGAGCCGGCGGCCTGCTTGAACTTCTCCCAGGTCGCGAGCGCCGAGCCGTGCTTGCCGGCCTTCTCCTGGAGCACGCTGATGTTGGAGTACAGATTGATCCGCAGATGCGCGGCACTGGCGTCGGTGAGCCCGGCCATGCAGGCCAGCGCCTGCTTCTCGTGCTCGAAGGCCGCTCCGAGACGCCGTTCGGAGAACAGGGTCAGCCCGCGCAGGTTATGCAGCCAGCCACGCTCGCGGCGCACGCTCTCTGCCTCGTCAGACCGCTCCCTGACCGCCTCGAAACCCTGCTCGACCTCGGCGACGGCCTCCCCGAGCCGGTTCTTGCGCTTGGAGAGGGTGAGGGCGGAGTACAGGTGCGACTGGGCCCGCAGCTCCGGGGAGAGACCGGCCGCGTCCTCCCTGATGGAGCGGAAGCAGGCGACGGCCGTGTCCTGGTCGCCGCGGAAACCGGCCTGGATGCCGAGCACCTTCAGCAGGAAGCCGCGCACATCGGCGGTGCCGCGCAGGATCGCCGTCTCGAACTCGATGGCGTGGACGAGCTCTTCCTCGCGCTCCGCCTTGGTGAGCAGCCCGGGAATGTCCGACTCGGGGATACCGGACAGCAGCCCGATCGCCTCGTCGGCGACGGCGGCCATGCCCTCCCAGTTCGCGGAGAAGAACGCCCTGCGACAGTAGGCCAGTGCGGAGGACACCCGGTCCACGGCGGTACTCTCGGTGTCCCGCGCCCGCTGGTAGAGCTCGCCTTCCTCGGACACCGGCACGAAGCCGGCGTCGGAAGCCGATCCCAGGTCCATGACCAGGTCGTCCTCGGTGACCGGCAGCCCCATGCGGCGCAGGCACCGCACCCGCTCACGGCGGTAGTCGGCGTACCGGCCGACCGGCTCGCGCACCGATGTGGGCGCGTCCAGCAGCAGTTCGGCGCCTTCGACCACCTGCGCGTGCTCGAAGGCCCGCATGAAGCCGCGCAGCGAGGACAGATCGGTGCCGCCCACTCCGCTCAGCAGCAACGGCCTGCCCAGCTGCGCGGTTCCCGTGCAGAGGGCGGCCGCGGCCACCGTCAGTACCCGGTACACCTGCTCGCTCTCCCGGTGGAGCCGCCGCTCGGACGGCGCGAGCGCGATCTCCTCCAGCGGGGCGGTGCCGGGGGCGGTCTCGGCGGGGAACAGCTCCGCCCACTCCGACGGATGGCGGCCGGCGAGACCGGTGAAGTCGGCGCCATCGGCGCGCAGTGCGTCGATGCCCGCCCGCAGCCCCGTGTACGAGGCGGCGGGCCCCGAGTTCACATCGACCAGGACGGCGCTGCCGGAGGAGCGGCCCGCTTCGGCCGCACGCGTCACCATCGCGGGAGCTCGCTGGCGGCGAGGGCGAGCGGGGCGATCTTGTTCTCGACCTCGTCGAGGTCGAAGTCGACGTCGTCCAGGTCGTCGAGCGCCTCCAGCTCGGTGTCCTCGGCCTCGGCCTGCGGGGCCTGCACCTCGGGGGTCTCCTCGGGGTCGGTGGACTTCGTGGTGTCTTCCATGGCGCGCTCCATTCGGGATCACGGTCGGACGTGGGCATGCGGACGCGAAGGGTCCGGCGGCAGGGCGGCCGGAACCAAGGGGTCTGCGGGATCGTGGGGGACGGGTGTACAGGACAGGCGGCGGTCGGCGGGAAAGGGTCAGTCCGGATCAGTCGGGATCAGATCGGGTTGAGGGCTCAGCCGACCGGTGTGCGCATCCGGGCGAACTCGACCACTTGCCGGCCCACGGCGGCCAGTTGTGCCGCGATGTGCGGATCGGTGCTGCTGCCGTCGGACGCCAGGGTGACGTTCTCGGTGTTGACCGTCACTCCGAGGGGAGTGGGCCAGCCTCTCAGGGCGTGGACCACCGAGCGGAGACCCGCCAGCGCCGAGGCGGCCTGCGGACCGCGTGCGGTGACGACACAGCCGACGGCACGGCCATGGAGATAGGGCCGCGAGTCCTCGCGCAGGTCCTCCAGATAGTCGAGGGCGTTCTTCACCAGCCCGGAGACGCCACCGTGGTAGGCGGGCGTGCCGATCACCAGGCCGTCGGCGAGGGTGACGGCCTCGATGAGCCGTCTGGCGGCCTGGGTTCGCAGCTCCTCCCCGGGTGCGTACAACGGCAGTTGCAGGTCCCCTGCACCCAGCAGCAGGGTCCGGGCCCCCGCCGACGCGGAGGCTGCGAGAACCGCCCGGACCGCCCGTTCCGTCGAGGAACCAGGGCGGACGGTGCCACCGATGCCGACGATCAGGGGTCCGGCATCAGCTGAGGCGCCAACGTCGGGATTCTCCACCGAGGGACCGGAACCCGGTTCCGTCTCCAGCACGGTCACACCAAACCTCCTTGGCCGGTCGCGGGAATCCCGAGTGTAGGAAGGCCGGTTACGGAGTGGTTACGCGTTGGCCAGAGGATCGTCCGGGAGGCTGGACGGCGGCCTGCGCGGGCGCGTCGTGCACGCGCAGGACCCGCTCGAACAGCCGCTGCGTATCAGGGCTGACATCGATGTCCAGGCCATTCGACATCCGGGCGCTGCACAGCCTGTACCAGGACCTGGCCTGGCCCAACTGCCCGAGGTCGCCATGCACTTGGATCAGGGTCCGGTAGACGTCCTCCTGATACGGATCGATGTCCAGCGTGCGCCGGCACACATCGATCACCTCCGGCAGCTCACCCCGGTCCAGGGCTTCCTGGAGGAGGAAGTCCGCTGCTCCGAGAGCCAGCGATCGCACCCAGTCCTGCTGCTCCCTGGCCCAGTCGGCACTCTCTCCGGGCAGGAAGTCCCCGACATGGAGCTCCAGTGCGCGGCGGTAGTACGCCGCGGCCGTGATCCGGTCGCTGCGGGCCGCCGCTCTGTGCCCCTCGTTGCACAGCCGCTCGAACTCCTCGAAGTCCAGCCAGGCGTCATGGACCTTGAGGGTGTACCCGTACTCGTTGAAGACGATCTCCGCTGCGGGCTGTTCTTCGGCCGCCTGCTCGCCGCTGAGGATCTGGTGCACCGCGTGCTTGGCGACCTTGACGGAACTCGACCCCGCCGACCGGTTCCGGTCGGGCCACAGGGCGGCGTGCAGCTCGTCGCGGTCGACCGTACGGCCCCGGTTGATGAGCAGGTAGAGGAACAGTTCACGTGCTTTGCCTGCCCGCCATCGTTTGACCGGGTGTCCTCTTAATTCCAGTGAAAAGCCACCGAGGCAGCGTACGACGGCATGCGTGGATATCTTGGACATGCTGAAGACCCTCTTCCTTCGTGGGGGTAGACCAAACCCGTGAGCGGTCACGACGTTGCCTCTGGCGGAAGGCCCCACACCCCCACTGCCAGCAGTGGTGGTGAGAGTCTGCTCGGAGTCGTTGCGTACTCAGTTTCTTCACAACACGACGCTGCGGCAATGGGCGCCATCGATGACTGGAAAGATGGCCGGTAAGCGTCGCGGAAGAAGCGGTTCCGAGCGAAACGCAGTGGTGAGAGCCCGGAGAACTCAATGAACGCAAGGTTGAGCAGCTGCTGCTGACGGAGCACAATCACGCGGTTCGCGCTCGCTTGAACCCGCGTCAGGAATCTCCTTGTGTGGGACCTGTGTGCCTTCGTTGGGCGGAATGCTTCTCGGGAGGCGTTATGGGTCCGCACGGCATGGTCGATGGTCCTTTCGATTGCTTCGGGTCCGGCCGGTTCGTGAATGCCGCGCAATGCCAACGTTGTCATGGCTGTTGGTGATTGAGGATTGGCGGTCGTGGATAAGGCGCCTGGCCGGTGCACGGGGTTTTCGCGGTCGAACCCCGCGAAAACTCAATTCCCCCATGGCGCTGCCCGTAGAGCGTGTGCGTCGGGAGCGCGCCGTGGGCCCCAGTACAACCGGTGGCCGATCGGCAAAGCAAGGCGGACACGCCGTCCTGAGAGCATGTCCACACAAGGCATCCGCGGGGCAACCTGAGACGGGGACCCACCGTCTCAGGAAGGTGGGCACGCCGGTCGGGGACGCTCGTCAGCAGGGCGCTTCTGATGGCGCGTAGGCGGTCGCACAGGACTTCTCCGGTCAGGGCTCGTGGCGGTGGACAAGGACAGCTTGATCCATAAGGCTCCGCACGAGGGACGGGAGAACAACGTATGTAGGTACTTGGATGGCGGTGCACCCACATCCACGCTCATCGATCGCATGAGCGACCCACTGCTCCAGCGTGCCTATCCGGCCCGGATCGTCCCGCGATCCGGGCCATGGCCTGGTTGAAGATCGCCTGCCACCGGACAGGGTCTGCGCTGTGGCCCGCGGCCACCGAACGGTCTTCAGGAATCGGTACAACCCCGATGGCCGCGTCGTGGCCGTGCCCTTCCCCCGTTCCCGGCCGGGGTCCGCCGCGACACCGTCCCAGAGGCATCAGAAACGCCCTGGCGTCCTGCGCTGGAGATCCGTCGGCAGGAGTGTGCGAGGCGTTCGAGGATCTCGCCGACGGTAGCGCCGTGGCACTAGGTGGCGTCGCCCGCCGATACCGGCTCGCAGGGGACTGGTGTGGCCTGGTGGTAGTACAACCGCCAGGCCGTGTCCGCCCCTTGCCTGCGCCACAGCGAACTCCGCCGTGCGCGGCGGCCGTCGAGGACGGTCTCGTAGGTGAGATGCACCAAGCCCGGCGCCAGCGGCACGCCCTTGACAGCGGAAGGCTCATAGCGAGGGCCGTCCTCAGCCGCGCCTTCCAGCGTGGGCAGTGCGGCGAGCATCTCCTCGTAGGTCCACCGCCGGCCTGATGCGCCCACCTCGGTGAACTCCGGGTCCAGCAGCTCCCGGGCGAGGACGGCCGAGGTACGGACATCCGGGTTCATCAAGCGGAGTTCGGCCGCGATCGCCTCGGCCACCTAGTCTGTCTGATGGTTCATACGACGTATTGTTGCGGCTCTGCGGCATCTTAGGGCCGCTGCCCTGCCGAGGTCACGGTCCGGGGAATTCGCCCACGCCGCCTTCGCGATCGAGCACCATGGCATGCATGGTGCAGGGGGGAAGCAGGAGAACCACCGCAGGCGTGCTGGTCAGCGTGGTCGTGATCGTCGCGAGCATCGCCCTGACGTGGTGGATGCTGCCGCAGGTGAAGGTGAGCGACGCCGATCCGGCAGGCGTGCTGTCGCTCGCCGTCGGGGTGATCGGCACCGTGGCCGGAGTCGGTGGGCTCGCGGTCGCCGTGCGGTCCGCGCAGCAGCAGCGCACCGGTGAGATCGTGGCCCAGCTGCTCGCGCGTACGGTGGTGCGGCTGGAAGGCGCCGAGTACCGGCAGCTGCTCGGTGGCGGGACCTCCGCCCTCAACGGCCGTATCGACCTTCCTTTCACCGTGGTCGACGCGACCGGCGTCACCGGCGCGGCGGGATCCGCGGGCGCGCCGGGGATTCCCGCCGCGGGGACCCTGGAGACGGTGGCCGACTTCTTCCAGGGCCTGAGCCCGGGGCGTCTGGTGATCACCGGTACGCCCTCCCCGGTCAACGATCCCTCCGGAGCCCCGCCGGGCAGCGACGCCGGAACGGGCAAGACCGTGGTGGCTTCGGCCCTGGTGCTGCAACTCGCCGAACGCCGCGAGCCGGGCGCACGTGTTCCCGTGCGCCTCACCGCGGCCGCCTGGCCGGGGAGCGACATCCGGGCCTGGGTCATGTCCCATCTGATCGACGTCTACCGGCTCACCCGGCGCGACGCCGAACTGGTCGTGACGGAAGACCTGGTGCTCCCGGTCATCGACGGACTGGACGAACTGGACTCGGTCGCGATTCCCGGGCCACCGTGCCGGGCGGCACTGCTGCTGAGTGCCGTGGAGCGCTACGAGCGGGGAGCGGTCAAGGCTCCCGTCGTCATGACCTGCCGTGACCAGGTGTACCAGTCGCTCCAGCTCGCCGACTCACAACCGCAGGTGGTCGTGCACATCGCGCTCACCCGCGTCACCGGCGAACAGGCCCGGCACTACCTCGAGACCCGCGTCGGCTACTCCGCCCGCAACCGGGCGCGCTGGCAGCAGGTGCTCGACGCACTCGCTCCGCCACCCGGCGCGGCAGGCGCTCCCGACGCAGCCGTCGTCCAGGCACTGAGCACCCCATGGCGCCTGACCCTGGCCGCGGTCGTCTTCGAGGAACGGGACGAACACACACGGCAGTTTCGCCGCTCGCCCCACGACATACTCGCCCTCGCCCAGAGCGGGCAGCTCTACGGCCTGCTCCTCGACCAGTACGTGGCAGCGGCCGTCAAGAGCACACTCGCCCACCCCGACGAGACGGAGGACGAGTCCCGGCTGCGCGGCGAGGAGGAGGGGCGCACGCCGCTGCCCCGGCTGAAGGCCGCCGCCACCTGGCGGCACCTGGCCGTGCTCGCCGGGTATCTCCACTCCAACTCGCTCACCAGCGCCCGCCGCGCCGGACGGAACCTGTCCAGCACCGACCTGGTGCTGCACGAACTGTGGCCCCTGTCCCCCCGGTCGCGCGCCGTGGGCACCGCGCTGATCGCAGCGGTGCTCCTGCTGAGCATGCTCACCGGCGTGCACCTGCTGCGCCGCACCCATGGCGGCCAGGCGGCAGGAGAGGAGTTCCTGGTGCTGGTGTTCACCGTGCTCATCCTGGTGGCAACCTTCGTGGGGGCCTGGCCGGTGCCGCTGCAGCTCCGGCTACGCCCCATGACGACCTGGCCGCAGCGCCGCCGCGCACTGGGATGGGTCATCGGCGGGACCTTCGTCGGGCTGACGCTCGGCGGCGGGCTCGGCACCGCCGCCACCCTGCTGCTCACCGCGGTGTTCGGCTTCTTCATCGGCCTGATCGTGTTCTTCAGGGCGCTGCTCGGCCTGCCCTCCGTCGACATGGGGATCGGCAACCTGCTGAAGAACGTCTACCTCGTCATGATCTCGATATCTGTCACGGTCGGTGCCCTGGCCGGAGTGGCCAGGGCACTGTGGCGGCCCGTGACCGAGCCGACCGGCGATCCCCGCTCCTTCATCCGCAAGGACGCCCTCAGCGCCGTCGCCGTCGCCGCGGCCGTGGTCACCGCGATCGCTCTCGCCTTCGGGCTCGCGGCCCATGTGGCGGCGGTGGTCACCCGCACCCCGGGCCGCGGAGCCGCCCCGGCCGCCGCCCTCGGCTTCACCCTGGCTCTGGCGGCCGGTCCCTGCCTGGCCCTGGCCAGGGGCCGTGCCGGCGCGGCGAGCCTGCGCTACCTCGCCCTGCTGCTCTGTACGCGCCGGAGGCTTCCCTGGCGCCTGGGCCGCTTCCTCCACACCTGCCACCAGCTGGGCCTGCTGCGGACGGCCGGGGCCGGGTACCAGTTCCGCCACCGGGAACTCCAGGAGCACCTCGCGGCAGCGCCCACGCCCCCCGCCGGGTACTGACGGCGACCCAGCTTTGACAGCTGTCCACCAAGGGTATGGCCCGGGCATGAGCATGCCGGGCAGAGATGACGGGATCTGGTTCTTCCCCTGCGGAATGGACCGCGAGACGTACGAGACACTGCGCAGACTGGACACCCGGCGGCCCTCCCGGGATCGGGAGCAGTGGCTGAGCGACCGGTCCGCTCTGGAGCGGGCCGGCGTCGCCAGCACCTCCGGAGCCCTGTCTCCGTCGACCAGACAGCTCGCCGAGGCCGTGGTCGAGGCCGGCCGGGCCGCCGTCGCGGCAGCCCGGCTGCGGGAGGTGTCCCGGGAGGAGAGGTGGGAGGCGCAGGCCCACATAGCGGGCCGGGTCTGGCTCGGCGTTCATGTGCTCGACGGCATCAGCAGCCTCCCCGACGAGGACCGCACCGCGCGCCACGCCTATGCGCGCCGCATCCACGACGAGCTGCGTGCCCTCGCGGAGGCTCCCGCCACCTGACGTGGCCTGCCGGGGCACGGCAGGGCCGGAAAGTCAGTCCTCCTGCTCGGTGCGCGCCGCGTCCCTGGCCTTGATGCGCGCGGTCTCCTTGCGGACCTCGGCCTGGGTGGTCCGCTCCTTGCGCAGCCACTCGGGCTCGTCCTGCTTGAGCGCGTCGATCTGCTCCGTCGTGAGCGGCTCCGTGATGCCGCCGCGGGCGAGCCCGGAGATCGAGATGCCGAGCTTCGCCGCCACCACGGGGCGCGGATGCGGACCGTTGCGCCGCAGTTCCTGCAGCCACTCGGGCGGATCGGCCTGGAGGGCGTTCAGCTCGGTGCGCGAGACCGTGCCGTCACGGAACTCCGCGGGGGTGGCCTCGAGGTACACGCCCAGCTTCTTCGCCGCGGTGGCGGGCTTCATCGT
This sequence comes from Streptomyces sp. NPDC059828, assembly GCF_042731955.1. Taxonomy (NCBI): domain Bacteria; kingdom Bacillati; phylum Actinomycetota; class Actinomycetes; order Kitasatosporales; family Streptomycetaceae; genus Streptomyces; species Streptomyces sp. NPDC059828. The sequence continues at coordinate 3,564 of NZ_JBHWIW010000046.1, read as the reverse complement.
CTGGGCGCTCTGTTGCGATGTCATACCGTCCAGGGTATTCGAGCGTGTGCACGACCTCTGACCAGGCCGGTAGCCTGGCTGCGTGACTGGCTCGGAAGTACCTCCCTCGTTCCGGCTTGCCTACGTCCCCGGAGTGACGCCCGCGAAGTGGGTGCGGATCTGGAACGAGCGGCTGCCCGACGTCCCCCTGCACCTCGTCTCGACGACCGCTGCCGAGGCTGGCAGCGTGCTGCGGGAGCGCGGCGTGGACGCGGGTCTCGTACGGCTGCCGGTCGACCGGACGGAGCTCAGCGCGATCCCCCTCTACACCGAGAAGACCGTGGTGGTGGTCCCCAAGGACCACATCGTGGCGGCGGTCGACGAGGTCACGCTCGCCGACCTGGCCGAGGAGATCGTCCTGCATCCTCTTGACGACGTGCTCGACTGGGAGCGTCCGCCCGGGCGGCCCGCCGTCGAGCGTCCCGCGACGACAGCGGATGCCATCGAGCTCGTGGCGGCGGGAGTGGGCCTGCTCGTGGTGCCGCAGTCACTCGCCCGGCTGCACCACCGCAGGGACCTCACCTACCGCCCGCTCACGGACGCCCCGGAATCCGGCATCGTGCTGTCCTGGCCACTGGACGACACCACGGATCTGGTGGAGCAGTTCATCGGTATCGTCCGCGGACGGACCGTCAACAGCACCCGGGGACGCCCGCAGACCGAGGCGCAGCCCAAGTCGAAGGGCGCACGGAAGCCGACGGGCACGTCCACGGGGAAGCCGTCCGGACGCTCCGGCACCCCCGGGAAGTCCGGCACACCCGGTAAGTCCGGGAAGGGCTCGCGCGGCGGCGGCCACAAGAGCGCAGGACGAGGCAAGCCGCGCCGCCGCTCGTAGTCCCCCTGTCGGTCGCGGTCGGGGTGCCCGGGTCGTTGCCTCTCGTCCTCTCTCCTGCCTGCTCGCAGCGGGTTTCCCAACGGCCTGCCGGAGGGGCGACGGGAAACCCGTCGACGCCCCGGAGCGACCGGGGAAAGGCTGAGGACGTCAGCACACAGCAAGACCCGCAAGGGGGACATCATGCGCAAGACCTTCCACGCCTTCGCAGCACTCGCGACCGCCGCCGCGGCCGTGATGGCGCTCACCGGCCCTGCCGAGGCCAAGCCCGCCGACTGGGCCGGCTGCCCGGACGGTGCGGTCTGCATCTACCCGCAGAACCAGAACCCGGCGGTCAGGCCGACCCATGTCTTCTGGAGCTACGGGGCCCACAACCTCAGCAACCAGTTCGGCAACCACTGGGTCCTCAACAACCAGACAGGTGGCGCGACCGCCGCCCTGTGCACCGGTTCCAACGGTGCGGGCTGCGGCGGGCGGATCGCCGCCGGGCACGGCGTCTACGCCGACCTCACACCGATCAACTCGATCACGCTGTACCGGCCGTAGCAGGAGAGCCGCGTCGGGGCCGTCCATCGCGGCTCCGACGCGGTTTCCGGGGTTCACCTTCGAGTCGTTTCGCCACACCGTTCGTCATACCAATGGAAAGGTTTGCTTTTCCCCACCGCCCCCGCACTAACGTGGGCATTTGCCGCCTCTGACCAGGGCGCAGATCGCCATGGGGGATCCATTGGGGGAGCAGCAGTACGGACACGGGGCCGACGACCCGGCCGAGCAGCCGGAAGGGATCGGGCCGGCCGGCCCGACCAGGCCGCACTTCCCCGCCCAGCTGAGACGGCTGCGGCAGGAAAGGGGCCTGTCGCTGTCTGATCTCTCGCGCCTGACGCACTACAGCAAGGGCTATCTCAGCAAGATCGAGACCGGTGCGAAGCGTGCGACGATCGATGTCGCGCGCCGCTGTGACCAGGTACTCCGGGCGGATGGCGAGCTGTTGGCGCTGCTGCCGGAACAGTCCTCGCAATCCGGCAGCCCCGCAGGCGGCGGCTCCGCCGCGCCCGGACCGCAGTCCGAGGGCGCATGCCCCTACCGCGGTCTGCCCGCCTTCACCCCTCGCGAGTCCGAGTGGTTCTTCGGCCGTGAGCGCGCGACCTCCGCGCTGGTCGACCGGGTCTTCGAACGGATCGGGCAGGGACCGCTGATGCTGGTCGCCCCCTCGGGCGCCGGCAAGTCATCTCTGCTCAACGCCGGTCTCGTACCGGCCCTCCGGCGCCCGGGGGGATTCCCCATGCCCGGCGCCGAGACCTGGCCCGTGGTCCGGTTCACCCCGACAGCGCGCCCCCTGGACGAGCTGCTCACCCGCACCGCCAAGGCGCTGGGCAGCGACCCCGGCCTCACCGTGAACGAGCTGAGGGAGCGTCCGGAGCGGCTGCTGGAGGTCGTACGGGCGCTGTCGGACGGCACGCCGTCCCGTTCCGAGCAGCATCGGCCGTCTCCACCGGTCCGGCCGGTGCTGCTGGTCGACCAGTTCGAGGAGTTGTTCACGCTCTGCTCCGACGCGGAGGAGCGGCACGCCTTCGTCCGGGTACTGTGCGCCGTGTCCGGACCCCGGCCGGACGCGGCGGGTCTCGACCCGGCAGTGGTGGTGCTCGGAGTGCGGGCTGACTTCTCCGGTGACTGCCTGGAGCTTTCCGAACTGGCCAGCGCCTTCACCGACGGACTGTTCGTGCTGCGCCCGATGTCCTTGACGGAACTGCGGGAGTCGATCACGCGACCCGCGGAGCTCGCGGGTGTCACTCTCGAACCGGGACTGGCCCAGCTGCTGCTGCGGGACGCCGGACTGCGCGACGGCCCGGGAACATCCGCCACCGGAGTGGTGTCCGAGGTCACGCCCTCCGGGGCGCTGCCCCTGGTGTCCCACGCGCTGATGGCCACCTGGCAGCAGCGCGAAGGCGCCATGCTGACCGTGTCCGGCTACGAGCGCACCGGGGGGATCCAGGGCGCCATCGCGCGCACCGCGGAGGACGCCTTCGCCCAGCTCTATCCGGCCGAACAGAAGACGATCCGCCGCCTCCTGGCACGGCTGGTCCATGTCGCGGACGGCACCGCGGCGACCCGGCGCCGGATGAGCAGAACGGCCCTGATGGAGCAGCTCGCCGACGCAGACGGTGTGGCGGCGACCCTCGACACCTTCGTACGCGCACGGCTGATCACGATGGGCAGCGACACCGTCGAGATCACCCACGAGGCCCTGCTGCACGCCTGGCCGCGGCTGCGCGGCTGGATCCACGCCGACCGTGCGGGACTGCTGATCCACCAGCAACTGGCCCTTGCCGCCGACGAATGGGAGCGCGCGGGCCGCGATCCGTCCGTGCTCTACCGCGGCACCCGGCTGGACACCGTCCGTTCCTGGGCCGACGAGCTGGACGGCAGAAGCCGGCTCAGCCCACGGGAGGAGGCGTTCCTGCTCGCCGGCCAGGCCGAGGAGGACGCGAGAGGGGAGCAGGCCCGGCGCCAGGTGCGGCGGCGGCAGCGGACGTCGGTCACCCTCGTGGTGCTGCTGATCCTGGCCCTGACCGCCGGAGGCCTCGCGTACCAGCAGCGCGAAGCCGCACGCGACCAGGAACGCGTCGCGCGCTCACGGGCCCTCGCCGTGCAGTCCACCCTCCTCGCCTCCGGCCGGCCGGAGGCATCGATGC